>SVMB01000012.1 GCA_015067675.1 Oscillospiraceae bacterium
CAGCGGCCTTGCAAAGCCGCCTTCCACCCATTCCCCCAGCTCCGCCGGGCTCATGATGCAAAAGATTGCAGGCTTTTGCCGGGCGTTCATCTCGGTGCGCATGAGTTCCAGACTGTCGGTACCGGAGCCCAGTGAGAAAAGCTTGACGGGAATGCCGGTTTCCTTTGAAAAAGCATCGCAGGCTGCCTGCATGGCTTCTGCATTCTCGCCCTTGGTGTTGAAGATGTAGAGCTCACCGCCGCTGCCGCCGCAGGCGGTAAGCAGCGTGACAAGCATCAGCGCAGACAGGGTCAGCGCAAGCGTTTTCAGGATTTTATTCATGGGACATATGACCTCCCGGATTGATGTAAGGCCAGTATGCCCGGGATTGCACCCACTTATACGCAAAATCCGCGCAGGGAGCGGCAATTGAACGCTCCCTGCGCGGCAGATACTTAAAGACTGTCCGTTATTCGATTTCAATGCCGATTGAGCCGGTTTTGAGCATCGGAGCGGAAGCATACAACCGCAGTGTACCCGGCGTTTGTCCCACCTTGACCGCAACGGCAATCCTTCCCGCCCGCATACGTCTGGTCGTACTGGGAATCGGCACATGATCGCAGACGTCGGAGCCGGTACCGACAATGACACCGAGCCCGTTGGTATGAAAATCCACCGTGACCGCGGCATCCGGCACCTCGCGGCCGTTTTCATCCACACAGTAACAGGTAAACACCGCCACATCCCGGCCGTTTGCCTCAATATCCTTTGTTTCATGGATGATTCTGAGCGCACAGGGCATGCCGGTTGTGGTATGGCTGTCGCGGCAGACTTCCCTGCCCTCCCGATAGCCGATCACCTCGACGGTTCCCGGTTCATACGGCACCTTCCACTCCGCATGACCGTACTTCTCCACCCCGACGCATCCCATGCTTGCACCGTTGAGGATCAGCTCCGCGCTGTCACAGTTGGTATACGCCCAGACGTTGATGATTTCACCCTCTTTGCCTTCCAGATTCCAGTGCGGGAACATATGAATCATCGGCGATTCAAGCCAGTGGGACTGGTTCTGGTAGAAGGCATCCTTGCGCTGGAAGAACAGATCAATGGCGCCTGCCTGGGAGCAAAGTCTGGGCCACTGGCTCTCGCCGCGATGCTCAAAGCTGTCCCACTGATAGCCGCCGAGAATCCATTCTTTCGAACAGAGGAATTTCCAGGTCTCCTCACGCGCTTTCCAGAAATACGGGCCGGTCTTATCATAGGCACTCATGTACCCGTGGACTTCGCTATTTTCCTCAAACCAGCCGCGGGTCGTGCTGACGGCACAGCATTCCGATGCTACAATCGTCTTGTCGGGATATTGTGCCCGAACGTTTTCATACGCATCCAGGCTGTAGTTGATTCCGATGACATCCATGAGGTCAAAGGTTTTGGAATTTGTCGGATGGCTGTCGGCATAGGTCACGATACGGGTATCGTCCAGCTGACGGGCATATGCCGTCAGACTTGCGGCAATCCTTCTGCCCGCAGGCGTCGTGGTAATCGGTTCCTCGTTGCCGATACTCCAGAAAAACACCGACGGACGGTTGCGGTCACGCTTGATGAGCATATCAAGCTGCGCTTTTCCTTCGTCTGTGGATTCAAGCCAGCGGATCTCGTCCATAACGATGAAACCCATCTCGTCCAGCGCATCCATCGTGGCCTCCGCATGGGGGTAGTGGCTGGTGCGGTAGCCGTTGGCGCCCATCTCCCTGAGCATGGCGATCTTGTGGCGGTAGATATTGTCCGGCACCGCCTTGCCCAACAGGCCGCAGTCCGCATGGGCGCAGACGCCCTTGATCTTGAGGGGCTTTCCGTTGAGGAAAAAGCCGCGATCGGGATCGATATGGTACCAACGGAAGCCGAAGCGGTCGTTTGTTATGTCAACTTCCACACCGTTTTCCCGGATCACGGTATGTGCCGTGTAGAGGTAGGGATCGTCAACATCCCACAGATGCGGCGTGTCAATCTGCACTTCACTGCTGAGGGTACGCACGCTGCGCATACCGATTGTGCCGCGGCATACAGCGGTGCCAATCACGTTTTCGTCCCGATCCAGGATTCTGGTCGTGACCTCTACCTCTGCCGGGGCATACCGATCATTGCGCACGGTGGTTTCAAGAGAAACCTTCCACGCCGTCTCCCCCTGCTTTTCCGGTCTGACATACACGCCCCAGAGATCCACGGCAACAGGCGAGGTCTTGATCAGCCACACATGACGATGAATACCCGCACCCTCATACCACCAGCCCTCATGGCTCTCAGCTTCCACATAGACCGCCAGCACATTGTCCTCGCCATAGCGGACAACGTCGGTGATATCCACCTCAAAGGAGGTGTAGCCGCAGAAGTTACGTTTCATAAGGCTACCGTTGAGATAGACCGTGGCATGGGTTGCCACAGCCTCGAAATACAGCGTCAGTCGCTTTCCCTCATCCTCCGCAGGGATGGTGAAGTGCTTGCGGTACCAGGCATTATCGTATTTGAAATAGCCCAGCGATGCGTTATTCTCCCCTGACGGCGTCTGGGAAATGATATAATCATGGGGCAGATCAACTTCGTCAAACCGGGTGGTACGCTTCCCGCCGTCATCAAAGTTAACAGCCGCCGGCCCCCAGAGCATACGCTCGGTCTTGGCAGCCATATATGTTGTGCTTCGCTCTACAGGAAAGGGAATCTCTATATCCCCCTGATGAAAAAGCCAGCCTTTATCAAACAAAATCTTCTCGCGCATACCCGTATTCCTTTCGCATTTTTCTTAAGTATACGTCCTCTTCAGCAATAAATCCATATATCTCCCATAAAAAACATGGACAATCCTGCTGCGCTGCTGTATAATCACTGATGAGGTGAGGCTCCTTGGAACATGAATCCTTCAATCTGACCGATCGCACCAGCGACGGCTATCTGCAGCTCAACAGCTGCGGTATCCGTTCAGTCTACGAAACCGATGCATCGGTACTGCGCAGCCGCGGACGCAGTGATTATCATATGCTCTATCTGAAAAGCGGCAGCGCTGAAGTCGGAATCGGCGAACAAACCCTGCGAATGGATGCCGGACAGCTTATTTTCTACCTGCCCTACGAGCGGCAGTATTACTTTTTTCCCGCCGCCGAGCGTCCGATTTCCTATTGGCTGCACTTTTGCGGTACCGGTGTGGGGGAAATCTTTGCACAGTGCGGCATCACAGGTTCCACGATTTTCACGCCCGGCGACAAGGCGCTGTTTGAGGCCAAGTTTCTGGAGCTCATCGGAGAATACAACCGTCTTGACCACAGCCCCTGTGCCGAAGCAGGTCTGTTTATGCAGCTCATGGCGCTCATCACCCGCCCGTCGGAGGATTCAGCTCCGGAAGCCGTGCTACTGCACCGTATCAACGACGTTATTGCCTACATCAACCAGAATTATCGCGAGAAGGTAGACCTAGACAAATATGCCCGGATCTGCTTCGTCGGGAAATCCCGCTTCATGCATGTGTTCAAGGAAATGACCGGCCAGTCGGTGCACAGCTATCAGACACAGGTACGGCTGCAGAACGCCTGGGAATTGCTCAGATTCTCTTCCCTCAACGTCTCCCAGACCGCCTATGAGGTGGGCTACGACGATCCGCTCTACTTTTCCCGGGTTTTCCGCAAGCATTACGGAATATCGCCCAATCAATTGAAACAGGAACGCTGATCGTGATACAGCAGAGCCGCGGCAGGCTTCCCGCCGCGGCTCTGCTGCGTTTTCAGCTCATTATCACAGGTTTTCCCAGACACAGACCTCATAGGGACCGACTTCCACGCGGCCCGAGGCTTCTTCGCCGGTGAGGATATTGCGCATGGACTTGTCAAGGATGACGGAGCCTGCCTTGCCGCCGATCTCCACGGCGATGAGGCCGGATTTTCCGCCGCCCTCGCGCGGCGAGACACAGATGAGACCTTCCGTCGCGTAAGGCACAACGCCTGTTTCGGCACAGGCAATATTCAGCACCCGGGCCATGGTATCGGCTCCCGGGAAGGTACCCACAACGATGATGCGTCCCTTCCCAACCTTGCGGCTGGTAACGCAGGCACGGCCCACAAAGTCTGAGTGACCGGCCGTATAGGTAACCAGCGCTTCGGTATCCGCCGCGCAGTCAAAGACCTCATACCAGAGTTTGCCGTCACACTCTGTACCGTCGGCCCAGACGGCTTTGACCAGACCGTCGGGGTCGGGTATTTCATAGCACTGGGTAATACCGGCGAGCCGTTCCACGATGCCGCGTTCCCGGTCGGTGTAGTGAGCGCCGATGGCGTTGCGGCTGTCGGTCATGGCGCCGACAATCCAGGTGCCGCCGTCACGTACCCACTGCTCAAGCCGCTCGGGCAGACCGTTTTCCTCGATGGTCAGCTGCAGCGGCGAGACGAGCACACGGTACTTATCAAGATCGGCGTATGCATCCACCACGTCAGGCCGCAGACCGGCGGTGAGAATTGGCTGATAGAAGTAATTCAGAATCGCATTCAGGTAACTGAAATTTTTGAGCTCAGGCCAGGGGCAGCCAGCCGTCCAGTGAGGCTGGGTATCGAACATATTCCAGTTGTGGGAGGTGTAAAAGATACCGACTTCGGACTTGACGCGGGTATCATTGAGGAAATCCGCAGCCTTTGCAAAGCCTTTGGCGGTTTCCTGCACCTCGCCGAAGGTATGGCGTGGACGTCCGGAGGGCGTCAGCACCGAGCCGTGGAGCAGCTCATGCCCTGCCCAGTGGGTACGCCAGAGCCAGTAGAGGTTTGCCTCCGCACCCAGCGCCACGCCCAGCCAGGAATTGGCCCGGCAGAAACCCTCGGGCTTGAAGCCTTGCGTCCAGGAGGTGGAGCCGTTCCAGCAGGTGGAGGTTTCCGTCACCCAGAAGGGCGTATCCCGCAGGGTGCGCATATAATCCGACCAGAATGCGAAATGCCAGAGGTTTTCGCAGGTATTGTAGTGGTTATACTGCACCACGTCCAGCTTTTCGTTCATCTTGCGGTGATCCACACCGCCAAAGGGCATCATATCGGTGCCGATAGGCGCGTCGGTGTACCGGCGCAGAACGTCGGCCTGATCATGGATGAAGCGGATATGGTCATCTGCATGGCAGAGCGTCCAGTCAAGCAGCAGATGGGGATTATGCCAGGCATGACCCGGCGCCGGTACCTGATCAAAGCTTGCGTAAGCCTGGCTGAAGAGGTTTAAGTTCCACTGGCGGTTGAGCGCGTCCACCGTGCCGTATTTACGTTCAAGATAATGGTGAAAACTCTCCACGCAGAGATCACAGCAGCAGCCGATCTCCATATTGGAGTAGATTTCGTTATCGATCTGCCAGGAAATCACATTTTCATCCTGTCCGAACTCACGGGCAAGCATTTCGGCAATGCGCAGGGAGTAAAAACGGTAGGCCGGATGATTGGAGCAGCAGTGACGGCGGCCGCCGTGGGTGGAGCGCTGGCCGTTTGCATCCATTTTCAGCGCGTCCGGATGCTTCTCCACAAACCACACCGGCGGACAGGCCGACGGCGTACCCATGACGACGGCAATCTCCGCTTCCCGCAGAGCATCCACGATCCGGTGAAGCCATGCAAAATCGAATTTACCTTCCTCCGGCTCCATCTTGTACCAGGCAAACTCACCGATACGGGCAACGTTCATTCCTGCATTCTTCATCCGTGCAATATCGCGGGGCAGTTCTTCCTCAGACCAATCCTCGGGATAGTATGCTGAACCGATATAGGGACCTTTCATGTTTGTTTTCTCCTTTTCCGGTACTTACAGGCAAAGATGTAAATGATTATGTCAACTCGACGATTGCGTAGCCGTCCACCTCGGGTACAGTGATTTTACCGTCCGCGACAGGCAGTTCCACGCCGGACGGCACCAGTCTTGCCTTGCTAAAGCCGCCGGGAATATCCACTGCCAGCGTCAGATTGCGCACGCAGGTGCGTTCCTCAACGATATCGATCTCGGCAGACTTGCGCACGGGGATATAGGTGAGAATGTGTACATTCGTGCGCTGCTTTTCCGGCTGCGCAAGCACCGACACGGCAACGGTAGAGGGACCGTCGTGACGGATGAGGCGGCTGTCCAGCAGCCGGTCGATGGCATTGCCCATGAGAATCTTTACCCATTGGGGGGCATTGGCGCGGTACTGGGCAAACATCGGATGCCCGAACACAATCACGCCGTTATTTTCATAGGCCACGGGATAGGCTTCTCCATGCGCCGAGGGCGTATAGCGGTGAGAACAGAAGTGTTCCGCCGTACGGGTAAAGTAGGGAGCCACGGCCATAAGCATGGGTTTGGCAGTATCACTCTCCAACAGCACACCCTGCTGATAGATGGCATACTCCCCTTCCTCATCAAGCCCGACGGCCATGGGGGAATTGCCCTGAATGAAGTCGGGATACAGGGGATTATCGCCGATGCAGCGCACGCCGAAGCTCGCAGGGTAATTGCCCGCTTCATCCGCTCCGCCGCGTCCGCAGGCGATCACCCGGCCTCCGTTTGCGACATAGGCGTCGATCATTGCGGCAAACTGCGCATCTCCCCGGAAGTTTTCCGGGATGATGACGAGCTTATAACCCTCGGGGGACATTTCCCGGTCGAGGATGTCAAACTGCAGCGACAGTTCTTCCAGCATCTGGCACACGCCAAGGATCTCATCGGAAAGCCCTGAGCTGTACAGCGGATCCTCCGCCGTATAGACCGCGGCCTCAGTCAGCGCCTTCGACGGGCGCGCCCAGTCCTCATACCGCTCAAACTGCTCATAAACCCGGCCGATGAGCCGATAGGTCGCCCGACCGAGCTTACCGCGGGGCTCCAGCTGATCGCCGATGGAGCAGGCAAAGCCGAAGGAAAGCATACGGAACGCCTCAAATTCCAGCGCCGCCTGATTCTTCAGCGAATGGAAATCGCCCCAGGCCGTATGAAACTTTCCGGTCATGCCCATGCAGTCAAGGCCCAGCTTACGGGCATAGCGAGCCGCCGTCGGGAAATGCAGATAGCCCCAGCCGCCGGAGGGCAGGCTTTCCAGCTCAAAATGGCTGTAGCTGTCCTTCGTAGCCTTGACAGAGGGACCCACATGGCCTGCGTTATAGTAGATCGTCGCTTCGGGACGATACTGCCGCACGAAGGCGGACATATCGGTCTGAAATTCATCCAGAGAACGCTTTGCAAAGAGACGCGCATCGGCGGGATCTGCGAAGTTGAGGCAGGTCTTTTTCATCAGCTTCCGGCAGGTGGCGCAGGTACAGGGACGCACACCGACAATATCAAAGAAAATGCCGTCCAGCTCATCGCCCAACAGGTCGATCACTTCCTTGACCTGAGCCTTCAGGAAGTCACGATAGCCGGTATTGATGCACAGGGTCTGATAAAATCCCGCCGTATCAAAGCCATTGCCCACCAGGGAGCCGTCGGGATTACGTGCCAGCCATTCGGGATGATTCTGCGCGGTATAATAGTCCCACTGGACGGTGATGTAGATGGGTGCGCGGATGCCCTTTTCGTGCAGCGCACGCACCTGCTGCGGCATCAGGTCGCGGCAGGCAAGCCCCGGATGCACCCGCTCGGGGAATGCCTTGGAATCATAGTACAGCCAGCCGTGATGGCCTCTGGCAAATACCGTTGCAGACGACACGTGGGCATCCGCCATGGTCTGGGCAAATTCCTGCGGGTCAAACTCCGCGCCGACGCCGGGGATCAATTCGGAGGTATGGAAATCCAGATGGATCTGTCTGGGCGAAAGCATATGCATAATCAAATCCGTCCTTTCGGGCTTTTTCTTTAGTATAACGGATTCTGTCCGGCGTGACAATCCCCCGAGACAAAAAAGCCCGCGGAAAAAATACCGCGGGCCTTGCATTGCACAGGAAATATGGACTTAGTCGATGTAACCCTTCGCGCAGAGAAGCTCAGCCGCGAGGACAGCGCCGCCGGCAGCGCCGCGCAGCGTGTTATGGGACAGGCAGACGAACTTGATGTCGTACTGGGTATCGGGACGCAGACGACCGACGCTGACCGCCATGCCGCCTTCCAGATTGCGGTGGAGCTTGGTCTGGGGCATATCGTTCTCGGTGAAGTAGTGCAGGAACTGCTTGGGAGCGGAGGGCAGATTCAGCTTCTGCGGCTCGCCGGAGAAGTTCTTCCAGCGCTCGATGATCTCTTCGCAGGAGATCTTCTTGTCAAAGCTGGCGAAAACAGCAGCCATATGACCGTTGGACACGGGCACGCGCAGGCACTGAGCGGTGAAGGCGGGAGAGGTGGCGGGAACGATCACGCCGTTCTCCAGCTTACCCCACAGCTTCAGAGGCTCCTTCTCGGACTTCTCTTCCTCGCCGCCGATGTAGGGAATGAGGTTGTCAACCATCTCAGGCCAGCTTTCAAAGGTCTTGCCGGCGCCGGAAATGGCCTGGTAGGTGCAGCACAGAACCTTCTGGATACCCAGATCACGCAGGGGATGCAGGGCGGGAACATAGCTCTGCAGAGAGCAGTTGGACTTAACCGCGACAAAGCCGCGCTTGGAACCCAGACGCTTGCGCTGGAACGGAATGACCTCGCAATGCTCGGGGTTGATTTCCGGCACGATCATGGGCACGTCGGGGGTGAAACGATGGGCAGAGTTATTGGAAACCACGGGGATCTCGGCCTTGGCGTAGGCTTCTTCCAGCGCTTTGAGCTCGTTCTTATCCTTAATATCGACAGCGCAGAAAACGAAGTCAACCAGATCGGCGATCTTGGCGATATCGGCGGTGGCGTCCATGACGATCATGTCCTTCATGGCAGCGGGAATGGGAGTATCCATGACCCAACGGCCGCCCAGAGCTTCCTCATAGGTCTTGCCGGCGCTGCGGCCGGAAGCGGCCAGAGCGGTCACGGTGTACCAGGGATGATTCTCAAGCAGAGTTGCAAAACGCTGGCCAACCATACCGGTCGCGCCGATGATGCCTACCTTATAGTTCTTCATGTTCAATCCTGCATGGCTTCGGCCATGCGTCTCCTTTCCTGACAGCCGCTCGGACTGTCAATTCACTGCTCAGATATTGGCGAGCAGGTCTTTCATACCATATGCACCGGCTGTCTTGCCGGCAAGGAACTGGGCTGCCTTCACGGCGCCGCCGGCGAAAGCTTCGCGGGTCAGCGCGGAATGGGCAATGGTGATCACTTCGTCGGGACCGCAGAACATGATCTCATGCTCGCCGACGATGGTACCGCCGCGAACGGCGTGAATACCGATTTCATGGGCGGGACGCTTCTCGCGGCGCTCATGGCGGTCATAGCAGTATTCGGCTTCATAGGGAAGCGCGGATTTGACTTCGTCTGCCAGCATCAGAGCGGTGCCGGAAGGCGCATCGAGCTTCTGATTATGATGCTTTTCGATGATTTCCACGTCATAGCCTTCACCAAGGACAGAGGCGGCACGCTTGATGAGATCCGCCAGGAGATTCACGCCCATGGACATATTGGCAGAGCGGAAGATCGCGATGGACTTCTGCGCCTCGGCGATCTTTTCAAGCTGCTCGGGGCTGTGACCGGTGGTGGCAAGCACCAGAGGAAGCTTTCTGGAAATGCAGAAGTCAAGAAGGCCGGTCTCAATGGCCGCGACGTTGGAAAAATCCACTACCACGTCAGCTTCTTCCTTCACATCCTCAAAAGCGGCGTACAGCGGGAAATCGGCATAGGCCTTACCAAAGGGATCAACACCCGCAACCACGGTCACGGCGTCGTTCTTCTCGGTCAGGCGATGAATGGCACGGCCCATACGGCCGCAGGCGCCGGAAAGAATGATCTTTGTCATATGTATGCCTCTTACAGATTACTTGAGCAGGCCGTGGGCAGTCAGGGAGGCCTTGACCTTGGCAAGGTTACCCTCGGTCATGGTGGTCAGGGGCAGACGCAGGCCGCCGACTTCATAGCCCATGAGCTCCATGGCGGTCTTGACGGGGATAGGATTGGTCTCGATAAACATGGCATCCATCAGGTCGGACCATTCAATCTGCAGCGCTTCGGCGGCAGCAATATCACCTTCGAAGAACTTCGCGCAGATGTCATGCATGACCTCGGGGATGATGTTGGAGGAAGTGGAGATGACGCCCTTACCGCCGACGGAAAGGATGGGCAGGGTCTGGATGTCCTCACCGGACCAGATGTACATATCATCGCCGCAGAGCTTACGGGTCTGCACGACGGTAGACAGGTTGCCGCAGGCTTCCTTGATACCGTTGATGTTGGGATGCTTGGACATGGCGTAATAGGTCTCGGGCTGGATGGTCATACCGGTACGGCCGGGAACATTGTAGACAATGATCGGCACGTTGGTACGATCGGCAATATAGAGGTAGTGCTCGATGAGACCCTTCTGGGTGGTCTTGTTATAATAAGGAGTCACCATCAGGACACCGTCCACGCCGGCTTCCTCGGCATGCTTGGTCAGGTGAAGACCGTAGGCGGTATCGTTGGAACCGGTACCGGCGATAACCGGAACGCGGCCCGCCGTATGCTTGACGGCAAACTCGATGCACTTGCGATGCTCTTCGTCGTCCAGAACGGGAGATTCACCGGTGGTGCCGCAGATGACGATGGCGTCGGTCTTGCGGGCAATCTGCTCATCGATGAGCTCACCGAGTTTTTCGAAATTCACACCGCCATCCTTGGGCAGGAAAGGGGTAACAATCGCGACTGCGGCTCCGGTAAAGATCGGCTTTTTCATGTAACAGGTGACAGCCTTCCAAAATCAACATGACTTTAACGGCTGCTGCTCCTTTCTCTCGATATCAGGTATGCATACGGCACTCAAATCTCTTGCAGGCTGGCGATTTGATTTACCGTAACCGGCACGGCCTGACCATGCCTACAGTAACCTTACTCTATATTATACGCGCCCCTTTCCGTCTTGTCTACTGACCAGTTGCCGAATCGAAGCTCCAAAAACCACGGTTTTTTACCCAAGATCATAAAAATAACCAAAATGCGCCTTCCGCTTCCGCTTCCGACGCCCCTCTTTTGCAGGACAGAGGCCGCCGTCCTGCATTTTTCATTGCCGCAGCTTTCAAAGCCTTTTTACGTTCCGGGAACAATGTCGTTTTCTGTTTGTTTATTTGACATTCAGGCGCTTTTCGGATATAATATACTGGTTAAGGTATGTACTTAACCGGTCATACCATCCATATCCCCCGCGCAGGCGTGATTTTCCCCCTGCGCACCGCTGCATAAGGAGATTTATATGAAACGCCACCATCGGCGCACAGCGCTTATCCTCTGCATCTTTCTGCTCTTTACGATTCTTCCCATGTCACCCGCGCAGGCAGCCTCTCCCCTGCCTTCTTTCGTCAAAGTCGGTCTGTACTATGGTTCTGAGGGGCTCTCCCGTGCAAACCTGCAGAACAAGACAGGATACGGTTCCGGTTACACCTACGGTACCATGAATCCCGACGGCAGCCTCAACTACTACGGCACGCTCAATGCCGTGGAAATCACGGTTCAGCCCAGCGGTTCCACCGGCTTCAAGATCACCCAGACAGACTCCGGAGCGGTTCTGGCTTCCGTGGACTTCGGCGGGCAGGATCTCTTCATCGTCCCCACCGGCAACGGCTGCCCCCGGCCCGAGACCTGGTTTAAGGGGTATACCTACACAGGTTCCTTCCTCTATCACCGCAACTCCTACGGTACGCTCAATGTTATCAATTACGTTGCCCTTGAGGATTACATCAAAGGTGTCATCCCTTACGAGATGAACAACCAATGGCCCTATGAAGCGCTGCGTGCGCAGGCTCTGGCCGCCCGCTCCTACACCGCCGCCACCATGGGCGGCCACAAATCCGACGGCTTTGACCTGTGCAATTCCACCGACTGCCAGGTTTACCGCGGCACCAAGTCTGCCAACGAAACCACCGATGCCGCCGTCGATTCCACCGCCGGTATGTACATCACCTACGCAGGTTCGCCGATTATGGCGGTTTACCACGCCTCCAACGGCGGTGCCACCGAAAACTCCGAAAACATCTGGAACTCCACCCTTCCCTATCTGCGCGCCGTCGCCGATCCCTGGGAAGCCATGACCACCACCACCCGCAGAAGCTGGACTTATGAAATCACCCTGTCGCAGATCACCAAGCTCCTGCGGGCACGCGGCAATGACTGCGCCTCCATCGTCCACGCCTATGCCGAATACACCGCTGCCGGCAATATCGGCCGTCTGGTTTTCATTGATGCCAACGGCAAGGTGCTGGACTACGAGGGCGAATCCATCCGTCTGATGCTGCGCAGCACCGATTACGGCATCGGCATCTCCAGTCAGCGTCTGATCTTCGAGGATAAAGCAAATCCCCGCGTCACCTCCCCGGCTGATTTCATTCCTGCTCCCTCCGGCGTGATCGGCACACCGCTTGGAACCCCCATCACCGGCAGCTCCGGAACGCTTGCCGCCGATGCCCATGTTCTGACTTCTTCCGGTCTCTACTCCGCTCAGCACTTCTACGGCGGCAGTTATCCGGTTCTCACTTCCTCCGGCCTGACCACACAGGCCATGTTAACCGTCACCGGAGGCTCCCAGAGCTTTGCGCCGGGTTCCGGCACTGACAGTTCCGGCTCCGCTTCCGGTGCCATCGATCCCCTCTCCCTGCAGATTCCCGCATCCTCCTCCGGTACCTTCATCGTCTCCGGCGGCGGCAACGGTCACAACCTCGGCATGAGCCAGTTTGGCGCCAAGGGCATGGCCGAGCAGGGTTACACTGCAGAGCAGATTATCGCCTACTATTATACCGGCGTCTCCATTCAGCGTCTTTCCTGATTACTTACCATATATTACTCACCGAAGGAGCTATCCCTTTGAACAAGTCTGACTTTTATTACGACCTTCCGCAGGAACTCATCGCCCAGACGCCCCTGGAGCGCCGCGACGGTTCCCGCATGATGACCCTCTCCCGTGAAACCGGTAAAGTGGAGCACCGGCATTTCTTTGATCTGCCCTCCATGCTTCGTCCCGGCGACTGTCTGGTTCTCAATGATTCCCGCGTGATCCCCGCCCGACTTCTGGGTGTCCATGCCCAGAAGGGCAGCGCCGTGGAAGTGCTGCTGCTGCGCGACGAAGGCGACGGTCTCTGGGACTGCATCACACGTCCGGGAAAGCGTACCCGTGTGGGCGACGAGCTGTCCTTCGGCGACGGCAAGCTCACGGCCACCGTGGAATCCGTGGACGAAAACGGCAACCGCCACGTGCGTTTTCACTATGACGGCATCTTCCTTGAGATCATTGAGGATCTGGGCCGCATGCCGCTGCCGCCCTACATCACCGAGCAGTTGGATGATCCCAGCCGCTACCAGACGGTTTACGCCCGCAATCCCGGCTCTGCCGCAGCTCCCACGGCTGGTCTGCACTTTACTCCTGAGCTGCTGGCATCCCTGGAAGCCATGGGCGTCTCCATTGCCCGTGTCACGCTGCACGTGGGTCTTGGTACCTTCCGTCCGGTCAAGGCTGATGTGATTGAAGAGCATCATATGCACGCGGAGTATTATGAGGTTTCGCAGGAAACTGCCGACCTGATCAACCGCTGCCGTGCCGCAGGCGGCCGCATCATCTCCGTGGGCACCACGTCCACCCGCACCCTTGAATCCGTGGCACTTGACGACGGTACGATTCCCGCCAAAACCGGCTGGACCGATATTTTCATCTATCCCGGCTACCGTTTCAAGGCAATCGACGGCCTGATCACCAATTTCCACCTGCCGGAGAGTACGCTCATCATGCTTGTCTCCGCCTTTGCCGGTTACGACGAGACGATGGCGGCTTACCGCGAGGCCGTTGCCGAGCGCTACCGCTTTTTCTCCTTCGGTGACTGTATGTTCATCTCCTGATTTCGGATCGCAGAAACAGCGTTTTCCCAGACTTTTCAGACGGTTTTCACCATTTACACAGCCTCCATGTGATGTTAGAATAGTCTCAATATTGCATACAGGATGGAGGAATACACCATGCTCACGTTCCGTCACGCACTTCCCGAGGATCTTCCGCCCGCAATCAAAATCCTTTTTACCGCCTACACGCCTATCTATGAAGGTTTCCGCGAACAGATGGGTGACGAGCTTTTCGATGTCTTTTTCGGCGGCTGGGAAGGCCCCAAGGAAGAACGCATCAAAACGATGATCTCCGGCGCCCATGGCTACGCGGCGCTCCTGGACGGTCGTGTTGCCGGTTGGGGGCACTGGTGGCCCGTCAGCGGCAGCCATACACTGGCAGCACTCAGTGAAAATGCCGTTGCAGCCGATCTGCGCGGACGCGGACTCGGCCGTGAGATTCATGAATACCTCATGGATCGTATGCGTGAAGAAGGCTTCACCCATGTACGCGTGGGTACCGGGCTCGATCCCGCTCACGCCGCCGCACGCCGCGTCTATGCCAAGGTTGGCTTTGAGCACGGACTGCCAAACATTGATTATCATGCCCCTCTGCGCGAGTTGATTTCCGGTTCCTCGTCCAACGTACGTTCCGTACGTCAGGAAGACTTTCCCCGCATATTTGAGATCGCCATTGAGTCATGGTCTGCCATTCACGACACCTATTCCCGGGAGTATCTGGGACAGGAACTTCACGATGCCGTATTTGCCGGCTGGCAGGACAGACTCTGCAGCGATCTGCCTGTCTGGATGAAGCGCGGTTTCGTCTATGAAACCGACGGCATGATCGCAGGCTTTGCCGGATTTATGGTCAGTGCCGGCGGAAAATATGCAAATCTCGGCTTCAATGCCGTAGATCCCGCCATGCGCGGACAGGGCATTGCACAGAAACTGTACGCCCATGTTTTTGATCGTATGCGTGAGGAAGGTCTGGAGTACGTCATGGTTCATACCGGCCTTGACTCGGCTCATGCTGCTGCCCGACGTGCCTATGAAAAGGCAGGCTTCGGTCACACGGTTCCTCATATTGATTATTACCGTGCTCTTTGATCCCGCTTTCATCATTTTTTCAGGAGGATATTGTCATGCTGACTTTCCGCCAAGCCACCGATGCTGATCTTGTACCTGCAATGGAGATTATGCTCGCCGCATGGAAGCCCATCTTTGAAGGTTTCCGCGAACAGATCGGCGATGAACTCTACAATGTATTCTATGCCGGTTGGGAACAACCCAAAGCCGAGCGGATCAGCCGCGCGCTGCAGTCAGACCACGGCTGTGTCGCCGAGCTGGACGGCCGCATCGTCGGCTTTGCCCACTGGCTCACCTTCCCCGGCAGCGATATCGCCTATCTCAGCGAAAATGCCGTGGCTTCCGATCTGCGCGGCAAGGGTATCGGCGGTCAGATCTACAACTACGTATTTGATCGTATGCGGGCCGAGGGCTGCAAATACGTGCGCGTTTCTACCGGTCTGGACGATGCCCACGCGCCTGCGCGCCGTGCCTATGAAAAGGCAGGTTTCTCCCATACTCTGCCTGACGTGGACTACTTCATGCCTCTGCGCGATG
This sequence comes from Oscillospiraceae bacterium, assembly GCA_015067675.1. Lineage (GTDB taxonomy): Bacteria > Bacillota > Clostridia > Oscillospirales > QAMX01 > SIG502. The sequence goes on from SVMB01000012.1 coordinate 15,475, forward strand.
CCATTACCGGCACTGATCCCTGTATGCGTCCGGCTGCCGAAGCCGACGTGGAACGCGCCTGCGACATCGCCGTACAGGCATGGACGCCTATCCGCGTGATCTTTCGTGAGAATCACCTGGGCGAGCTCTATTCCCCCTTCTTCGACGGCTGGCAGGCTTCCAAGCGCGCCAGTGTCGCACGTGCCATGCGCGGAGGACGCGGCTATGTGGCCGAGGTGGAGGGACGTGTGGCCGGTTTCATCAGCTACACCGTCAATCCCGAGCGAAAATCCGCTGAAATCGGCGAAAACGCCGTGGATTCCTCCATGCGCGGTCACGGCATCGGCGGCAAGCAGTACGCCTGTATCTTTGACCGTATGCGTGCGGAAGGCATTGAGTACGTCAAAGTCCACACCGGCCTTGACGATGGTCATGCCCCCGCCCGCCGCGCCTATGAAAAGGCCGGCTTTGACAAGCGCATTCCCCACGTCACCTATTACCGCGCCCTTTGAAGTGTCTAACTCATTCTTCATGAGGATATCAACATGCTGACTTTCCGAAAACCTGTGCAGGCGGATATCACACCTGCCATGAATCTGCTCATCGAAGCCTGGACGCCAATCTTTGACGGGTTTCGTGACCAGGTGGGCGATGAACTCTATACACTCTTTCACGGCTGGGAAAAGGCAAAAACCGATTTCGTCGCCGGAGCGCTTCTGGGAGAACACGGGCTGATCGCCGAATGCGACGGCAACCTTGCCGGTTTTGCCCATTGGTTCCGTCTTCCGGATTCAGACTGCGCAGAGCTCGGTGACAACGCCGTCAGCGGCGCCATGCGCGGCCGCGGTATCGGCGGTCAGATGTATGAGCGCGTCTTTGAAGAGATGCGCCGGGACGGCTGCAGGTATGTACAGGTGCTCACGGGACTGGATCCCGCCCATGCCCCCGCCCGCCGTGCCTATGAAAAGATCGGCTTTTCCCGTTCACTGGGGTATCGCGCTTATCAGGCTCGTCTTGCTGACTGCATCGGCGGCCGGGATTCCTGTATCCGTGCTGTCCGCGAGGAGGATCTTCCCCGTATTGCGGAGATTGCAAAGCTTGCCTGGACGCCGATCTATGAGGAGTATCGTGTCAGCCATCTGGGCGATGAACTCTACCATGCGTTTTTCCCGGATGCTGTGGAGAAGAAATGCCGCGACGTACTGGCCGCCATAGAGCGTGAACATGGCTTCGTGGCAGAGCACGACGGTCAAATCGTCGGCTGCATCACCTACGCCAGCGACTCCGGCTCAAAAACAGGCTTTATCGGCGAATGCGCAGTTGATCCCGGTATGCAGAGGCGCGGCTTTGGCGAAAAACTCGCGGCCTTTGCGCTTGACTGCATGCGTACCGACGGTATGCTGTACGCAGGAGCTTTCACCGGCATCGAAGAATGCCAGTCTGCTGCCCGCCGTGTCTGTGAAAAGGCTGGTTTTGCGCAATTCATTCCCCATATCACCTATTACCGTGCATTATAATACACTGCAAAGGATAAATACATGTTTACACTGATCAAAACCAACGGACTTGCCCGCCGCGGCCGCTTTGTGACGCCCCACGGCACCATCGAAACCCCTGTTTTCATGAACGTCGGCACGCAGGCTGCCATCAAGGGCGGTCTGGGCGCCCGTGATCTGGAAGAACTGGGCTGCCAGATTGAGCTGTCCAACACCTACCATCTCCACGTCCGTCCCGGCCACGAGCTTATCCGGGAACGCGGGGGGCTGCATCGTTTCATGAACTGGAAGCGTCCCATCCTTACCGATTCCGGTGGTTTCCAGGTGTTCTCTCTTGCCTCTCTGCGCAAAATCACCGAGGAAGGTGTTCACTTCCAGTCCCACGTGGACGGCAAGCGCATCTTCATGGGTCCCGAGGAAAGCATGGCGGTTCAGTCTGCCCTCGGTTCCGATATCGCCATGGCCTTTGACGAATGCGTCGCCAATCCCTCTCCCAAGCCCTACGTCGCGGCCAGCATTGAACGCACGACCCGTTGGCTGGAACGCTGCAAGCGCGCCAATGCCGAGTTCAACGCCCAGTCCAACGCTCCCAATCCCGGTCAGGTGCTCTTCGGCATCAACCAGGGCGGCACTTTTGATGATCTGCGCATCGAGCATATGCAGCAGATAGCGGAGCTGGATCTCCCCGGCTATGCCATCGGCGGTCTCGCCGTGGGCGAGCCTACCGAGGTGATGTATCACATCCTCGACGTGGTGCTCCCCTATGCCCCGGCAAATAAGCCCCGTTACCTCATGGGCGTCGGCACTCCCGCCAACATCATCGAAGGCGTTGCCCGCGGCATCGACTTCTTTGACTGCGTCATGCCCTCCCGCAATGCCCGTCACGGTCATCTTAATACCCATGCTGGCATCATCAACCTCAACAACAACAAGTACGCCACCGACGACCGTCCCATCGAGGAAGGCTGCCAGTGTCCTGCCTGCCGCAATTATTCCCGCGCCTACATCCGTCACCTGCTCAAGGCCGGTGAACTGCTGGGCGGCCGTCTCTGCGTGACCCACAATCTGTGGTTCTATAACCACCTGATGGAAGAAATCCGCGCCGCCATCGACGAGGATCGTTTTGACGAATACCGCCGCGAATACTCCCCCATCATCGCCAAGCGCATCTGACGGTTTCAAAAACAAAAAAACGGCTGCCGCATATGCGGCAGCCGCTGCTGTATCCTGAAATGAACTTACTTGCTGACCAGACCGCCGGCAGCTTCTGCCTCACGCAGAACCAGCTTCACGGACTTCACAGCCTCGGCGGCAGTGGCAACGGACAGATCGTTCTTGCCCTGCAGGCCTTCGATGAAATACTTCAGCTCGTTATAGTAGCCGCCCAGATCGGAGATGTTGCCGCCGATGTCATTGTCGGCCACGTATTCCTTGGGCAGTTCGGGCTTGAAGGGAGCGGAACCATCCTCGGGATAGACGGTGATGCCGCCGTCGTGGATGATGGTCGCCTTCTCCATGCGCAGCTGATAGACTGCGGTGAAGGGATAATCCTTGGGCAGATCCCAGCAGGCCTCGGAGTAGATGGCAGCGCCGTTTTCAAAGCCGTACAGGGTCATGATGTGCATGATAACACCGTTTTCGTCACGGCTGGCCTGAGACTTCACGGAAGTGGGCTCGCCCATCAGATAACGGATGAAGTCGGCATCGTGAACGTGCATGTCCACGGCGACAACGCCGCTGCGGTTGACGTCCAGCAGCCAGCCATCGCTGGCCCAGGTGGGACGGGAGCTCAGGCGGCGGAAGGAACCGGACAGCACCTTACCGTAGGTACCGGCATCCACGGTTGCCTTGAGCCACTTGTACTCAGACCACTGACGGATAACCTGGCCGATCTGCACCTTAACACCGGTCTCGGCCTCAACTTTGAGCAGCAGCTCCATCTCGTCCTCGTTCTTGCAGACGGGCTTCTCGATGAAAACGTGTTTGCCGGCGCGCATGGCGGCGACAGCATGGGCAACGTGCATATCGGTGGGAAGGCAGATGTCAACCACATCCACGTCGGCCTTGGCGATCAGATCCATGCCGTACTGGTAAATCTCAGCGCCGCTCTTGGCAGCCGCGTCCTTGGCAAAGCTCTCGCGGGGATCGGCGACCGCTACAACGCGAACGCCCAGGCTCTCCAGAGCCTGATAGCAGGCAGCGTGCATGCCGCCCATAAAGCCGCAGCCAATCAGTCCAACTTTAATCATTACAGTTCTCCTCTCACAATGCGGGCCATGGAAGCCGCGGTGTTATAGATGATCTGATCCGAACCCTGGGGATACTGGGGAATCATCTCGCCGGTGACCCAGTTGTCGTAACCGACATCGGCCAGAGCCTTTCTGACTTCCTTCCAGTCCACGTCGCCGGCCAGGATGTCAACAAAGCAGTTCAGGCCGCCGGGGCTGCGGCGGTAATCCTTGAAGTGCACCTTGCGGATGCGCTTGCCGAGGATACGAATCCAGTGCTCGGGATAGCCGGAGTAAACGACGTTGCCGATATCAAAGTAGGAACCGACATAGTCGGAGCCGATCTCATCGAGGAAAGCACGCAGCTCCAGAGGAGACAGCAGCATCTTGTTCCAGACGTTCTCAACGCCGATATGAACACCGTATTCCTCGGCGATGGGAGCCAGAGCCTTCATTTCAGCCAGGGCACGGTCGTAAGCCACGTCGTAGGCGACCACGGGACGCTCGGGCACAAATTCCACAGACACGCTGCCGGGAACGACCAGAATGGTGTCGGCGCCCAGAGCCTTGGCAAAGCGCAGCTGAGTCACGGCGGTGTCATGGGCGTTCTTGCGCTCCTGCTCGTCGTCGGAGGTAAAGGAATAGGTCCAGTAGAGGCTGCTGGCAATGCTGGGCAGCGCAATGCCGATCTCAGCAGCGGCAGCCTTGAGGGCAGCGAGTTCTTCGTCGGTGGTGTTGGGATTGAGGTCGCCGTCAGCGTCGAGCGTCAGCTCGATACCGTCAAAGCCTGCGTCCTTGGCCAGACGCATGGCCTCAACCGCGCTCTTTCCTACGAAAGACCAGTAGCTGATAGAAGTTTTCATATGGCATCTTCCTTTCTGTTGTATGGGTTTTTCGTACGCGGAATTTCTACAATCTCATTATATGAGGATTTGTCCAATTTCGCCTTATGTTATATGCGCTTGATTTTATGATATATGCTCCTTTTTGGGAGGTGATCGCTTGAGTCCGTTCAAAATGCATAAATTGGACCCTGTATTTTTTGTCAAAGAGCTCATCAACGCATCCTACTATAACCTTCCCCGCAACTTTGACTTCGACGGCGAGAGTCATGATTTCTGGGAACTGATTTATGTTGATCGCGGTCAGATCATTGTCGGTTCCGAGGATCGCAATTACCTGCTGATGGCGGGTGAAATGGCATTTTACACACCCGGAGAGTTTCATTCGATCCATCTCTGTGAGGAACAGCCCGCAAGTATCGTCGTCATCTCCTTTAACTCCGAAAGTGCAACCATGGATGCCTTCGAGCACAAAATCCTCGTCCTGGGCGATGCAGAAAAGCAGTGCCTTGCCACCATCGTGGAAGAAGCCGCCGATACCTTCCTGCATTTTGACAACATCCCCGCAGCCATCGATCTGGAACGTGCCGAGCATCCTCCCTTCGGCAGCGAGCAGATCATCAAAAACCGGCTGGAGGAGCTCTTTATCCGCATCTACCGCCGCCGCGAAAACATCTCCATCACCAGTCGTACCGTACCGCCAAGCCGTCTGCTCAGATCCTCGGAGCTTGTGGCGCAGGTTCAGGATTACATGAGCTCCCATTTTGCAGACAAGCTCAGTCTTGAGGTTATCGCTGCCACCCACAACATCAGTGTTGCCTATCTGCGCAGGATCTTCAAGCTCAAAGCCGGTCTCCCCGTCATGACATATCTGACCAAACTGCGCATCAGCGAGGCCAAACGTCTCATCAATGAGGGAAAGCTCAATTTCACCCAGATCGCCGAAGCCGTGGGCTATGACAACATCTACTATTTCTCCTCTGCCTTCAAGAAGCAGACCGGCATGACCCTCACCGAGTTTTCCCGGTCCGTACGCCGTGATCGCCTGTAATATAAGCCCATGAACAGAGGCTGCCGCAATTGCGGCAGCCTCTGACTGCTGATATACACTTTTATCGGCGACCGGCGCCGCCGCCGCGGCTGGAACCGCCGCCTCCGCTTCGTCCTCCCCTGCTTCCGCCTGAGAAGCCGCCGGAACGTCCCGATCCGCTGCGTGAAGAGAAGCCCCCGCCGGAGCGGCTTGAAAATCCGCCCGAACGATTGGACGTACGGCTGTTAAACCCACCCGGACGCGGACCGCCGAAGCCTCCCATATGGCCCGGACGATGTCCGAATCCGCCTATACCGCCAAAACCTCCCGGCGGAGGCGGTACTCTGCGGTGGAGATTGCGGTAGGGATCATATCTGCGGCCGCCCACGGCATTGCCGATGCCGCGGCCGATGGTACGGCTCACGGAGCTGACCGCAAGCACGATCACGCCGATCACCAGGCCGAAAATCACCAGCACCACAATCAGTACGCCAAATCCCAGAAAGCGGATACCGGCACCGATACTGCTCACATGATCGGAATCATGCCCGTAATCGGGGCGGTACTCACCCGGAGCATCATAATCTCTGGTTGTCACGGCAGGCCGGGTCTGTACGCTGCTGCCGGACAGTGCACCGCTCTGGTCAGCACCGGCGTTCACGCCGTAATGGCTGCACAGCGCCGCAAGAAGGGAATCGTAAGTTTTTCGCACACCTGCATCATAGTTTTCCGCCGCGAAATCCGGCTCCATATCCCGGTCAAGGATGGTCTGCAGCGTGCCGGAGGGCAGTACGCTTTCCAGTCCCTTTCCCTGCAGCAGGTAGTAGTTTTCCTCGCCGATGACCACGAGCAGCAGCAGGCCGTTGTTCTTTTCCGACGAACCGATGCCCCAGTCGTTGAAGAGCTCATAGGCATAATCGGCAATGTTGGCGCCGCCGATGAAGTCCACGGTTACAACACAGATCTGCACGCCGGTCTGATCGTCAAGCGATCCCGCGGTGTCCAGAATGTACGCCGTCGTTTCCTCGCTGAGAATTTCCGACTGGTCATTGACGTAAAACGAATCAGTCGGGGCAATGACCTCTGCCGCACACACTGCGGGCAGCAGTATGCCGAGGCAGGCCATCAGCAGCGCAAAGCTGCGGGCTAATCTGCGAATGTTCAATTTTTTCTCCGTTCTAAAAAATACAGCGCGCTTATCGGAACTCATCCAGCCGATCAACACCGTTGACCGCCGCAATCAGCAAGGTCGGAAAGTCCGCAAGCATGGAATTAAACTCCGCCGCCACGGCATTATAGCCGTCATGGCTGATGGTCATATTGCGCGAGCTCATCTCGGTGAACTGTTCATTCAGCAGCCGCTCATCCTTTTCGGAAAGCTCCATGGCTGACAGGGTATTATACAGCGCGGTGCTGGAAATAGTCAGGTCATAATTGGCCTCAAAATATTCCTGCACGCTCACTGCGGCATTCATCGCTTTGACTGCCTTTTCAACAGGGGTCCACACCTCGTCGGTGGGCTTGAGATACCGCCCTGCGATCGTGAGGAGATTGTGCGCCGCGGTCTGGCGCATCATCAGATCGTTATAGATGCACAGACCGTCGCCATCCACGCCGTCATAAAAGCATTGAAGTTGCCGCTCTCTGTACTTTTCAAGCTTCCTGCCGCCGCCAAAGAGAATGGAAATCACCACGCAAAAAATGAGCACGATGATGGCAATCCGCTTGCCGGTTTTCATCTTCATAAAGTCTCCTTTTCAGCTTTCACCGCGTACTGTTCTACGCCTGCGGTGACAAGCGCTTTATCGAAGAGCAAGGAGCTTTGCTTTGAGCTCATCCTCGATCTTCACCAGTTCATCCTCGGCAGCACGGCGCTTGGCACGGCCTTCATCCTGAATCCGCTTGACCTCATCCAGGGTGGAGATCAGGCTCTGGTTGGTCTGCTTGAGGGTCTCGATATCAATGATACCGCGCTCGGCTTCACGAGCAGTCTCGAGGGTGCCCATCTTCAGGGTCTCTGCATTCTTCTTGAGCAGCTCATTGGTCATATCCGTCACGGCGCGCTGGGCTTCCATGGCCTGACGGGAATGGGCGATGCCAAGCGCCAGCAGCATCTGGCTCTTCCAGAGAGGAATGGTGTTGACGATAGTGGACTGGATCTTCTCGGCCATCAGAGAGTCGTTATTCTGCAGCAGACGAATCTGGGGCGCCATCTGGATGGACACGTTGCGGGTCAGCTCCAGGTCATAGAGCTTCTTTTCAAAGCGGTCGCAGAAGTTTGCCATATCGCGTGCCGCCTGCGCATCCTCGGGAAGACCCGATGCCTGCGCCTTTGCGGTAAGCTGGGCAAGCTTCGTCGCGCGGGTTTCCTCCAGCTTCTTCTTACCGGCGAGGATATACATGGTCAGTTCCTTGAAGTAGGCAAGATTCAGATCATACATCTTATCCATCACGGCGATGTCCTTGAGCAGCGTAATCTGATGCTCTTCCAGCATGCCGGCGATCTTGTCAACATTGACCTCGCAGCTGTCGTACTTGGCTTTGAGCGCAGTAATCTGATTGGCAGAGCGCTTGAAGAAGCCGAAGAAACCGCGGCGATCCTCCTCGGTCAGCGTAAAGCCCTTGAGCTCCACGATCAGGTCGCTCATCATGTCGCCGACCTCGCCCAGATCCTTGGTCTTAACCTTCTCCAGGGCAGTATCGGAAAAACCCGCCAGCTTTTTCTGGGCTGCAGCACCGTACTGCAGTACCATCGCGGAATCTTCGATGTTGATCTTCTCGGCAAACTCGTCAACCGTGCGCTGTTCCTCAGGGGAAAGCTGCTGCAGCTGCTTGACAGTCTCGGCAACAACGTCTGCTTCCTTCTTCACTTCCAGCTCAATGGCAGAGACTTCTTCCTCGGCATTGGGATCAAGGGTCAGCGTGGGCTTATAGTTTTCAAGCATGGTAACGGTACTCCTTTCAAATATCCTTGGGATGGACAGCTTACTTACAGCGTCCGGTCCTCTTTTTTAAGGCCTTCGGTGCGCATCATGGTTTCCAGTACGTCAATATCGGTGGTGATATCCAGCGCCTCGTCGGCAAACAGGTTATCCGCCTGCTTTTCAAATGCATTGGCAACCATGTCCATGTTATTCTTGATGGAATCCAGCGTCACACGGATATTCTCACCGACAACCTCCTGCATGGAAAGCTTACGATAGGATTCCAGCAGCTTAATGGATGTGGGTAAGTAATAGTTGAGGAATTTGCGGATATCATCCGCCCGGTCGGGCTTCTCGGCGATGGTATCAAAGATTGTACGGCAGGCTTTCTCCATGCGGGAGATTTCCAGCGACACATACTCATCTTTGATGTCATCGTTGAGGCTCTGAAGCTTTGCAATCGCCTCACGGCCGCGCCGGATCACCTCGTCAACCTCGGGATTGCCGGTACTCACGGGCTTTTCGGGCCTGGGCTTGGGCACGGGAGCCGCCACTTCCTTCTTTGGGAAGAACGGCAGGCAGATACAATACACCGCCGCACTCAGAATCGCCGCCAACAAAATCTGCTTGCCCGTATACAGCGGGAAACACAGTCCGTACAGCAGCCAGAAACCGGCAACAATATAAATCGGGACCGCACTGCGGACTTTTTTTACCTTTTTATCCTTCATCGTGAGCCTTTCTTCCGGCAGCACTTTCTGCCGGATTCCGAAAAGCGCCGCAGTATTCGCTGCGGCGCTTTCAATCCTTACTCTTCGCTTTTCGGCGCTTCATTCGCAGGATTCGGGCGGGGACCTCTGCTTTCACGCACAGGTTCGCACTCCGACTTATGAAACACCTTCGGCGGCTCAGTGGAACGGTCAATGCGTACCTTGACCATGCCGCGCAGGAGATTGGTTTCCACGACCGTACCGATACCGGCAGGCGTCTTGACGGTGGAATCCACTCTGGGGGTGGTGCGGTTGAGATCCTCATAGGCTTCCTGCTCATATTTCAGGCAGCACATGAGTCTGCCGCAGGTACCGGAGATCTTGGTGGGGTTCAGGCTGAGGTTCTGCTCCTTGGCCATCTTGATGGACACAGGCTGGAACTCATCCAGGAAGGACGTGCAGCAGAAGGGACGTCCGCAGATGCCAAGGCCGCCGCAGAGCTTTGCCTCGTCGCGCACGCCGATCTGACGCAGTTCGATGCGCATACGGAAAACGGAGGCCAGATCCTTGACCAGCTCGCGGAAATCCACGCGGCCCTCAGCCGCGAAGTAGAACAGGATCTTGGAACCATCAAAGGTATATTCCGCCTCGATGAGCTTCATGTCCAGTTTATGCGCTGCAATCTTTTTCTTGCAGACGGCAAAGGCTTCCTTTGCCTTTTTTTCATTTGCCTCAACGACCGCCAGATCGGCAGGCGTTGCAATACGCAATGTTTTACGCAGGGGCGACACCAGTTCAGACTCATCGATCTCACGGTTCTTCTGCAGAACCTGCGCCATTTCAACACCGCGGGAGGTCTCAACGATGACGTAATCGCCTTCCTCAACGGTCAGGCCGCAGGGATCAAAGTAATATATCTTACCAACGGGCTTGAACCGTACCCCAATAATTTCGATCAAAGCAATATAATCCTTTCGTTAACGTCCGCCAAACACAGCCGCAGCATATGCGCCGCACAGATGCGCCGGGTGGACATTGTTGTTGGAACAACGCAGAGCAAGCTCACCTGCCAGCTCCGCTATATCAAGCAGCTTCATACTGTCAAGCCGCGCATAGCGCGGTTTTTCCCCTGCAGCCCGTGCCGCAAGCTCATCGCGCAGCAGCTGCCGCTGCGCATTCATGATGCGGGTAAACTCGTCACGTTTGCTTTTCTCAAGCCCCGACATCACAGACCAGAATTTCAGTTCATCGCCCGCATCCAGAAGGGCCAGCAGCTCACCGGCTTTTTCCCGGCTGCCCTCATCGGCTCCCTGCTGCTCCAGATACGCACGTGCGGCCTCCGGATATCCGCCGCAGGCTTTCAGAGCTGCATCGCAGGCTGCCGCATCGGCCTGGGGACATGCTTTGCGCAGCAAAGCCAGCGCATCCGCCGTTTCCGGCGGCTGCGTGTAAAGAATCAAGGATCTTGAACGGACCGTCTGCAGTATCTGCGCCGGATTTTCCGTCAGCAGAAAGAAAACCACCCCGGACGGCGGTTCTTCAAGCAGCGTCAGCAGCGCATTCTGGGTATTGGCGTTGGCATTGTGCATATGGCAGATGATGAACACACGCCTCGGCGCTTCACCGGGACTGGTAAAGGCCTCCTGACGTATCCGACGGGCAGTCTCGACCTTGATCTCGGCCTCTCCCTCGTCGATTTCCGTCAGATCCGGGTGTTCCCCCCGCAGCGCAAGCCCTCTGTGATCTTCCAGCAGCACAGCTGCCGCCTCACGTGCCAGGGCTTTTTTTCCTGCACCTGCCGGACCTGCAAGCATGACTGTCTGCGCGAGGCTCCCTTTTGTCAGAGCCTCGCGCAGCTGCTGCTTTACATGTTCATTTCCGACAATTCCGTCGAAGAGCATCCCTTACAGGCGCTGGAACTGGTCGACGTTGAGCACGAACACGGTCGCGCCGCCAATGGTAACTTCCATCGGCATGGAGGGAGACATACCCGCAGTACCGATGTCGTTGCCGGTGGGAACCACCTGACGGCGGCTGTGGGAGTGCTTATGGATGATGTTCATGACCTTCTGCACCTTCTCATCGTCAACGCCGACGAGGATGGTGGTATTGCCCGCACGGAGGAAACCGCCGGTGGTGGAAAGCTTGGTCACAGAGTAGCCTTCCTTCATAAGGCCATTGACGACCATATTGGCGTCATCCTGATTGATAATAGCCAGAATCATTTTCATAACGGTATCCGCCTTTCAGTTCAAGAGTTTCTTTACACTACTATTATACACGATCAGGCCAATCTATGCAAGAGTTTTTTCGGGATATTTAAAACTATTGTAACATCTCACAAACAGCCTGATTATTCGTAAATACGTTCAAGCAAGGGATTAGCAAAGAGAGGACTGAGTTCGATGCGCACTTCATCGCCCGCTTCGCAGCGAATTGCCGAAACATCAGCCACCACATGCACCATACCCACATGGCCCAACACCGGCGCACGCTTGCCATTGATGGTCACGGTCAGGCGTCTGGGGTTAAAGAGATTCTTCACATCATGCAGGATATAGCGCACCTTATCCCGGAAGCGGAAGAGATCATTGGAGCGTGACACGGCAAAGCCGTCTGCATAGCCGAATGGGATGACTGCGACACGCATACCCTTCTTCGCAGTGAAAGCAGAGCCGTAGCCCACGGTCTGACCTTCATTGAGCCAGCGCACCTGGGCGACATCGCTTCTGGCATAGCCCACCGGCTGCAAGCCGTAATTGCCCTTGGCGCGGAAAGGCAGGCGGCCGAGGAATGCAGAACCCACGCGCACGGCATCAGTGGCGGCAAAATTGCCGCGGAAGAGGAAGCTTGAGTTGGCGGCATGGATGCAGCCGGGATCGCAGCCGGCTTCCTTGAGCCTGGCAGCAACTTCCAGCAGTTCTTCCAACTGCGCGGCGCTGCGCTTGAGATTGGAAAAAGCGCAGGGGAAATGGGTATAAATGCCGGTGATGCTGATTTTCGGCATGAAGCGGAAGATCGAGAGCATCCTCTCGGTCTCTGTCGGCATAAAGCCGTAGCGACCCATGCCGGTATCGATCTTGAGATGAGCTTCCACCACTTCGGCATGCCGTTCGGCAACGCCGGACAGCAGCACCGCGTCGTCATAGGAGCCAATCGTCGCCACGGCGCGTGCCTCGATGATATCGGAGACATCGGCCTCGGTAGCCACGGAGCGCATGACAAGAATTTCCTCGTCGATAAAGCCTGCCATACGCAGCTTGATGGCGTCGGCGGGCTCCGTCACCGCGAAGCGGTCGATACCCTCATCGCGCAGGATGCGCGCCAGCTGCAGCAGGCCCAGGCCGTAGCCGTTGCCTTTGATGACGCCGTAAATCGGCTTGCCGGCAGCTTTTCTCTTGACAACATCAATGTTGTTCTTCAGTTTGTCCTTTTCAACGATATATGCCTTCATCCCCGACACCTCACAATCTATCTATGCGGGAGTTTGCACAGCGATCGCAGTGAATTACTCCTGCGTACCGTTTTCTGTTTTGTTTTCGGCGAGCTTTTCCTCGTCCGCGTTCTTCTTCAGGAACCGTGCGCGGCGCAGACGGCGATACACACGCTCGGCATTGGTCACAAACAGGTAAAGGGGCTTATTCAGGATCAGATCCATCTCACCCACGAACTCGCAGAAATCACCGTTGAAGCCCTTCTTGAACCGGTACAGGCCGTAAAGCGGGTTATCCTCGGACAGATCACCGGAAACACCGCGGAAATCATAGATCCGGCAGCCCAGCTCAATTGCCCACTGGATCATGTTCCACTGCAGCAGGTAGTTGGGCATGACGTTACGGGATTCATTGGAGGATGCACCGTAGAGATACCAGACCTTATCGCCATAGTGAATGGCAAGGGTACCGGCCACGGGCTTACCTTCATAAAAGGCCATATAGAGTCTTGCATGCTCGCCGAGAACCTTGAGCATCTTCTCAAAATACTCAGGGGTTCTCACCACAAAGCCGTCACGCTTACCGGTTTCCAGCATGATCCGGGCAAAGTCCGGCACCATTTCGGTACCGCAGAGCTTCACTTCCACGCCCTTACGCTGGGCAAGGCGGATATTGTAGCGGGTTTTCTGACCGAAAGAGGCCATAACCTCATCTTCCGTCATACCGGCGATGGTATTACGGAAAACATAGCGGGGCTGGATACCCTCGAAGTTCTTACCTGCATCGTGCAGGGTAAAGCCAAAGCTCTGCATGAGCGCGGTGAACTCGGTATCGGAGGACAGCACGTCCGGATCGATTTTGAGCTCATAGGCATGATGCTTCTTTGCCAGAGCCTTTGCACCCGCTATCAGATCGGCGATGGCATCCCGATCGGTCAGGTCACAGACCGGACCGCGTCCGGCGTACATCAGCGTAAAAGGCATACCCGGCACCCGGCGGATGAGCACCGCCATCGTACCGCGGATGTTTTTCTGATCGTCGCGGCTGATGATGCCTTCCCACTTCCAGTTGTTCTTCACATCACCCCAGAGGCGTGACTGCATGAAATGGCCCTTGGGATGGCCTGCGACAAAAGCTTCAAACGATTCAAGCGTTTCTTTTGTTACCAGTTCAAACATGATTCAAACCAAACCTTCAATTATTCTGTCATGATTGGCTCACCGGCAGCACAATCGTCACGCAGGTACCCTCGCCCTGTACGCTTTCGATATCCAGTCTGCCGCCGTGAACACGGACGATTTCATCTGCCACAGCAAGGCCGATGCCGTTGCCGCGGGCTTTGGAATTACCCTTATAGAAGCGGTCGCGCACATGGGGCAGCTCCTCCGGGCTGATGCCCTGACCGAAGTCCCGCACCGCAATGCTGACCGTATGCTCCTGCGCTTCCATGGCGACGATGATACGCTTGCCGTCGCCGCCGTGCTTGCGGGCATTGTCGAGGATATTGAGCAGCACCTGACGCATACGCGCCCTGTCACAGACCACCATCGGCAGCTCGTCATCCTCATGAAACTCCAGCGTGATCCCTTCCTTACGGATGGTATCCATGTACATAAAGACCACGTCCTCCACATCGGGCGCCAGGTCGGTCTTTTCCATCTGCATCGTCAGCTCGCCGCTTTCCATGCGTGAGAAATCCAGCAGCTCCTCCACCATGCGCGTCAGGCGGGATGCCTCTCCGCGGATGATTTCCAGACCATGGCGCACTTCACCGAGATTGGTAAGCCCGCCCGAGAGCAGCGTCTCACTCCAGCCGCCGATGGCGGTCAGGGGCGTGCGCAGTTCATGGGATACCGAGGAGATAAAGTCGTTCTTGGTCTGCTCGGCTCTTGATATGGCGTCTGACATATCGTTGATGGTATTGCAGAGCGTACCGATTTCGTTGGCATACAGCGGCACGATATGCACGCCGTAGCGTCCCTGGGCAATGAGTCTGGCCGTATCGTTGATTTGCTGCAGAGGCTGCAGAATGGAGCGGATGAACAAGAGATTCGACAGGACAACAAACCCCAGAATCACCAGTGCAATACCTGCTGCCACAATGCCGCAAATCAGCATCCGCGAATGCAGAACACTCATCGAGCTCACGCAGCGAACCACCGCAGCAATCTCCCCCGACGGAAAGATGATCGGCGAGGATACCGCCATCACAAGCTCGCCGCTGGCAGGATCTTCACCACGCCAGTCAGCGGTTGTATTGGCTGTAAGCGCCCGTGTCAGATCATCTGTCTGTGGCTTGGTACCGGCCATGAGGCCGGAGCTTGAATACAGGAGTTTTCCTGCGGTATCAAGCACCTGCAGCTCCACGATATCCTTGTCTTTATAGTCTTCCACATAGAGCTTGGCGCCTGCCATCAGCTCGGTATAACTGGCGTTTGCGTATTTATTGAAAAAACCCGCTGCATTATCCGCGCGCGAAATGAGATTGGAGCGCATGGACTGCAGCTGCAGACTATAGGTTGCCGCACAGAACACAACCAGGGCAACCACCAGAACCACAACCACAACCGAAAGGTTGGAAATCAGCCACTGGGCACGGATACTGCGTTCCTTGCTGGAATGCCCGCCGATCCCGCCGTCCTCCGCCTCAGGCAAACTGTTTGCCTCCCGGGCGCCTACCGGTACGCGCAGGCGGGATTTGCTTTTTCCCGAACCGTAGGAGCTTTTTTTTGAACTCAGTCTCACGGATTCCACTTATAGCCATAACCCCAAACAGTCACAACATGCTTGGGAGATGCGGCATCCTCCTCAATTTTCAGGCGCAGTCTGCGGATATTGACGTCCACGATCTTCAGATCACCGAAATAATCCGGTCCCCAGACCGTTTTGAGAATTTCCTCACGGGACATGGCTCTTCCCGGGTTTTCCAGGAAGGTTTTGACGATCATATACTCAACCTGCGTCAGATCCACCCGCTCACCGTTGCGGAAGAGCTGACGGCTCTTGGTATTGAGCACAAACGGTGCGCTGGTCAGCTCGTCGGTCTGCACGGTACCGCCGGAGAGACGTCTCATCAGCGCATCGATACGCGCGGTGAGCTCCGCCGGTGAAAAAGGCTTGGTGATATAGTCATCCGCGCCGTTCATCAGACCCATAACCTTGTCCATCTCCTGCGAACGGGCGGTGAGCATGATGATACCGACTTCCGAGCCCCGTGCGCGAACCTGCCGGCAGATTTCATAGCCGTCGATACCCGGCAGCATCACATCCACCAGCATCAGCAGCACATCCGGATTCTGTGCCCAGACTTCAAAGGCTTCCTCACCGGAGGATGCCTCCACAACCGTATATCCCGCACGTTTGAGGTTGATGACCACAAAGCCGCGGATGGAATCCTCGTCCTCTATGACCAGTATTTTACGCATGATGTATCCTTTCCCTCTATAGAAAATAGCAAAACGACCGCAGTGAAGCACATCACGACAGAATAAACAGCGACGACAGCTCACCTACGGAGATAATTTCCTGATTCTGAACATGCATCCGCACGCCGTAGACCCGGGTTCCGGTGCGGGCAAGCTCCAGCAGCCCATGATGCTCCAGATTCTGAAGCCGATTCGGACCTTCAAAACAGCAGATTTCCCAGAGCGAAGCGCCGATGCGCTCTGCTTCGCCGTCATAGCGGCTGAAAACCACCATCGGATAATCCCCCACAGACTCACCGATCGTGATCGTCACACTGGGCAGCAGCGTATCCGGTATGATGCAGAACCACTTGCCGTTGGTTTCCCAGTACCCGGACAGCTTGCGCACAAGGCCGCGCTCTTCCTCATAAGAGTACCAATTGGTAATCAGCAAAGGACCGCGGCTCCCGGCAGGTGTTCCCATGACCGGACTGACCATGGGGATTTCCATGACATTGTCACCGTCGATATCGGTGGAAAGATATGCAGCCGGACGAAGAGTTGCACTGCTCTCCATGGTCAGCTCATCGTAGGTCAGATTGACAAGCTTTCCTTCCAGAAAACAGATCACATCGGTGACAATCCGGTTTTCATCCACCGAGCCGTCCACGACCACACCCATTTTGCCGCTGCCGATGTCATCATAACTCATGCGAAGCGGCGAGGCGACCGTGGCGGAGAGCGGTGCGGTCCCGGCAGGGGTAAGCTGACCGCTTTCAAAATTGAGCAGCGTCGCAGTTCCCGCCGTGGAAGCATCCGCCTGATGGCGCAGCACCAGCAGCTCTTCGTTGGAGTCAACATCCACGTCCTCAATCACAAGACCCGTATATTCGCCGGTATACATCTGGGTCATATTCTTTTCTTCCATCCGATAGGCCGTCAGGCCGCAGACGGGATTGGCGCCCAGGCGCCAGCCGACGATGAGCACCGGCAGCTTTTCAAGTCCCATGCGTGCAATCGCGCACAGATCAAAGCTGTCGCCCACGCCCTCCAGCACCGCAAACTGCGTATATTTGCCGCGCTCAAGCTTGAAGATATAAACCTGCATCACAACGCTTGCATCTTTCTGGGTTTTGCAGAAGGCAAGCACCTCGTCGATATTATCCCCGTTGAGATCCGCCATCTGTATGGCACCCCGGTTTTCACCGGAAACGGGAGCGGAAAGCTGTGTATTGTCGGATAGAATCTGGTCAAGCTGTGCCTGCACAAGCATATACTGCTGGGGAAGCTGCGGCAGACGAAGCAGCTCATTGGAATCTGCCATACAGCCTGTCAGACTCAGCAGAAGCACCAGCAGACAGATCAAAATGCGTTTTTTCATGATTACCTTCCGGTTCGATGTTGGCGTAAAACTGTATCAAGATTATTTTACCACATCAATCCGCTTTTTTCCATAGCCAATTCACCAATTTACACCTTTGCAAACGATTTTTTCACAGCGCAGGATTTGGAATCGGCCCTGTCTGCATATCCATCCGTCCAAAGTCCCATACTGCCCCCGGATCATTCAACTCAAAAAAGGAGGAATCCTCATGCGCAACGATCAAACGCAGGCCCCCGGACTGCGTCTGGGACTGCAGCTCACCGTATTGTTTCTCATCAACATCCTCATCATCTCACTCTTCTGTCATGCCCAGGCAGTCTCCTACTCCCGCGGCTCCTACGGTTCAGGCGTCCGGCAGATTCAGCAGAAGCTGTCAAACTGGGGCTACTACAAGGGAAGCATCGACGGTATCTACGGTTCCCAAACCGTGGAAGCCGTGAAATATTTCCAGCGCAAAAACGGCCTCACTGCCGACGGCATCGCAGGTCCCGCCACCCTCCGGGCACTGGGGATTAACGTCACATCCGCCAATGCAAACGCCAGCCGCGACCGGGAACTCTACCTTCTGGCACGCATCATCTCCGCCGAGGCCCGTGGTGAGCCCTATGAGGGGCAGGTTGCCGTGGGAGCGGTGGTGTTAAACCGCGTACGGCACCCGTCCTTTCCCAATTCCGTCTCCGGTGTCATCTACCAGAACGGCGCGTTTACCGCCATCGTGGACGGGCAGTTTGATCAGCCCATCGCCGATTCCGCCTACAAGGCTGCCCGCGATGCCCTGAACGGCTGGGACCCTTCCGGCGGAGCGATCTATTACTACAATCCCGCCCGTACCACCAACAACTGGATCTATTCCCGCCCCGTGATCAAGACCATCGGCCGTCACGTTTTTGCATCCTGACGCTTCGCCCTTGCATCCGGCGCATTTCGGATGTATAATAAATCCATTACAACAAAACATCCCATCCCCACATCTGATGAAACCGAGGTAGACATCATGAACGACCGCGAACGCCTCCTTGAACTGCGTGCCCAGCTTCATGAGCACGGCAGGCTTTATTATACCCAGGATGCGCCCGTCATCTCCGACTATGAGTACGATATGCTCATGCAGGAGCTCAAAGCCATCGAAGCCGCCCATCCCGACTGGATCACCGCCGACTCCCCCACCCAGCGCATCGGCGGTGAACCGCTGGAAGGCTTTTCGGAGTTTCGCCATGAAGTGCCGCTGGAAAGTCTCAACGACGTTTTTGATCTGGACGAAGTTCGCGCCTTTGACAAGCGTATCCGCGCCGCAGTCGATGGGGACGCCGTAACCTATGCCGTCGAGCGCAAGATCGACGGCCTGTCCGTGGCGCTGGTGTATGAAAACGGCGTTTTCGTACAGGGCGCCACCCGCGGCAACGGTACCGTCGGTGAGGATGTAACCGCGAATCTGCGCACGGTACGTTCCATTCCGCTGGTACTGCGTGACGCGCCTGCCCGTCTTGTCGTGCGCGGCGAGGTTTATATGCGCAAGGACAGCTTTGAAGAGCTCAACCGCCGCCGCGAAGAGGCCGGTGAATCTCTCTTTGCCAATCCCCGCAATGCTGCCGCCGGTTCCCTGCGTCAGCTTGATCCGCGCATCGCCGCCGAGCGCAGGCTTGACATCTTCTGCTTCAACATCCAGTCCGTGGAAGGCGTTGCGTTCGCCACCCACGCCGAAACCCTCGATTATCTGCGCTCCCTTGGTCTGCCCGTCAGCCCCACCTATGAGGTCTATTCCGACATTGAGGACGTCTGCCGAAGAATTGAAGAGCTGGGCGCTGACCGTGATGCCCAGAATTTCGGCATCGACGGTGCGGTCATTAAGGTAAACGAGCTCAATCTTCGCGCCCGTCTGGGCAGCGCCGCCAAGTATCCCCGTTGGGCCTGTGCCTATAAATATCCTCCTGAAGAAAAGCAGACGAAGCTGCTCGATATCACCATCACTGTCGGCCGCACCGGCGTGCTCACCCCCAATGCGGTGCTGGAACCTGTTCAGCTTGCGGGCACCACGGTAAGCCGTGCCTCCCTGCACAATGCCGACTACATTGCCGCCAAGGATGTGCGCATCGGCGACACGGTCATCGTGCGCAAAGCAGGCGATATTATCCCGGAAATCGTCGGCAACGTACCCTCCCTGCGTCCGGACGATGCCGTTCCCTACGTGATGCCCGACCGCTGCCCCGAATGCAGCTCGCCGGTCTTTCGTGATGAAGAAGAAGCCGCCCTTCGCTGCACCGGCGTCAACTGCCCTGCGCAGCTTGTACGCAGACTGGTTCACTTCTGTTCCCGCGATGCCATGGACATCGAAGGCTGCGGCCCGGCAGTGCTTGAAAGCCTGATTGAAGCAGGTCTTGTCTCCGACACCGCGGATCTCTACCGGCTCACGCCTGAGCAGATTGAGGTACTCGACCGCATGGGCAAAAAGTCCGCCGAGAATCTCTGCCGTTCCATCGGGGAGAGCAAGTCCCGTGGGCTTGCCAGACTTCTCTACGCCTTTGGTATCCGTCAGGTGGGCAAGGCTGCCGCCGATACACTGGCTGCCCGCTTCGGCTCGATGAAGGCGCTTCTCGAGGCAGATGCCGAAACCCTCACCGCCATTCCCGATATCGGCGGCATCACCGCCGATTACATCCTGCAGTGGCGTGCAAATCCCGATACGCAGGCAATCCTTGACAGACTTTCCGCCGTTGGTGTCGTCATGGAAGCGCCGGTCGCAGAAGCCACGTCCGACGCGCTGGCAGGGCTTACCTTCGTACTCACCGGTACCCTCTCGGGTTTCACCCGCAGCGAGGCCGGTGAAGAAATCGTACGCCGCGGCGGCAAGGTCTCCGGATCCGTGTCCAAAAAGACCTCCTACGTCGTCGCCGGTGAAGAGGCGGGCTCCAAGCTTACCAAAGCCGAGTCTCTGGGCGTGAAAATCCTCAACGAGGACGAATTTCGTGCACTGCTCGGGATGTAATCCCGGTTTGAACCGATTTATCCGATACCGCGCTGCCGGTACATGAAGGAGCATTTCATATGATTACCATTCAAAACGAAATCATCAAAAAACAGCCCAACTTCTGGAATCAGTGTCTGTTTCATCCCACCGATGCTATCGAGGACCCCTGGGGCAAGCGGATTCTTGACCGCATCTCTGCCGACGGCGCCATCAAAACCGTGCGGATATACACGATGTTTGAGGATATCGTGTATATCGGAGAAAACGGCGATCTTTGCTATGATTTCCGTGTGAGTGATCTGCGGCTTGACTACATGGTCGAAAAGGGGTTTGATCTGCTTCTGGCCTACGCGGGAATGCCCGACTGCATCGCCGCTTCCACCGGCAACAAGACAAGCGTATCCAAAAACAAAACCCGCTACAAGGGTAAGATGTGGAACTCCGCCCCGCCGAAGGATTATGCCCTCTGGGAAGAGATCTGCTATGAATATACCCGTCATATCGTGGAGCGCTACGGCATCGAAACCGTCTCCAAATGGCGCTGCCAGTGCTTCAACGAGCCTGACATTCCGGCGTTTTTCATGTCCGAGCTTCCGGGCACCGCCGAAGATACCGTCAAATACCGTCTCCCTGCCTACTGCAAACTCTACGCTGCATTTGAGCGCGGCATCCGCCGGGTCTCCGACCGCATCCTCATCGGCGGACCTGCCCTTGCCCATCACCAGGCTTTTCTGGGCGGCTGGCTTGACTATGTGAGAGAGCACAATCTCAAGCTCGACTTCATCTCTGTACATAATTACGGCGTCTCTCCCAGGGAACTCAACGATGGAAGCAAATCCATCAGCGTGCAGAACAACATCCGCAAGCATCAGCCCTGCGTGGATACCGTCAAAGCCCACGGCTATGACCATCTCCCGCTTCTGGTGGATGAATGGGGCTTTTCCTCCGCCGGATTTTACAACCGTGAAGAGTGCCCGGCCCTCATGGGACGGGAAACCGAACTGTTCTCGGCCTATTTTGTCAAGCTGATCCATGAGTTTGTCTATTCCGATTACAAGATCGACATGCTCTGCATCTGCCTCTCCGGTCAGCACGAAATGGTGGAGGATTTTTCGGGATTCCGCAACTTCTTTACCCTCAATTTCATTGCAAAGCCCATATACAACGCCTATATTCTGTCTGCTGCGCTGCATGAGAATCTGCTTGCCTCCGAGTACGGCTCCAATCTCTTCGTCGTACCGACCAAAGACGATCAGGGCAATTTCGCCGCGCTCATCTCCTATTCCTCCGGGAACTTTGACGAGAATCTGCCGGCGATCTCTGAGAACGTCGTGCTTCCCGAAGAATTCCGCGGAAAAACCGTCACCGTCTGGTGCATCGACAGAAATACCACCAATCCCTATCGTTTGTACCAGAAAATGGGTATTGACCAACCCAGTGAGGAGGATCTTCGGGTTCTTCGCGAAGAAGGCAGACTCAAACCCGTGCTGATTCAGAGCGCTTCCAGGCCTCTTATCCTTGAATTAACGGCAAATTCGGTATTCCTGATCACTGCGGCAGAGTAAATGTATCGTATTGATACTAAATTGTAACGGGAATCGGCTTGCATCCCTGCTTGAATTTTGATATGATAATACTGTATATCAAGGGGGTTTTATTATGCTGAAACGTTTACGATTATCCATCTGTCTGCTGCTTGTGTGCATGCTGACGTTTGCCTGTTTTTCTCCTGCACTGGCAGCCGATGCCGAATCCTCTCTTGCCAATCTGCGCGTGCGCTTCAAGGTGACGGTTCCGGCACTGGATGATGCTGAATATATTGTCTGGGCAAGCGGAGTGGCCTTTGCCGTGGGTGATCCCGGCAATACCGCAGCTTATTATGTCACAGACGCCGCTTTGCTGGACTACGAAGCCGTGCTCGGCAATGCCGCTTCCGCCATTCTCACAGAGCTTGAGAGCGGCGGTATCACCGGTGTCACTGCCGATACGCTTTCAAAAGAGCTGGAAGTTGACAGCGTTGAAACCGTCCTGTACGTAAAAGATGCCGAGCGTCCGGTCACGCTTGTGACCGCAGAGGACGGCTGGGCACTGCTGGGCATCATCGAAACCGCCGATTACGTGGATGCTCCTACCCTGAGCCTGACCACCACCATCCCCACCGGCGATGTCACATACTGGTCTGCCGGCGACGCCGCCTTCGGCATCACCCGCACCACTCAGCCCAACGCAGGTTTTCTCCGTCTTTCCGGTTCCGTAGCCGCCATTGACGGCGATTACGTCACTCTGAGTAACGATTATTCCCCCTTGAGCCTTGGTTCCCCGCTGGTGGATACGGCCGGTCTTGTCTTTGGCATCGTTGTCAGCGATCCTGATTCCGGTGAGATCTCCGCCGTCGGCGCCCAGTCCCTGCGCGATGCGCTGCTGAGCGTTGGCGTCTTGACCCATGTCACCGAAACCCTTACCGAAAAGACCGAAGCACTGGCTGAAACCGACAGCTTCCGGCAGATCATCATGATTGCTACCGCTGCCGCCGGTCTTTTGCTCATTCTCATCATCATTCTCCTCATCGTCCGTTCCCGCCGTCCTGCCAAGCGTCACCAGGAGCCTGTGCGCCATGTGGACACCGGCCACAGCTATTCAGCTCCGCGTGCCGCAGCAGCCTCCGTCACCCCCGTGCGGCGTGATCCCACGCCTGCGCCTGCAGCGCCCGCACCTGCAAAGGCTCCCGCGGCTCCTGTCAAGCCCACTGCACCGGCGTCTCCTCCGCCTCCTTCCGTTCTTCTGACTGTTTTGGATGGCCGTCTGCAGGGATATACCCAGCATGTTTCCGCCACTGCCGTCATCGGCCGTGATCCCAAGTGCTGCAGCGTGGTCTTCGGCGCATCCCAGACCGAGATCAGCCGCCGTCACTGCCAGATCACTTACAATCCCGCCACCGGCGATGTAATTCTTGAGGATATCGGCTCTGCCAACGGTACCTACACCCCCGACGGCCGACGTTTCGCCGCAGGCCGCAAGTATCTGCTGCGCAGCGGTGATCGTTTCTATCTCGGCGTGAAGGAAAACATGATTGAAGTTCGCAAATAGTACTTTCAAGAGAGGTAATTTGTTATGAATATCGTTTTTCAGGGCGACTCCATTACGGATGTCGGCCGCAATACCGAACGCGGCAGTCGTCTTTCCATCGGTCAGGGCTATGCGCTGATGGTCACCGGCGATCTGTGCCTGCGCTGCCCGGGCAAGTATGAGTTCACCAACCGCGGCATCAGCGGCAACCGCATCGTCGATGTGTACGCCCGCATCAAGGCCGACTGCTGGAATCTCAATCCCGACGTACTGAGCATCCTCATCGGTGTCAACGACGTCTGGCACGAGGTCGGCCCCAATGCCAACGGCGTGGATGCCAAGCGCTTTGAGAAGGTTTACCGCATGCTGGTGGAAGATACCGTCGAACGCTTCCCCAACATCCGCATCCTGCTGCTGGAGCCCTTCGTACTCAGAGCTTCCGCCACGGCTGAGAAGTGGGATTACTTCCACACCGAAACCCGTCTGCGTGCCGAAGCGGTACAGCGCATCGCCGAGGACTCAAAGCAGATCTTTGTTCCCCTGCAGGCAAAGTTTGATGCCGCCTGTGAGCTTGCCCCCATCGATTACTGGGCTCCCGACGGCGTGCATCCCTCCCCTGCCGGTCATCGCCTGATCGCCAACGAATGGCTCGCCGCCTTCGACAAGGCAGGTCTCTAAGCCCCCGACTGTTCATCCCCGGATCCGCACATGGATCCGGGGATTTTCTGTCCCGTTCAGCGCTGCGAGTCAGATCTGCAGCGCTTGTCATCCGTTGATCTCGCATTTCTTGACAAGTGAGCCTGTCAATGGTACAATAATCTCAATAATACACTTTACAGGGGGCTGTCATATGTTGTGGGAAAACCTGCGCGAAGAAGAATTTCTCCCCATGCTCGAGCGTACCAACCGCGTCTGCGCCATGGCTGTCGGATGCCTGGAAAAGCACGGCCAGCATCTGCCGCTGGGCACCGATACGCTCAAAGGCGGCAAGATTCTGGAACTGGCCGCAGAGCGTGAGGAAGTCTGTGTGTTCCCCCGGATGTATTTCGGTGATCTGCTGGGAGAGCAGGCAAATCCCGCAGGCAACGGCAACCACTACGGTTATGTCGCGCTGAGCTCCGAGCTGCTGCTGGCGATGATGCGTGAAATCTGCGACGAAATCGGGCGCAACGGCTTTAAAAAGATTCTGCTGTTCTCCAGCCACGGCGGTAATGATGCCTTTCTGCGCAATTTCGTGCGTGCCGTCAAGCAGCAGAACAAGAGCTATGAAGTCTTTATGTTCTACAATAAGCTCATCGGCCCCAAGGATATCCTCGCCGTCATTGAAGAGCGCGGCCGCGATTACTTCCCGGCGCTCACCGATGAGGATATCAAAACCATGGAGGATTTTGTCGCCGCAGGCAAGCCCAACGCCCACGCCGGTTTTTCCGAAAGCGCCATGATCATGGGTACCTATCCCGAACTCGTACGTCTTGACCGCTGTGAAGCAGAGAGCGGCCAGAGTACTCATATCTCCGACCCACTGGCAGAGCTCGGCATCATCTGGGGCAGAAGCTGGCATGTCAATTATCCCAATTCCTACAATGGCTCCGCCCCCATCGGTCTGACGCAGGCCATCGCCGACGCTGCCGTCGAGATCTCCGTGGAACGCACTGCGAAGGTACTCAAACTTCTCAAGGACGACTCCATCATGAATCCGATTCTTCGCGCACAGTACAGGGGGAACACCTGAGTTTTGTGTCACAATCTGCTGTTTATATGTATGCAAACCGCTTCAGAACCCAAGATGCTTGTCAGCCTGCAGCTGACAAGCATCTTTACTTTGCAGCGTTTTTGCTTTTTGCATTGACTTTCCCCGCCGTATATGGCATAATCTTCATGGCAGTCTGCCTGCTGAAGGAAAGGGAAAAGATATGATTATCAACACAATTATTCTGGCCGTGATGGGCATTTGTTTTGTTCTGGGCGCTGTTGACCGGCTCATCGGCAATCGCTTCGGGCTGGGTGAAAAATTTGAAGAGGGTATCCGTACCACCGGCGATCTGATCCTGACGATGGCCGGTATGATGGTACTGTCGCCGCTGCTGGCGGAGTTTCTTCTGCCGGTGCTTTCCCCGATGTTTCGCTTCTTCGGCGCAGATCCCGCCATGTTCGCCGGAATGTTCATCGCAAACGACATGGGCGCCCTCCCTCTTGCCAGCCGTCTCACCGACAATCCCGACATCGTTCGTCTCAGCGGCCTGATTCTGGGCTCCATGCTGGGCGCCACAATCGTCTTTACCCTGCCCGGCGGCATGAAGCTCATTCCCCGCCGCTATCACAATCTGCTCTTCCTCGGGGTGTGCTTTGGCCTGATCACAATCCCCTTCGGTACCTTCCTCGGCGGTCTGATAGCAGGCTTTTCTCCGGTTGAAATGCTCAGAAATCTCCTGCCGATCCTGATTTTCATTGCCGTGCTGACCATCGGCATCATTCGCTTTGAAAAGCTCACCCTGCGCATCTTTCAGATCTTCGGTCACATTCTCAGCTCCTTCATCACCATCGGCCTGATCATCTGCTTCATTCAGGCAGTTATCGGCAATCAGGTCTCAGAGATGCTGGACTCCATCGTTTCAAACTCTGCCGTGTTCATCCAGATTGCCATGCTCCTGGGCGGCGCGTTTCCTGCCATGCATCTGCTCATCAAATACGGCTCCAAGCCCTGCCGGGCGCTGGGCAGGCTTCTGGGCATCGACGAGGTTGCCATCGGCGGCATGGTCGCCTGTCTTGCAAACTCCATCATGACCCTCAAGCTTGTGGAATCCATGCCCTCCACGAAGGGTAAGCTCCTTGCCATCACCTTCTCCGTATCCGCGGCATTCTCTCTGGGCGATCATCTGGCCTTCACCGCCGCCATGGATCCGGATATGATCCTGCCCGTGGTTGTGGCAAAAATCAGCGCAGGCATCTTTGCCGTGCTGGCTGCACTCCTTTACTGGAAGTTCAAGCCAATCGAAGAGGCAGCCGACGCCAATACATAATCCTCTGCGAGGGTGGAACCGGGTTCCACCCTTTATTTATCGCCCCGTTCGACCGGCTTGCCTTTTTTCCCGCTTCATGGTATGATAACAGTAGCTACTCTCATATGAAAGGATTTAACTTTATGAATATGTTCACCCATGCGCAGCCGGTTTATATCCGGGGACTGAGTCGTGAAATGAATGCACAGGCAGGCTTTACCTGTGTTATTGATGCCGAGCCCGGCAAATCCTATACCCTCGTCGCCGCCGGTTCCACCTATTACCGCATCCGTCTGGACGGCGAGCTCCTGCACTTTGGCCCTGCCCGCGGCCCGCACGGTTATCTCCGCTGTGACAGACTGCCGCTCCCGCTCAAGCCCGGCAGGCATGTTCTTGCCATAGACGTGGCAGGCTACAACTGCGTCTCCTTCTACACGATGAACATCCCGTCCTTCCTGCAGGCTGAGGTACGCTGCGGTGATGAAGTGCTCGCCTACACCGGCCGTGACTTCAAGGGCGTTCGTCTGACCGGTGTGCGTGAGCAGAAGGTTATACGTTACAGTTTCCAGCGTGCCTTTACCGAGGTCTGGCGGCTTAATGGTTCGCTTGCCGACTGGACAAACGGTGACTACGAGGGCGAAGAGCTTGAAATCGTTGAGCATGGAAAGGAATATCTCGAACGCGGCTTTGAACTTCCCCTTATCAGCCCCGCGCCTGATGCATCGATGCTGGAACGCGGCATTTATCGTCTGAAAAAGTCCGTCGTCCGTGAGGGAAACCGTTTCCTGGACCCCAAGCCCGACGATATCGGCTTTGCAGCCCATGAATTTGCCGACGATGTGGTGGGTGACACCGATGCTGACTTCATTCCCGAGGCTTCCGTAGCGGATGTCCTCTCCGAGGGACAGTATGCGCGCTTTGCGCTGGATCGCATCCGCGCAGGCTTCCTGCACACGAAGCTGCGGGTTCTCTCTCCCGCCGTCGTGTATGTGACCTTCTCCGAATACCTCAAAAACGACCGCATCGACTGGTTCAATGATTCCACCACCAACATTATCAAGTATGAACTCCCCGCAGGCACCCATACGCTGGCCTCTTTTGAGCCGTATTCCTTCAAATTCATCGGCATCATGGTGAAATCCGGTGCCGTCGAGGTGGAAAGCGCCGGTATTCTGGAGTTTTCCTATCCTGTCACAAAGCCTGCAATCGTCACCGACGATCCCATGCTGCAGGCGGCATATGACGCGGCCTTTGACGCCTTCCGCTACAATACCATCGACTGCTTCACCGACTGTCCCGGCAGAGAGCGCGCCGGATGGCTCTGCGACAGCTTCTTCTCCGCCAAGGCATCTTACCGCTTCACCGGTTCTCTCGCCGCCGAGCAGGCATTTCTGGATAACTTCCGTCTGCCTTCCGCTTTCCCCAAGCTCCCCGAGGGACTTCTCCCCATGTGTTATCCCGCCGAAAACCGTACCGGTAACACCATCCCCCAGTGGACCATGTGGTACGTCCTCGAAGTCGCCGATTTCAAGAACCGCGGCGGCGATGCTTCCCCCTATCGGGAGCTGCTTACCAAAATCCTGCGCTTCTTTGAGTCCTACGAAAACGCCGACGGGCTGCTGGAAAAGCTTCCCTACTGGAATTTCGTCGAGTGGTCCCGTGCCAACAAGTGGGTACAGGATGTCTGCTATCCCACCAATATGCTCTATCATCGCGTCCTTCTCGTCATGGCAGATATTCTTGAGCGTCCCGAGCTTCTGGAAAAAGCTGCCCATGTGAAGTCCGAGATCATCCGACAGTCCTATGACGGCCGGTATTTCCAGGATCATGCCCTGCGCGGCGAGGATGGTACGCTCACCCTCTGCGGCGATTTCTCCGCCATCTGTCAGCATGAGGCAGTATTCTTCGGCGTCGTGGATGAGAATGCTCCCGAATGGGCTGATTTCATGGATCGCATCATCCGTCAGGAGTACCCCGAGGATACCGAGCCGCTGGATCTCTTCCCTGGACTGCTGGTGCGCACCGAGCTTCTGCATCGGATGGGGCTTTATGAGCGTAATCTGCGCGAGATCGCGGTAATGTTCGGTGAGCGCATGGCAGCCATCACCGGTACTCTCTGGGAGCACCGCGACGGCAGCGGCAGCCGCAACCACGGCATCGCCTCCTCCATCGCCTGCATCATCGCAGACAGTCTTGAAAAACTGGCCAGATAATATCAAAGGCAGTGTCCGGAATCCGGACACTGCCTTTTCTTTTTCATCAGACCTTCTTACTTTGCAAAGCATCGCGCGGCGATGCGTCTCATGTTCTCACCCAGGATGAGCCGCTTATCCTCCACCGAAATCTTTGCGTGGGCAAGCCAGCCCAACTGCGGACGCGGGTCGCGCATCGGTGCATCGGTGCCATACAGCGTCTTTGCCGCCAGTCCCTGCTCGCAGAGGTATTCAATCGAGCCCTCCGTCACGGTGGTGTAGGTTAGCTGCAGATAGAGATTATCGTACTTTTTGGCCAGTTCCGCATACTCCACCAACCGCAGCCAATGGGCCGCTGCATGGTCAAGAAACAGCGTCACATTGGGATAACGCGCAGCCATTTCCTCCACATCGCCCAGATACTGGGGATAACTGCCCGGATCCATCAGGCCGAAGAGATGGTTTTCATCGGCGATCTTCCACCATGGTTCAAAAATCGGATCGTTATAACGCACGCGGGTACGGTCAAAGAACATCTTCATCGCCGGGAAGCGTTCTTCCACATGGTAGTGATACGCCGTCCCTGCGACATCGCTGACATAGGCCGGATCAATGAGCAGATAGGGATACACCCGGGAACTGCGCCGCGCCATCTTCAGGGCAACTTCGTTGCCGGCTTCACAGTCGGTCCAGATGCCCAGCCAGGGCGCCACGGCGTAGTTGTCCACACCCATGCGGTCACTCAGCGCTTCCATGTGCGCAAGGTCGCCCTTGATCATGGCAAATCCACCGCCGCCGTTGCCGCCGTCCTCCAGAAAATGGGTATGGGAGTCAAAGACAAAGCAGGACATGGGTTTGCCAAGAGATGCCTCGACGGCAATCTCATCCTGGGTGACTTCTCTCGCTGCGGGAAGTTTCACACCGCAAAGACGGGCCAGATTCCCACCGGCGATGAGCTGCTTATCCGCATCGCTAATCTGCGCGTAATCAATGAAGGCGCGGGCAGCGCCCACGCTCATCTTCGGCAGGCCGCTGCCAAAGAGCACACGCCGGGCCCCCACTGTCTCCACCAGCGTCTCAACGGCGTAATTTGCCTGCATACAGGAGAGCTCGATATGGAGGTTTTTGAAGGCTTTCATGTAGGGCAGGAGCTTGTGCTCCTCGCTCCAGCTCATGTTCTGAATGACCACGTCGAGTGCGGGATGGTTTTTCAGAAGCTCTGCCAGATCACGCCAGTCGATTTCCAGATTGTCCACCAGCAGCGGAATACGGGATGCCTCCAGCGCACGGTAATACCGGCCCATGGTGATCTCGTCGGGCAGATAATAGTGGCTCTTGGGGAACATCTTCGCCGCGACCATGCCCTTTGCACGCAGGTCTGCAAGCATTTCCTCTGGATCGTAGAAATCTCCGCAGTCGCCGGGCAGGATTGTGTAGCAGCCGTAGAAGCGCTCGGACTTGGCAAGCTCCTCCATCAGGCGCTCGTTGCCGTACTTCGGAGCGTAATCCTTTGCCCAGCCGCCGTATACCAGCGCCGCGGCAATGCCGGTACGGTCCATGCATTCCAGCACATCCTCGGATCTCCATTTTTCCTGCCGCAGCTTCAGTCCCCGCTGTCCAACGCATACATTGCAGTCAAAATAGCTCAGCGCCATATTTCAATCCCCTTTCGGTAGTTTCCGGTACCTTTATCATAACCCCGACGCGCCTTTATTTCAAGCTGTATCGGCTGTATCATATGTACTATTCGCTTTTTCGCGCGGAAGTTTGTGAAAAAAATTCCTCATGCAGGGATTCTGCGGTAACTTTCCTCTTGACAAATTGGTTTATCGGTGATAAACTCATGTCATCAGGTTTATTCGCGATAAACCAATCTGTTCAAAGGAGGATCTCTTATGTCTGATTACAAACTGGGCGCGGTGGAGGCACGTTTTGCCGAGCTCATCTGGGAACATGAACCGCTGCCGTCGGGAGAGCTGGTGAAGCTGTGCGAAGCTGCCCTTTGCTGGAAGAAACCCACCACCTACACAGTGCTGCGCAAGCTCTGCGAAAAAGGGCTCTTCCGCAACGAAAACGGTATGGTCACGTCAATTCTGTCCCGTGAAGAATATGCCGCCCGCCAGTCCGGACAGTTCGTGGACGAGGCCTTTCACGGGTCATTGCCCGCCTTTGTGGCGGCATTTACCCGGGAACGGCGGCTTTCGCAGCAGGAGATCGACGAACTGCAGCGGCTCATCGACGAGAACAGGAGGTGACCCATGTTCCCGATTGATCCCAACACCTGGTATGCCTTTTTTCCGCGGATTCTCAACATGAGTCTGACCGGAAGCATCGTCATCCTCTGCGTGCTGCTGGCAAGGTTTCTTCTGCGGCGGCAGCCGAAGATTCTGTCCGGCATTCTCTGGCTGGCGGTCGTATTCCGGCTGCTCTGTCCGATATCCTTCACCTCGGATTTTTCCCTCTTTTCCCTGCTTGACGCACCTTCCACGGATTTTTCCCAGCGCATCAGTATCCTGGCATACGTGCCGGAAAACATCGTGCACGATGCCTATCCCGAGGTGAGCATCCCGCTGCCGGTTCTGGGAGACGCCGTCAGCGGCGTCATCAATGACCGGCTTCCCCAGGGAGATGTGCAGATCGGCGCCGATCCGCTGGAAGCCCCGGTCAGCATCGCCACAATCCTCTGGGGCGCAGGCGTTCTTGCAATGCTTGGCTGGAGCGGTGTCTCTTACATCCGTCTGCGCCGCCGTCTCATCGGCGCAGTGCCCCTGACGCCGGGTGATCGCCGAGTGATGCTTGCCGATCACCTGGACACCCCTTTTGTCATCGGCATCTTCCGTCCGCAGATCTACCTGCCCTCTGATCTCGCCGCATCAGAGCTTGACTACATCCTTCTGCACGAGCAGACCCACATCCGCCGCTTTGATCATCTCGTCAGGCTGCTCATCTTTACTGCCCTCTGTATCCACTGGTTTAATCCACTGGTGTGGCTGGCGTTTTTCCTGTCGGAAAAGGACATGGAAATGAGCTGCGACGAGGCAGTGGTCAGGAAACTGGGCGACGGTGTACGTGCCGACTATGCCGATTCCCTGCTGCGGCTCTCCACAAGACGCCGCCTCATCGCCGGAACCCCGCTCGCCTTTGGCGAAGGAGATACCCAAAGCCGCATCCGGCGTCTGCTGAGCACACGGCGATACCGCGGTTGGCTCATCGGCCTGGGTACGCTGCTCGTCTGCACGGTCATTGCCGTCTGCGTGTGCAATCCCCTGTCCGAGCCCGATCCTGCAAAGGTTGTGGGAGACTACGATACCTCCCGTCTAGGCGGCGCATTCCTGCAGTCAGGCAATCCTGCCTACGCCGTTGGCGCCAATACCTACGGAATGCCGGTATTTTCGGATGCAGACGCTGCCTACGAGGCATTCACCGCCGAATACGCGGATGCCATCGCCGCGATTCGGGATGCGCACGGACTCTCACCGCTGACACAAAAGAATTTCTCCATGTACAAGAAGCTCGGCTGGCAGACCAACTCCGGCGACTCCGCCCTGGATCTCGCCTGTACCGAGGTCTCCCGCTTCTTTGATCTCTACGAAAACAGCTTCATCACAGAAGACCGCGTTTCCGCTCCCACGCCTACCCGTGCCTCTGCTGACGGGATCTATCAGGGTGATGCTTTCCTCTTTCAGCACGGCGGTCTCTCCTTCATGCCCGAGGACGGCAGCGCATACGCTGAGATCCTGCTGGAGGGCAACCGTTTGGCAGTTGCCGATTCCAACGGCAATGTATTCTACGACGGTGACACCGTCGGTCGGCAGTCCTGCTCCCGTGAAGAGCTCATCGACCGGCTGGGCAGCGGCTATTTCTTCAGCCGCGACTCCGCAATCACGGCCGAAACGCTGGAATCCCTCGTGCCGGATTATCGCGGTATGGACATGGAGATTTGCAGTTGGTACGATGATGAGGGCAAGGTCGTATATGCCGTCTACTACTTCGAAGGCGTGCCCACATGGTTTGTACAGGGCGATGAACTGCGCTTCTACACGCTCAAAGCCCTGCCCACGGCCTCTGACCTGACCGAACCTACCCCCGGTGGATCGGCGTCGGAAAGCCAGCCACTCTCCACACAGCCTGCCCCCACCGATTTCACTGCCTTGTTTGACCATCTGATCATCCCCGAGCATCAGATCAGCAACGCCATCATGCAGAACTTTGCACCCGACGAACCTGACGGGCTTCTCCACGTTGAAAGTCATATGCTCCTTGACACCGAAGAGCGCATCAATCCTCCCTCCGGTACCAGACAGGTAACCTTTTATCTGCTGGTCAGCCATAACTCCTATTCCACCTACGGCGGCGAGCTGACGGAGGTTGGCGGAAGCTCCATGATCCCCACGGCGCTGCGCTTTGAGGTGGATTCCCAAAATAACTATACGCTCATCGAATACTGGGAGCCCCGGGACGGAGCCGGGTTTGATGACGATGTGCACGATGTGTTCCCGAAGGCTGCCGCCGAGGATGCGATGCGTCTGCAGAGTGAAGGCTCGGTTCTCACAGGAGAAAACTACAACAAGGCGCTGCTCATGCTTGTCAGCTCCGCGACCATCGACGTTGAAATCGCCGACCGGCTTGCACGTATTTGCTCATCCCCCGCCGCTTCCTCCAACCCCGGCGACTACATCGCGGAACACCGGGCAGACTACGATCTGCTGGTTGGATACGAAGCCTTTACCCTGCGTTTCTGCTTCACGGAGTTCCTGCGCGGCGGGCAAAACGACCTGCGCGGGCATATCATGGCATCCCTTGTACAGGATATCTGCACGCGCTGGCATGAAGATGTGGAGCTTGAGGGCACTTTCTTCACCGGGCAGGACTGGTTTGATGCATTTCTTGCTCACGCAAAGGCTCTGCAGAGTACCGTCGAGCCGGAAATCTTTGAAAAGCATCATCCTGTGGAATGGGTACTGCTCAAGCAAATCAATGCATAGATAAAGTGAGCGCTGCGGCAAAAGCCGCAGCGCTCATGCTTGTTAATCGGGATTATTACCAGCCGTACTTTTCGTAGTTGGGCTCGATGACGGTCTTATTGTAGTCGTTGCCGCCGGGGAAGTTGGCGCTCTTGAGGATACCGGGGGTGATGCCCTTCTCAAGAAGCTTCTCGACGACGACGCTGGTGATGTTCCACATGATGTAGTCGGAGGCGATGCCGGAGGCAGCGGCGAAGCGGGCCTCGATGCCCTCGACCTCGAGCATGGCTTCTGCAGCAGGAGCGCAGTTATCCATGGTCAGGGTGGCCATCTCATAGAGCTTCTTGCCGGACTCGTGGACGGGATCCACCGCCACAGCGTACTCCATGCTGGTGAAGGCGATGACGTTGACGCCGCGCTGCACCATTTCCCAGGTCAGATCGACCACGGCCTTGGTACGGCCGGACACGGAGCTGACGACGAGCACATCGCCGGCCTTGAGGGTATCCTTATGCTCCTCAGCGTTGAACTTTTTGTAAAAGATAGGGCCGCCGCCGCGATAGATCAGATCCATCTCAATGGAGTGGCAGATGCCGTTGAAGTACACCTTGCCGCCGTTGGCAACACTGTCGGCGATGAGGGTACCCGCCTTGATAATGTTCTCGGTCTGGGTGTTTCTGACCTTGGCCAGCAGTTCATCGACTGCCTTCTGGTAACGATCCATCAGTGCCATAGTAGTTTCTCCTTATTGATTGTTTTATGTTTACCGGTCTAATCCGGCGTGCGTACTTTTTCAGGGACGAACGATCACCGCCGCCGCAGCATCGGGCACGTCGGTCATGACGGCGTCCGCGCCGATGGACTGGAGTCTGGCCATCTCCGCAGGGTCGTTGATGGTCCAGTACTGCACGGCGATATCATAGCGGTGGGCGTAGTTGATCACCCGGGAGGTGCCGAGGTTTACCACATAGTCGGTGGTTGGAATCTGCAGCGCCACGAAGCCGAAGCGCTCGGGTGAAACCGGCAGGCTCAGCAACGAGCAAAGGTAGAAATCGATGCACTCATTGAAGCCCGCCGAGCGCAGCATATCCGGATAGGCGGTATCAATATAGGCCGTCACTTCGTTGTGGAAGGTACCGACCACAGTACGATCCAGCGCGTCGTAACGGCATAGGGTTTCATAGAGAATGTCCGCCGCCTGTTCACCGCGGCTGCCGCTGTTCTTGACTTCGATGATATAGCGGTACTCACCTGCGCTTTCAAGATAGGAAAGCGCTTCGTCAAGGGTCGTAATCCGCAGTTCATCGGGAACAGCGTCCCCTGTCAGGTCTGCAAAAGGTCTGGAACCGTCGTCAGCCTTGAACTTTGCTCCCATGTTGAGCTTTTTGAGCTCTGCAAGGGTCTTTTCGCCAACTTTGACATCTTCTTCCCCGAAAAATGCAACGGCGTCACTGGTACGGTCGAGCGTACCGTCATGCAGCAGCACCGGAACGTTGTCGGCCGTCAGATGGATGTCGAATTCAAAGATATCCAGCTCGTACGCATCCGTTTCCACGCAGTTTTGGAGCGCCATCATGGTATTTTCCGGGGCGATACCGCCGCCGGCACGATGACCGGAGAGCATCGTGGTGCCAAGCTGGGTGATGAAAGGATTGGAGGCGTTTTCGGTGGACACGGGAGCGGCTTTCGTCTCACGTGTCACAAACCAGAAGAGTGCCGCAGCAAGAATGATGAGGGAAAGAATCACGATGCCGATACCAATCAGCACCTTTTTGGCCCGTCGGCTCATGGGGCAGCCTTTGGCAAACCACGGAAAGGTCAGAGGCCACACACAGGCAGCAAAGATCACCATCAGGAAATAGCGCAGCGCGGTGGCGGCAATGTGACCGTCAAAGAGCGTATTCAGCACGGGCTTTGCGCCTTCCTTGATCAGCATGATGATCGCAAGACCCAGGATCACCTTGAGAATCTGCGCATGCAGCGGCGCCTTCACATCAAAACGGATATATTTCTGGTCAATCCGGCTTGCCAGCAGCATCGCCGCGCTGCATCCAAAGAGCAGCCAGCCGTTTTTGACTCCCTCGGCCAGGTTTGCAGCGTCAATATCCGCAGGCCAGGGATATACCTGCAGGAAGATCACGTAAAGAGTCGACAGCGTCATCAGTGCTGCACTTACGCTGCTGAGCAGTCCCGGTCGATCCCCGATCTTTTCAAAGACCGGATACAGCCCGAATACCAGCACCGCGCCGATTACCAGCGATACCAGCACGTCCACCGGGGTATGTACGCCCAGATACATACGGGAGATCGCCGTCAAAACGATGCCGATAATGCACAGAATGCGCAAGATCCAGCTCTTCACCGATCTTGCCGGGCAGCCTAGCGCCGTCACGGCGTTCTGGGTATGTCCGCTGGGAAAGGAGTAGCCTGTGGCATCGGCACGGGCCGATTCCACGATGGTGAAGCCGGGATCCCGCACCCACGGGCGCGGTACACGGCAGACCAGTTTTAAAAACTGACTGGCAAGGATTCCGAAGAATCCCGCCGTGAGCAGGTAGTACCCCTGCTTCTTGCTCACGCACCAGAATACAATGATCGCAATCGCCAGAAACAGCGTCTCGCTGCCAAGATGCGTGACCACGGAGAAGAACGTGTCCAGCGCGGGTGTACGGATACTTTCAAGCCAATAGAGAACCTGCATATCCTGCCTCCTGTGTTAAACCGGTATCATCAGTGTACCACAAAAATCGGCTGATCGCAACCAAAAGCCTGGCTGAAGCCTTGATTTTTCCCACTTTTTTCATACAGCCGCGCCGCAGCTGCTCAGGCTGCGGCGCGGGTATTTCACTCATTTACGGAAGGACAGAATAAAGGCGTTATAAGCCGCCCGGTTTGCCTCGGGCAGCTGGCAGTGACCCATGCCGGGGATTTCGTCATAGGTCAGATTGCGGCCGGCAGTACGCATGGCGGCAATCAGCCGGTCGGAGTGCATGCCCTTGTTGACCGCCATATCCGCATCGCAGTGAGCAATGTAATAGGGCACGTCGGGCATGGTGGCCGCCAGATGCAGCGGAGATGCCGTGCGCATCGCAGCTTCAAAGTCGCCCTCGTACCAGCCGAAGGCAGACCAGATCGTGCGGGGCAGGTCGGGACGCTCGGTGAAATGGTACGGCAGGTCGCAGACCGGGCAGTTGGCGGCGCAGGCCGTGGGCGTACGGGAGGAATGATGGGTATAGGCCAGGGCGCTGAGGCCGCCCATGCTGCCGCCGGTGGAAATCACCGGAATATCGGCGGGCAGGTCATACTTTTCAATCAGTGCCTCGACAATCAGATCAACGGTTTTCACCGCGTGAGCATTCATCCAGCTCCAGGGGCCGTAATAGGGAAATACATACAGCGCATCGTTTTCGGCAAAGAACACAGCCTCTTCGGAGTCTTCCCGGATCAGCTGCGTGCCGCCGCCCAGACCGTGAAAGACAAGCACGATCTCCCGGATGGATTTGCACAGATGGCCATTTGTATAGGCAAAGGATTCCACGTTATCACGGTTGATAATCTTATTCATGGCTGACTCTCCTTACATCATGTATGCACATACAGCGTGACAAGCGCCTTTACGGCTCCTGCTGAATGTCCGGGTCGTAGTCCTCTTCCAGCACGTAATCGGCGCCTTTCAGAATCGCGTGATGCTTCATCGCATCAAAGGTCTTGTCGCTGATGATATGCTCCATGCGGCAGGCATCGTCGGAAGCCGTTTTCCGATCCACGCCCAACGCCATCAGGAAATTGGTCAGCAGCGTATGCCGCTCATAGATCTTGGACGCGACTTGCTCACCGGTCTCCGTCAGGTGCAGATGACCGTCGTCGTCCACCGTGATGTAGCCGCCCTTCCTGAGCAGTCCCACCGCACGGCTGACACTGGGCTTTGAAAGGTTCATGTAATCGACAATATCGATGGAGCGCACCGCCGGACGGGTTCGCAAAAGTATATATAAGGTCTCAAGGTACATTTCGCCGGATTCCTGTAAATGCATCCTGATTGCCTCCTTTTCTGATGAAATACTGTCTTTAATAAAGTACCACATTCTGTGATGAATTGCAAGCCACTGACTCGTATTTACTTGTATTTTCCGCAGATTCCTTGGTTAGCCTGCGCAAACTCGTCAGTTAGATTGTGCTAACTTTTGTTTGAAACGCCGGTTTTTTACCGTCCCTGCATTTTTTTGGTAAATTCCCCTTGACTTTTCGGCTTTTTCCGCGTATCATATAGTCGGTTAGCTTGATCTAACCTTTTTAACAACCTCGCGGTTAGTTCTTGCTAACCCGTCATATACATAGAATGAGGAAGGGTACGCTATGATGCCGTTAACGCTCGCTTCTGTAGGAGAAGTCAATATCATCAAGAAGATCGGCGGTAAGCCTGAGGTCAAAAAGCATCTGGAGAATCTCGGATTTGTCGTAGGCGGCAGCGTTACCATTGTCAACACGCTGGGCGCGAATGTCATCGTCAATGTAAAAGAGGCTCGTGTGGCTCTCAGCAGTGAAATGGCGCAAAAAATCATGGTTTGAGTTTACATACAGCCATAACAGGAGGACGTCAGAATGAAAACACTGAGACAAGTAAGCATCGGCAGCACGACCAAGGTCGTCAAGCTCCATGGCGAAGGCCCCGTCAAGCGCCGCATCATGGACATGGGCATCACCAAGGGTGTCGAAGTCTACATCCGCAAGGTTGCCCCTCTGGGTGATCCGATCGAAGTCACCGTACGCGGCTACGAGCTTTCCATCCGCAAGGCAGACGCCGACATGATCGAAGTCGAATAACCCGGCCGCATTTCCAATCAAACAAGTCCAGCCCAGGGGCGCGCAGTCAGGTGCCCTTCATTTTAAATGTGACGGTTAGCATACGCTAATTAGTCTAAACTAATCAGTCGCAGCTAATCGTGAAAGAGAGGAACGTATATGAGTTTCAAGATTGCCCTGGCCGGTAACCCGAACAGCGGTAAGACCACGCTGTTCAATGCCCTCACCGGCTCCAACCAGTATGTCGGCAACTGGCCCGGTGTTACCGTCGAAAAGAAGGAAGGTAAGCTCAAGAAGCACAGTGACATCACCGTCACCGACCTTCCCGGTATCTATTCCCTGTCCCCCTACACCCTTGAGGAAGTCGTCGCCCGTAACTACCTCATCAACGAGCGTCCCGACGCCATCCTCAACATCATCGACGGCACCAACCTCGAGCGCAATCTGTACCTAACCACACAGCTCACCGAGCTGGGCATCCCCGTCGTCATCGCCATCAACATGATGGACATCGTCAAGAAGAACGGCGACAAGATCAACATCGATGAGCTCAGCCGCGCGCTTAACTGCCCGGTCGTCGAGATCTCCGCCCTCAAGGGAACTGGCGTCAACGAGGCAGCCGACGCCGCCATTGCCGCAGCGCAGTCCGGCAAGTCCAACGCCTCCCACACCTTCTCCGGCTCCGTCGAGCATGCCATCGCCCATATCGAAGAGGCTGCGGTTCACAGCATGCCCGCCGCCCAGCAGCGCTGGTACGCGGTGAAGATCTTCGAGCGCGATGAAAAAGTGCTGGAAGCTCTGAAGATTGACAAAAAGGTTCTGGAACATATCGAGCAGGACATTAAGTCCGTTGAGGACGAGATGGATGACGATGCCGAGTCCATCATCACCAACGAGCGCTACATCTACATTGCCTCCATCCTCAAGGGCTGCTACAGGAAGAAGTCTGCCGGTCAGATGACCATCTCCGACAGAATCGACCAGATCGTCACCAACCGTATCCTGGCCCTGCCCATCTT
Source organism: Oscillospiraceae bacterium (assembly GCA_015067675.1). Lineage (GTDB taxonomy): Bacteria > Bacillota > Clostridia > Oscillospirales > QAMX01 > SIG502. The sequence continues at coordinate 54,914 of SVMB01000012.1, forward strand.
TGCCCTGGTCATGTGGGGTGTTTACACCATCTCCATCGGCACCATCGGTGACTGGACCGTCGGTTTCATGAACGATACCCTTTTCGGAGAATGGATTATCCCCGGTGTTGCCGCCTTCCTGGAAGGCATCGGCTGTGCCGGTTGGCTGGTCAGCCTGGTGGCTGACGGTATCATCGGCGGCGTGGGCGCCGTTCTCGGATTTGTTCCCCAGATGATGATCCTGTTCCTGCTGCTGGCCCTCCTCGAGGACTGCGGCTACATGGCCCGTGTTGCCTTCATCATGGACCGTATCTTCCGCCGCTTTGGCCTCTCCGGCAAGTCCTTCATCCCCATGCTGGTTGCCACCGGCTGCGGTGTTCCCGGTATCATGGCCTCCCGTACCATCGAGTCCGAGCGTGACCGCAAGATGACCATCATGACCACCGGTTTCATGGTCTGCGGCGCCAAGACCCCCATCGTCGGCCTGATCGCCGGCGCCCTGTTCGGCGGCGCTGCCTGGGTGGCGACCCTCGCCTACTTCATCGGTATGGCAGCCGTTGTCGTCTCCGGTATCATCCTCAAGAAGTTCAAGGCTTTCGCCGGTGAGCCCGCGCCCTTCGTCATGGAGCTGCCCGCCTACCATGTTCCCACCGCCTCCAACGTTCTGCGTGCCACCTGGGAGCGCGGCTGGAGCTTCATCAAGCGTGCCGGTACCGTGATCCTGGCTTCCTCCGTCATCATCTGGATCCTCAACAGCCTCTCCTTTGAGGGCGGCTTCCACTTCATCACCGAAGAGTTCGGCGGCGCCTCCATTCTGGAGGTCATCGGTTCCGCCATTGCCTTCCTCTTTGCACCTCTGGGCTTCGGCGGCTGGCAGGCTGCTGTCGCCACGATCCTGGGTCTGGTTGCCAAGGAAGAAGTCGTCGGTACCTTCGGCGCCCTGTCCTCCATGGCCGACGCCGACCTTGCCTTTGAGATGGTCGAAAGCATGGATTCCAGCCTCACCGTCATCGGTCAGGAGTTCTTCGGCGGCAGCAAGCTGTCTGCGTTCTCCTTCCTGATCTTCAACCTGCTGTGCGCCCCCTGTTTTGCTGCCATCGGCGCCATCAAGCGTGAGATGAACAATGCCAAGTGGACCTGGGGTGCCGTGGGTTGGATGACCGGCTTTGCCTACGCGGTAAGCCTGGCGGTTTACCAGATCGGTATGCTCTTCGGCGGACACTTCGGCATTGGCACGGTTGCCGGTCTCCTGGCGCTGGCAGCGCTGATCTACCTGCTGGTCCGCAAGAACAAGTACGAATAAGCCATCCCCTGCTCCGGCTTCGCCGCCGGAATTATGAAACAGGAGGTTTTCTCGATGGAATGGTTTAACTTACCCACCCTGATCGTCACTATCCTCATCGCCGCGGTACTTTACGCCATCGTTTTCACGTGGTTTCGCAATCGAAAAAAGGGAAAAAGCTCCTTTTCCTGTTCCTGCGGCGGAAACTGTGCAAGCTGCGGCATGAACTGCAGTCACCACTGACCATTTGGGGGAGCGCGGCCGAAGGGCTGCCTCCCCCATTCCTCTATCCCATATTCTACCACGGAGGTGTGCAATGGCTGACACCATGACATTAACCGCTACCAATATTCGCTACTTACTGGCAATTCATGCCCTCTCGCACGGCGAGCGCGGGGTACGCTGTGTGGACACAGCCGATGCTCTGCAGGTTTCCAAGCCCAGCGTACACATGATGACGAACACGCTGCGCGACTTAAAGCTGATCCGCAAGGATCACTACGGCGCAATCTTTCTGACAGATCTTGGCCGAGCCCTATCGGCGCGCTACAGTCGCTGTTACGACACGTTAAGTGCACATTTTCGCTCCCTTCTTGGCGGTGACGCAGAGTTACGGTCCGTTACCTGCGCCATTCTCGCCTCCCTGCCGCTTGAAGAGATCGAGCGGATGTGTCATCAGCTAAGCCGGAGGGAATACACAGCCGATACATCTGCTTACGTCTACACCGGCTGAAATGCCGTCCGGTCAAGTCCGAGACTTCGGCGTTCCGAAAAAAATCGATGGATCCCCAAAAATAATGCTTGACAAATGCGGGAAGCTGTGGTATTATATCTACTGTTGACGCGAGTCACATGGGGGTATAGCTCAGCTGGGAGAGCGCTTGAATGGC
>SVMB01000125.1 GCA_015067675.1 Oscillospiraceae bacterium
TGACTCTTAATCAGCGGGTCCCGGGTTCGAGTCCCTGAAGGCGCACCACCTGGCCCGTTGGTCAAGCGGCTAAGACGGGGGCCTCTCACGCCCCAAACGGGAGTTCGATTCTCCCACGGGTCACCATTTCCTTCTCAATTTTATGTGTACAGCGTGTCAATCACGTTTGTAGTCGGTGTTTATGACTGTGAGGGTCCACCCGTTCCCATTCCGAACACGGTAGTTAAGCTCACATGTGCCTACGATACTTGGATGGTAGCGTCCTGGGAAAATTGGTCGACGCCGACATTTGACCCTCATGACTCCTTGGTTGTGAGGGTCTTAGTTTCTCTCTTTATATCGAATGTGTCCCCAATAGGGGATGCGAGTCGGTGCTTATGACTGTGAGGGTCCACCCGTTCCCATTCCGAACACGGTAGTTAAGCTCACACGTGCCTACGATACTTGGGCGGCAGCGCCCTGGGAAAATTGGTCGGCGCCGACATTTATATTCCTCCTTAGCTCAGTCGGTAGAGCATGCGGCTGTTAACCGCAGGGTCGTTGGTTCGAGCCCAACAGGGGGAGCCATGAAAAAGCATTTGCTTCGGCAAGTGTTTTTTTTTATCCAATCCGATGGATATGCATGGAATCCGTCGCAAAGTGATCGTATTGTCAGAGTGTATCATCTTTCGGGACTGGTGTTATGCCTTATTTTGTGATATAATGGTTTCATGAAAAGGAGAGGATCTCATTATGCTGAAAGTCATCGATACGCATTGCCATGTACACTATGGGCCGAAAGAAAAGCTGGCGCATAATTATCTTTCCAAATTGATGCAGGAGGGCGATTTTTACAGCGCCTATCCGGACGTATTGAAGCGAATCAGCGAATGCGCTTATATAGAAAAAGTGTTTGCATCGCCGTTTGATGGGGTGCTGGACTGTGAACGGGTTGAGCAGGCTAATGAAGACATGGCAGAACTGGCTGCCGCCAATGATTTTTTATATCAATGGGTGGTGATTGACCCGCGCAATGACAATACCTTTGCTCAGGCGGAAAGAATGCTGAAGAACGAAAAGTGTGTAGGTATCAAATTGCATCCCGTTTGTCATCAATATTCTCTTGAAGAATATGGCGATAAGGTTTTTTCGTTCGCTGATCAGCTTTCTGCTGTCGTGCAAATTCATCCCGAAAAGGGTACAGATTATATTGCTGCCTTTGCCAACCGGTACACGCGGACAAAGCTTATTATGGCGCATCTGGGCGATGAGCCTCATATTCAGGCTGTGAAAAAAGCACGGTATGGTAACGTGTACGTGGATACCTCGGGAATGGCAAGTTTGAAAAACCAGATTATAGAATATGCCGTGTCTCAAATTGGCTCGGAAAGAATATTGTTCGGCACAGATACCTATTCGGCGGCTTCCCAAAGAGGAAGAATTGAGTTTTCGATGATCAGCGACAGGGATAAAGAGAATATTTTGGTGAACAATGCAAAAGAATTGTTCGGATTATAGTTCAAACAGTCCCTCTATCGGCTGATAGCCTTCAAATCAAAGTTATCTTAATCAAAAGCATCTGCAATCTAATCTGCAGGTGCTTTTTTTCGTTTGAAGCTGCGAAAGTGCCGGAATGTGTTGGGCAGCTCGGTGCGGGACTGGAAAACAGCGCCCTGTATACCGTGAAAGACCATGATGGTGACGGCGGGAAATTCCGGATGAAACGATGCGCAATCAAACTGTAAGCCCGGTGTCAGGCGGGAATGCATACAGGAAGAAGCCGAGGCAAGAATTGACTTTTACAGATGAATATAGTATGATTAGGAAAAAGAAGCTAGGGAGAGGTGCAGATAATGGAATCCTATATCAACATCGATAAAAACATGGTTGTCAACAAAACTATCGGCGACGCGGAGGTCGTCTGGCATGACGTACGTCAGGAGCCTTTTGCACTGCATGGCTTCTATGAACCGCTGACCGAGCCGTTTTTCCGCAGGGTTCCGGCAGATGTGGCGGCAGCGACCAGCGAAGGCGTGAACCTGCTCAGCCGGGAGTCCGCAGGCGGACGCGTACGCTTTTCAACGGATTCCCCCTATATTGCCATCCGGGCAAAGTATCTTGTGGTCGGACGCTCTCCCCACCTGACGCTGATCTCTACGTCGGGCTTTGATCTCTACATGGACGGCGCATTTGGCAGCCGCTTCGTCAGGGAATTCCGCAATCCCTATGATATGGTGGATTCCTATGAGCAGATCATCTATCTGGAGGCGGAGAAGCTGCGTTCCTACACCATCAATTTCCCGGTTCATGCGGTGGTTGAGTCCCTGGAAATCGGCCTCAAGCCCGGCTCACAGATCGCCGCGCCCCGGCCCTATCGGGAGTATGATCCCATCGTGATCTACGGCTCCTCCATTGTCCATGGTACCGCCGCGACCAGACCCGGCTTCATCTACCCTGCGATCCTGTCACGGGAACTGAATATGGACTTCCGCAACATCGGCTTCTCCGGTAAGGCAGAGGGCGAGCCGGCTATCGCCGAATGGATGGCGACGCTGCCGATGAGTGTATTTGTGTGCGATTACGACCATAACGCTCCTACCGTGGAGCATCTGGAAGCGACCCATTATCCGCTGTATGAGACGATCCGCGCAAAGCAGCCCGATGTACCTTATATCATGATCACCCGCCCCGACTACTGGACGGCTATCCGGGACTTTGAGGATAATCTGCGCAGACGCGATGTGATCATGCAGTCCTACCTGAGGGCGCGGGAAGCAGGGGATCAGAACGTCTACTTCATCGACGGCCTGAGCTTCAACTCGGCGCCCCATCAGTATGAGCTGTCTGTGGATGGCTGCCATCCCAACGATGCGGGATTCGTCCGCATGGCGGATACCATCGGCACGGTAATCCGCCATGCGCTGGAAAAAGCCGAATAGGCGATCGGATATACAAACGGAGGAAACAAAGATGAAGAGTCACTGGAACGGAAAACTCTGGTATGCCTACGGTACCTCGATGACAAGCATCCGGCAGGGGGAATATGTGCCGGTGGTGGAAAAGCTCTCCGGCATGACCGTGGTCAACCGCGGTATTCCCGGCGGCTGCCTGACGCCTGACGGCTACGGCAAGGGAAACACCAAACGCGCCGTGATGAACCTCGACGACGGCAAGGAGAACGCCGATCTGATCACGCTGGAAGTGCTGCCCAACGAGGGTGCTGTGGTCGGCAATATCTACGACACGGACGACGAGTCCTTCTGCGGCTGCCTGAATCAGTGTCTGCGCTTTCTGCAGGAGCATACAAAAGCCCAGATCGTGCTGATTATCATGATCGGCGGCAATAACGATACCCCCGACACCGTGATTGAAAAGCGCGGGATGACCCAGTTTGAGTTCTCGGAGATCATCGAGCGGGTGGGCAGGCTCAATTCGGTGCCTGTGATCAACGTGTTCAGCGAGTCCGGATTTGGCTATGCCCGGGTGAAGGCGCGGGATTATCAGCTGGACAACATCCATCTCAACCGCCTCGGTGGCCTGAACATGGGCGAGTTTGTTTGGAGTAAACTCCGCGATATCCCGCTGTGGTATTCACAGATGTAAAAAGTCGAACAGAGTGAGGGATGACTATGGAAAGCAGCAAAGCGCGAGCCGCGGTATTTATCCTGATGGGACAGTCAAACGCTGTGGGACATGGCCTGCCGATGACGGATGCGGATAAAATCACTGTGCCGATGCAGAATGTGTTCGGCCTGCGTCGGGAACAGAATCAGTCCTACGACAGCACGCGGCTTTGTTGGAGCGGCTGGACCAGCGCCGGAACCAATCTGGCCGAGGAGCAGGATGATACCTATTCGGTGGCCAACTGCCTGGCAAGAGTCTGGCAGGATGAGATCGACGGGGGAAATCCCGCTGGGCTGCCGGATCTCTACATCGTCCACATCGCCATCGGCGCGCAGGGCGTGACGGAGGGCTATATGTGGCATCCCGACCGGGAGCCGGTGCTGGTGCCCGGAAAGCTCGGAACGGTGAATATATCGCTCTATCCGTTTGCGGAGCATGTTTTCACCCTGATGGGGGAAAACTTTGCAGCCCTCGGACTGACGCCGGATTACATGGGAATTCACTGGCGCGGCGGTGAAAATGATACAACCGTGCCGTCGGATCAGCTGGCAGAGATTTTGCCGGGACTTTACCGGCGTATCTTTGATGGTTTCAGAACAGCGCTCGGTGAAGAGGTCCCCGTGATCCTGCACCGCATTGTCTGCCCGGAAAGATGCCTGGATATGGATCCCAGCGGACGCTCCCTGGAAAGTATGCACTGCATCAACCGGGTGTTTGAACAGCTTTGCGCCGAACAGGCGCATATGACGCTCTTTGACCCACGCACCGCGCCGTATTTCGTACCGAACGTGCGCGGAAACGGCATTTTCAAGGAAGATGTGGTGCATTTTACGCCGGAAATGAACTGCTGGACGGCGGAAGAGATTCTGAAAGCCTATAAGGCGCATCAGAGCCGCGATGCGGTCGAAAAAGAAGGAGAACAAGCATGAACGGACATAAGGATGACGCGCTGCGCCCGGCCGTATTTCACTATAACCCGGTCAAAGCCGATCCCGCCAGCCGGTTTGCCAATGAAAACCGATGGTTTCAGGGAATCCCCGCCATCGAACGAACGGACGGCGGCTGGTTCTATGCGGCTTTCTACGGTGGCATGAACGGCGAGGAAAGCGGCAATTTTGTAGCGGTACTGCGAAGCCGTGAGCCGCGGGCTGAGTTTGGACAGCCGTGGCTGGTGGTGGAAGCGCCCACGCCCGAATGCCGAACGTTTGACCCTTGCCTCTGGACGGACCCCGACGGCAGACTGTGGCTGTTCTATGCCCAGAGCTATACCTATATCGACGGCAGACTGGGCGTGTGGGCGGCGGTCTGCGACGCGCCGGATGCGGAGCAGCCACGGTTTTCGCAGCCGCGAAGGATCGCCAACGGCGTGATGATGAATAAGCCTACGGTACTTTCCACCGGAGAATGGCTGCTGTGCTGTGCCATCTGGTGCGATGAGCTGTCTGATCTCAACGATCTGCCGGAGGAGCGGTTTTCAAACGTCTATTGTTCGGACGATCAGGGTGAGAGCTTTACGCTGATCGGTCACACGGATTACCCGGATCGCAGTACCGATGAGCCGATGATCGTGGAAAAGAAGAACGGACAGCTCTGGATGCTGATTCGGGGTAAGCACGGTATCGGACAGGGCTTTTCGGACGACCGGGGACATACCTGGCATGATATCGGCTTCAGCGGACTGGAAAACCCATGTTCACGTTTTCATATCCGGCGTCTGCCCAGCGGCAGACTGCTGCTTGTCAACCATAAGAACTTCCATGGACAGAGTGCGGAGAAAGTGGTGGTTGGCAGCGGACGGAATAACCTGACCGCCATGCTTTCGGACGATGACGGACAGACCTGGACGGAGGGCCTGCTGCTGGATGAACGCAGCGAGGTTTCCTATCCCGATGTGTCGGTGGACAGCGACGGGCGACTCTGGATTATTTACGACAGAGAACGGTTCAAGGCAAGAGAGATTCTGCTGGCATCTGTCACGGAAGAGGATATCCTTGCACAGAAACTGGTCAGCAGGGATTCCTTCCTCAAACAGGTCATCAACCACGGTGCACAGAGCTGAACAGGGGATCGTTACTGGAATAGGGGGATTGAGATGAAACGTTCGGAAATCAACACAGCAATTGCAAAGGCCAAGGAAAGGCTTGATGAATACCGGATCACGCTGCCAATGTTTGGATATTGGACGGTGGAGGACTGGAAGGCCAATGCCGGTGCTATCGGCCGCATCCGGGAACGGATGCTGGGCTGGGACGTGACGGATTTTGGCAGTGATGACTTCCATCACTGCGGCGCGACGCTCTTCACCGTGCGCAACGGCGATAAGCACGATGCCGACCAGCGGGCACCCTATGCCGAGAAGTATATCATCCTCGAGGATGAAACAGAGCAGGAGATCCCTTTCCACTATCATATGGATAAGACCGAGGATATCATCAATCGCGGCGGCGGTGTGATGATCGTCGAGTTGTATTATAAGGCCGCCGGCGGCGGACTGGACAGGGAGACGCCGGTGACGGTATACATGGACGGCGTGGCGCATACGGTCAGGCCCGGTGAGAAGATCGTCGTTACCCCCGGCAACAGCATCACGCTGGAACCGTATATGTACCATCGGTTCTATGCCGAGGCGGGAAAGGGTCTGCTGATTGTCGGTGAGGTGTCGAAGGTCAACGACGACACCTGTGACAATGTATTCCTTGCAGAGTCGGCGCGTTTTTGCCCGATTGAAGAGGATGAGCCAATTTTGCATCCGCTGGTGAACGAATACGACGCGGTACTGTAAGCGCAAAAAAATCGTAAAAGGAGAATCGGATACGTATGGAGATTGCGGCACAGATCATCGGCTTTGCGGCGATGGCGATGAATGCGCTGTCCTATCAGGCGAAAAAGCAGCGCACGATCATTATTTTTCAGCTTTTCGGCTCACTGCTGTTTGCGGTTCATTTTATCATGCTCGGTGCGATGATCGGCGGACTGCTCAACATCATCGGTATCATCCGTGCGGCAGTCTACAGCAATAAGGAAAAGACCGGTGCGGATAATCCGCTCTGGATCGCGGGCTTTGTGGCGGCGTATGTTGCATCCTATGTGCTGCAGTTTACCGTGTTCGGGCGCGAACCGACGGCGTTTAATCTCATCGTCGAGGTTCTTCCGGTGTTCGCCATGACGATCACGACGGTCAGCTTCTGGCTCAAGGATGCAAAGAAGCTGCGCAGACTGGGACTGATCAATTCGCCTCTCTGGCTGATTTACAATGCCGTCAGTCACTCCATCAGCGGCGTATGCAGCGAGGTGTTCAACCTGGTATCGCTGATCGTGGCAATTGTAAGGCTGGATATTGGAAAAAAGGTGGAGAAATAACGTCTGTTCAGGCAGAAATGAAAAAGAAAGCGGTCGTGGTTTATCCACGGCCGCTTTTTGGGTATCAGAGAGAGGGAGGATGATTCGCTGTCAAGCGGGGACGAAACGGCTCAGACCGTCGTTGTCAGCTGACGTGCCCAGTCAACTTTGTTGACAAGGATGATTCCGAGAACCCCCTTCATCGCTTCCACAATGGTAACGGAGGCAAACAGGAAGTAGATATCCACGTTGGTACAATAGGCGAGGATGCACGCCACGGGGGCGGTCAGAACGCAGGCGTACACGCAGTCAAAGAGCATCGTGAGCAGTGCGCGTCCGCCGCAGCGCAGGGTGTAGTAGCAGGAAACCGCCAGCGCGCCGCCCGGCATGGAAATGCCGGAGACAATCATCATGTAAGCCGCAAGGGAGCGGATTGATTCGGAGGTGTTGTAGAATTTCGGGAAGATGGGAGAGATCGCAATCTGAATCGTGCCCATGCAAAGACCCATGAGGAAGGCAAAGACCAGCAGTTTGCGGTCGGAATCCCTGGCTTCTTCCACCTCGCCTGCACCGAGGAGATTGCCGACGATGATCGCGATGGAGTTTGCCAGCGCACCGTAGGCGATGCTGAGCACGTTGTAGATCGTGCTCTGAATATTCATGGCAGCAACGGCGTCCAGTCCCATGGTGGAGATACACTGGTTCTTGACGGTGATCGCCATGGACCATAACACTTCGTTGAACATAAAGGGCAGTCCCTTGATGGCGATTTGTTTGAGCAGGGAAGCGGGGATGTAGAGAGAAGCGTAGGCTTTGCGGATGAAGGGAAAACGCTGGGGATGCAGGTGAACGCAGAGGATCAAAAACAGGCACTCGACAAAACGGGAAACCGTGGTTGCAACCGCCGCACCGACCACGCCGAGCGCCGAAAATCCCAGAAAGCCGTAGATCAGAACAACGTTGAGCACGAAATTGGTGGCAACCGCGATGATACCGGCATAGGTGGGCAGCATAACCTGCTTGGTCTCGCGCAGCGTGGATGCATAGGCCTGCGACAGCGCATAAGGGATCAAACCGATCAGAATAACGGCCAGATAATCTTTGCCCAGCTCCAGCGTCAGGGCAAGATCGCCTTCGGCGCTACCGTCGTGCAGGAATGTGGAGATGAGCGCATCGTCACAGATGCCCAGCAGCAGGACGGCAAGCACGGAAACCGCAAGGTTGATGATCACTTTCGTGCGGAAGGTGTAGCGCACCCCCTCGGTATCGTTTGCGCCGAAATACTGCGCAGTGAAGATACCGGCGGCAGCCGCTGCACCGAAAATGACCATATTAAAGA
>SVMB01000126.1 GCA_015067675.1 Oscillospiraceae bacterium
GGATAAGCTGCGCGACGTGTCCAAGAACGTCATCTCCCGCATGAGCGCCGGTGATGTGTACGCGCAGGTGTTTGACTGGGCGCGTGAGTGCGACCAGCCCTTCGCCGAGGCACTGGCCTCCGACGCCGACTTCGCCACCGCGATCTTCGCCATCGGCCGCGGCGGCAAGAAGCCGAGAAAGGACCTGGCTGTCTGGAAGGAAGCAAAGGGTTATATGGGCTTCTTCTACGATGAGTTCTTCGCGCTGGAAGATGCCATCGACGAAAAGTTCTCCCGCGACGACGTGCGCGCCGCCCTCAACGCCTTCATGGCCTCCTACGACCCGGAAGATCCCCAGAACGTCTGGTTTGACAAGGTCAAGGCCATCGGCGAGCCTCTTGGCTATGCCTCCGACATGAAGGCCTACAAGGCTGCCCCCGAGCAGTACAAGGGCTCCGTCGCCGATATCAGCATGTTCCTGCGCATTGCCGTCACCGGCAAGCTCAATTCCCCCGACATGTACGAAGTCATGCGCATTCTGGGCAAGGAAAAAGTCTGCGCCCGCATCAATGCGCTTCTCAATACGATTGCATAAAGGAATTACGACTATGGACGAGATCAAAACCTCCAATTTTATCCACGAGTTCATCGACGAAGACCTGGCCGCCGGTAAGGTGACCCATGTTCACACCCGTTTCCCGCCGGAGCCCAACGGCTACCTGCACATCGGCCACTGCAAGGCCCTGCTCATCGACTTCGGCACCGCCAAGAAGTACGGCGGCATGTGCAACCTCCGCATGGACGACACCAACCCCGCCAAGGAGGACACCGAGTTCGTCGACGCCATCCAGGAGGACATCCACTGGCTGGGCTTTGACTGGGACGACCGCTTCTTCTACGGCTCCGACTACTTCGAGCAGACCTATCAGTTCGCCGAGCAGCTCATCCTCCACGGCGACGCCTACGTCTGCGAGCTGACTCCCGATCAGTTCCGCGAGTACCGCGGCGACCTGACCCATCCGGCGATCTCCCCCTACCGCGACCGTCCGATCGAAGAGTCGCTTGACCTCTTCCGCCGTATGCGCGCCGGTGAGTTCCCCGAGGGCAAGTACACCCTGCGTGCCAAGATCGACCTGGCCTCCGGCAACTTCAACATGCGCGACCCCGTCTTCTACCGCATCCGCTACATTGAGCATCACCGTCAGGGCACCAAGTGGTGCATCTTCCCCATGTACGACTACGCCCATCCCGTGCAGGACATGCTGGAAGGCATCACCCACAGCCTCTGCTCTCTGGAATATGAAAACCATCGTCCGCTCTACAACTGGGTTGTTGAGAAGGTCGGCGCCTACTGCGACGTGCCGGGCCGTCCCCGTCAGATCGAGTTTGCCCGCCTGAATCTCACCCACACCGTCATGTCCAAGCGCTTCCTGCGCAAGCTCGTCGAGACCGGTCTCGTGGACGGCTGGGACGATCCCCGTATGCCCACTCTCTGCGGTCTGCGCCGCCGCGGCTACACCCCCACCGCCATCAAGGACTTCCTGTCCCGCGTCGGCGTTGCCAAGAACGACTCCATCGTTGACATCAAGCTCCTGGAGCACTGCCTGCGCGAGGAGCTCAACAAGACCGCTCTGCGCCGCATCGCCGTGACCCGTCCCGTCAAGGTGGTCATCGAGAACTATCCCGAGGATCAGGTTGAGTATTTCTCTGTCACCAACAATCCCGAGGACGAAAACGCCGGTACCCGCGAAGTGCCCTTCACCCGGGAACTGTGGATCGAGGCCGAGGACTTTGCCGAGGTGCCGCCGCCGAAGTTCCAGCGCATGACTCCCGGCAAGGAAGTGCGTCTGATGGGCTCCTACATCGTCAAGTGCGAGCGCGTCGAGAAGAATGCCGACGGCTCCATCGCGCAGATCATCTGCACCGCCGATCTGGTCTCCCGCGATCAGAAGCCCTTCGACGGCCGCAAGGTCAAGGGCACCATCCACTGGGTCAGCGCGAAGTACGCCGTTGACGCCGACGTGGATCTCTTCGACAATCTCTTCACTCTTGAGAATGTCAACGACATCCCCGAGGGCAAGGAATACGACGATTTCATCAATCCCGAAAGTGTTATCCATCTCACCGGCTGCAAGCTGGAGCCCGCGCTGGCGGATGCCGAAGTCGGCGAGCGTTTCCAGTTTGTGCGTATGGGTTATTTCTGCCGCGATTCCAGAAATCCCGGCGTCTTTAATCGCATCGTGTCTTTGAAGGACAGTTACAAGCCGTAAAAGAGAGTTTTCTGTAACCGAAAAGCCTCGGCGGCACCCCCGTAGAACCCTCTTTCTGTATCTGTGAGTGTGTTCTCCTCCGGCGGAGGGAGGATCACGTCATCTAGTCGTGACGCCCTGTGCATTGCGCATGCACCCCGCGGTCACTTTCTTGCTTGTGCAAGAAAGTAACCAAAGAACACCCGAAGGGAAAACACCGGTTTTCCCTTTCGAAACCCATTCCAGAGACGGGGATCAAGGCCTATGAAGCCCGGTAGTAACCATGGAACTTCCCCACACAGCACCCAGGCAGCCTGGGTGCTGTGATCGGCATGAACTTGGTTAAGTGAAGTTCATAGGCGATGGTCGTCTCTGGAGAAGGTTTCCAAAGGAAGGACCGGTAGTCCTTCCTTTGGCGGTTTCTTTCCCCCATTTCTTGTCCGTACAAGAAATGGGGTCCGGGCGCGCGAAGGGCGCAGGGCGTGTGTCAAGAACACAATGACATCCTCAAGGCGCCGAAATCTGACAGTTGCAGAAAAAGAGTTCTGCGGGACGGCGCCGAAATATGATAGCTTTCATTAACTCACCACTTTTTCACTATACTCATTACCCAACAAGGAGATTTCATCATGGTTATCATCGAAATGGAAAACGGTAAAGAGATCAAAATCGAACTCTACCCCGATATCGCTCCTATCACTGTCGAAAACTTCGAACGCCTCGTGGGCGATAAGTTCTACGACGGCCTCATCTTCCACCGCGTTATCCCCGGCTTCATGATCCAGGGCGGCTGCCCCGACGGCACCGGTATGGGCGGCCCCGGCTGGAATATCAAGGGCGAGTTCGCCATGAACGGCGTGAAGAATGACCTCAAGCATGAGCGCGGCGTCATCTCCATGGCCCGTGCCCAGAACCCCAACTCCGCAGGCTCTCAGTTCTTCATCATGCATCGTAACGCTCCCCATCTGGATGGCCAGTACGCCGCTTTCGGTCGTGTCGTCGAGGGTATGGACGTGGTCGATGAGATCGCCTCCATCGCTACCGACTTCCGTGATCGTCCCGCCGTCGATCAGAAGATGAAGCGCGTCTATATCGCCGAGTGAGATAGGAAAAGCTCCGGATTTCTGATGAATCCGGAGCTTTTTTGCATGCTGTGAGCGGGAAAACGGGACGAAAAGCCCCGGAAAACGGCTATAGAAACCGGGATTCGCTGCTGATTCCCCGGCGATACTCCGTCGGAGAGACTCCTGCCATGCTGCGGAAGAGACGGCTGAAATAGTAGAGGTTTTCAAAGCCCAGATTGGACGCAATCTCCCCGACGCCCAGCTCGGGATCTTCCAGCATCTCACGGGCACGGTCGATGCGCAGCCGGTTGCGGTACTGAATCGGCGTCGTGCCGGTCTCGGCACGAAAAAGCCGGAATAGCTGTGCCTGACTCAGATAACACATCTCCGCAAGCTCCTCCACGCTGAGCTCCTGGGTGCAGTGGGTCTCGATGTAGGCCAAAGCCGGTGCAATCCGGCTCTCACCGTTTCGCTGCCCCAGCGTGTTGACGGCGCAGAGAAATTCGTAGAGCAGCGCCATGCTCCTGAAATGGCTGCGCCGTGAGACCGTGCTTTTGACCATGTCTGCGCACAGGTCAAACAGATGCTGCCCGGCGGCATCCGTGATGAACAGCGGCTGATCCGAAAAGACCAGCTCCTCGCCGCTGCCAAGCTCCCGCAGCATGAATTTGAGCCGGTAGAAGGAAAATTCCCGTTCGGTCACCGTTACCGCCCGGCGGCAGATCGCCGGCAGATAGAGAAGCCCGCCGTGGGAAAGATCGGCGGAGCCCTCTTCCCAGTCGTAGCGGCAGCTGCCCTTGTCCACCAGCAGAAAACCGTTGGAAATGCGCGGCGTCCTGGAAAGAGCGCGGTTATCTATGTTTGTCCAGACCGGCGTCTGATAAAGCGCTGTGAGCTCCGTCACCGCAAAATCACACATACAAAGCTCTGAAAGCGGGATCTGTTTCATAGCTGTCCTCCGTATCGGGGAAAAATCCGGAGGAGAGCCGCGTTTGCCGGCTTCCCCTCCGCTTCATTATACCCTGCCGGAAAGCGGGACGCAAGGCCTGAATGCGGGTTTTGTGCAAATGTCTGCGGTGATTCTGCATTTACTTGACACGCTTGCCGGGACTATAATAAAACCAGATGATCTCTCAGTCTTCGGAGGTGAAACCATGGCGAAGAAAATTCGCTGCCGGGTCGCAGGCGGCTGCGTCGTCTGCATGACCTGTATGTACGCATGTCCCGTGCAGGCCATCACCCTGATCCCCGACGTTTCGGCGGTGATCGATCAGGAAAAATGCATCGGCTGCTGCAATTGCTATGAAAGCTGCCAGCCCGGCGCCATCGTCCGGGAAGAAATTGACGAATAAACGGGAGGAAATACCATGATCGGCTATAAAATGGAAAACGGTATGGCGGTTACCGCGGCAGAATCGCTGCCGGTGTACGGCGAATATGATGTGGTGGTCGTCGGCGGCGGTATCGCGGGCGTCGGCGCGGCGATTGCGGCGGCCCGGGGCGGCGCAAAGACCATCATCGTGGAAAACGGCTCGGCTCTGGGCGGTCTTGTGACGCTGGGACTGGTCAATATCCCCCTCGACTTCCTCTCCGGCATCGGCTCGGAGATGTTTGATCGCCTGATTGCCGTGAACGGTCTGCGCAACCGCAGCAATTCAAACCCCGAGAAGCATAAGCTGCTGCTGGACCGCATGATCGCCGAGGCGGGCGTGGATATTCTGCTGGTTACGCCGCTGGTGGATACCATTGTCGAGGGCAATACCGTACGTGGCATCGTCGTGCATACCAAGACCGGCCGCAAGGCGATTATGGGCAAGCGCTTCATCGACGCGTCCGGTGATTCGGATCTGGTGTACTTTGCCGGCGGCGAGGTCGAGGTGGGCCGCGAGAAGGACAATATGTCCATGGCCTGCTCGCTGGAGTTCGTGCTGGGTGCGGTGGATATTGATAAGTATCGTGCAAGTGAGCTTGTTCAGAAGGATCCCAAATGGATCAAACTCATGGACGAGGCGGTATCCTCCGGCGAGATCCCGCCCATCGATAATCACCTCAACTGGCTCACCCATATCCCGGATCGTCCCGAGCACTGCGGCCGTGACGAGGTCAGCATCTGCATCCTCCACTCCCGCAACTGCTATCCCACCGATAACCGCGACCTGACCCGTATGTATCTGGAAGGCCGCGAACAGGCCGAGATCATGACCGACTTCATCAAAAAGCACGTGCCGGGCTTTGAAAACGCCTACCTTGCCCAGACCGGCAGCCTGCTGGGCGTGCGTGAAAGCCGCCGCATCGTGGGTGAGTACCGCTTCACCGGCATGGATATCGCCTACGCCCGCCGCTTCGACGACGTCGTTGCCATCAGCCGCCACGGTTTTGACCTGCACGGCTATGAGGGTCCCGGCAATATGAAGTGGTTCAAAGGTACTCTCCCCGACGGCCGGGAGGCCTATATCGCAAACGTCGCCGGATGGGGCTCCCAGTTCCCGCCGGAGGACGGCCTGCCCCGCATCAACATGAGCGAGCTGGTGGATATGTCGGGCCCCTACTTCTACGATATCCCCTACCGTTCCCTCGTTCCCGTGCGGCTGGAGAACGTCCTCGCCGCAGGCCGCAATATCTCCTCCGACGTCAACGGTCAGAGCGGCACCCGCCTGATTATGTGCTGCATGGCGCTGGGCGAAGCTGCGGGTACTGCCGCGGCAATCTCGCTACAGGATAACGTCGCGCCCCGCAATATCGACGTGGGCAAGCTCCAGCGGCAGCTGGTGAAGAACGGCTGCAACATCGGTCAGGGCTACCGCAAGATCGATACGCTCGAGGACGCCGACTATTCCAGATTCCGGGTGCAGTATAGGCATTACAACGGCTGATTTGTGCTTGATAAAGCCCGGCAGGGGATTCCTGCCGGGCTTTGGGATCATTATCATCGGGAGGGATCGTTCATGTACCGTTACGAACAGTTTGACCGGGAAAAACTCGCGTATACCATGGATGTTTTCGACGACTATGAGCGCCGGTTTGCCCAGGCAAGACTTGCCCATCCCAAACGTGAGCCGTGGAAAGAGGCCGACCGGGCGGAGATCGCCGCCGCGCTGCGGGATGTGATCCGCTTTGACGAGGCGATGATCCCGGAAATTCACGTCCGGGAGACCGAGGAGGGCGTCTGCCAGGGATTTTCCGTGCTGCATATGCTCTTTGAATCCTGGGAGGGCTTTTACGGCATTGCGACGCTGGTTTTCCCCCATGTGGGGGAAAACGCCGGAGAGAAGCGGCCTGCGGTGGTGATCTGTCCCGGTCACGGTGATGCCGGACGGCTGACGCCGTCCTATCAGCGCATGGCGCTGACCATCGCGGCACAGGGCGCATATGCGCTGATTCTTGAAAACCTCGGACAGGGCTGCCGCTCGCCCTTCGGGCATAAGGTCGTGCCGGAGGCCTTTTACTGCGGACAGACCGTACAGGGCATGATCGTGATGGAGGCCTGCGGCTGGATCAACTGGCTGCGTGAGCAGCCGTTCGTGGACGAGTGCCGCATTGCAGCCTGCGGCAACTCCGGCGGCGGCACGGAGACGCTGATGCTGGCGGGGGTGAATCCGTATCTTGCGGCGGTTGCATCGACGGGATTTCCGTCGGAGTACCCTTATGTCCTGCAAAAGGAGCGGCGGCACTGCGACTGTAACCTGATGCGCGGCATCTGCGGACGGTTAGAGATGTGGGAAATCTACAGCCTCTTTGCACCAAGACCGCTGCTGGTGGAATGCGGCTGCTTTGATCATCTGCTGCCGGTGGATACGTTCCACCGCAACGCACGCAAGTGCGCGGCGGTCTGGCAGATGATGGGCGCGGGAGAAAACTTCCGGGCGGAGATCACCCAGGAGAAGCATTCGTGGACAGCGGCGGATATCGTGGTGATCGCGGACTTCCTGGCGGACGTACTGGGGCTTGTAAAGGCCGAAGCGGCGCCTGAGGAGGGACTGATCGCGCCTGAGGACGTAAAGCTCCCCTTCCCCGCCGATGCTCTCGGCACAGGCGAGGGTATCCAGCGGCTGACCGGGATGAAAATGCCCGGGGGCATGACCCTTGCAGATATCTTCCCGCCGATGTATCACGGAGAGCCGGTGGATCCGGAAAAGATCATCCCCGATCTGGGCAGAGGCAACGTGATGCGGGTGCTTGCCCAGCAGGAGATGTCGCTCTGGGACGGCCTGAAAAGGAAATAAGACGCAAAAAACCGGATTTGCCGCGGGCGGGAACCCGTGCAAATCCGGTTTTCTCATGAGGTTGGGGGAAAGCGCAGTTACGGCTGCCCTGCCGTGCCGTCTGAACGGCGCTTTTCCAGAAACGCCTGAATCTTTGTGTGTGGGTCGATCAGCCGGGCGATGGAGTCCCCGGCGTTGACGCAGTAGATGTAGTAGGAGATGTACTTGAGCACGTCGATCTCACGGTACCAGGGGGAGGTTTTCACCTGCTCGTTTACATAGCTTGCGTTGGTCACAAAGACCGCTTCCAGCTCGCCGCGCGCATGAGCTTCGTCGAAGCGCTGCAGACCCTTGGTGAAGAAGCCGAAGGTCGCAATCAGGAAGATACGCCGGGCGCCCAGCGCGGAGAGCTGCGACACCACGTCCAGCATCGTGTCGCCGGAGGCGATCACGTCGTCGATGACCAGCACATCCCGGCCGCGCACGTCGGGGCCGGAGTATTTGTGTACCTGCATGGCGTAGCTGCCGTCGGTAAATTCCGTGGCGCTGCGGCGCTTGTAGAAGAAGCCCAGATCCAGCCCCAGCTCGTCGGCGTACATGTGGTTGCGCCCCATCCCGCCGAAGTCGGGACTGACCACCACCGTGTGCTTCTCGTCGAAGGACAGGTCGGGATACTCCCGGCAGAGGGCTTTGATGGCCTGATAGATGGGCATGAGCTT
>SVMB01000127.1 GCA_015067675.1 Oscillospiraceae bacterium
GTGGATGCCAAGACCGATGTCTCCCTGCGCGTCATCACCGACCACATCCGCTCCACCGTCATGCTTGTGTGCGACGGCGTGCATCCCTCCAACAACGGCCGCGGCTACGTCCTGCGCCGCCTGCTGCGCCGTGCCGCCCGTCACGGTAAGCTCCTGGGCATCGAAGGTCTGTTCCTGACCGAGCTTGCCAAGAAGGTCTTTGAGATCTCCGGCCAGGCCTATCCCCAGATCATCGAGAAGCAGGACATGATCACCCGCGTCATCAACACCGAGGAAGAAAACTTCAACCGCACCATCGATGCCGGTCTGAAGATCCTCTCCGAGCATATCGCCGACATGAAGGCTGCCGGTACCACCGTTCTGGCCGGTGAGCATGCCTTCCGTCTGTCCGATACCTTCGGCTTCCCCATCGACCTGACCGAGGAAATCTGCGGCGAGCAGGGCTTCACCGTGGACCGCGAAGGCTACGACAAGTGCCTGGATGAGCAGCGTGAGCGCGCCCGTGCCGCCCGTAAGAAGGCCGGCGGTCTGGGCTGGGAAGGCGCCGAAGCCATCGACCTGACCAAGATCCCCGAAACCGTTTTCACCGGTTACGAGTGCACCTGCGGTAAGGGTACCGTCTGCGCCATCCTCACCGAGGACGGCGAGACCGAGGGCATCGGTCTGGACGAGGAAGCCACCATCGTTCTGGATTCCACCTCCTTCTACGCCGAGTCCGGCGGTCAGGTTGCCGATACCGGTATCCTGCGCACTGCCGACGGCGCTGAGTTCACTGTCTCCGACGTGCAGAAGACCGCCGACCACCGTTACCTCCACAAGGGTACCCTGACGAAGGGAAGCCTCACCGTCGGTACTGCTGTGGAGACCATCGTTGACGCCGCCCGCCGCGCCGCCATCGCCCGTGCCCACTCCAGCGCCCATCTGCTGCAGGCCGCTCTGCGTCAGGTTCTGGGTACTCACGTCGAGCAGGCCGGTTCTCTGGTCGAGCCCGATCGTGTGCGTTTTGACTTCTCCCACTTCACCGGCATGACCGAGGAAGAAAAGGCTGCTGTCGAAGCTCTGGTCAACGAAAAGATCCTCGAGGGTCTGGCCGGTTCCATGACCGAGATGCCCATCAATGAGGCCAAGGCTCTTGGCGCCATGGCTCTGTTCGGCGAAAAGTACGGCGACGTGGTTCGCGTTGTCCGCTTCGGCGACTACTCTACCGAACTTTGCGGTGGTACCCATCTGGACAACACCGCCAAGATCGGTCTGTTCCGTCTGGTCAGCGAAGGCAGCGTCGCCGCCGGTGTCCGCCGTGTTGAAGGCGTGACCGGTCTGGGCGTCATGCAGCTTCTGGCTGCCCGCGAGGCCACCATCGCCTCCGCCGCTTCCGCTCTGCGCAGCTCTGTCAACGACGTGGAGCATGCCGCTGCTCAGGCTTCCGCCACCATCCGTGAGCAGTCCCGCACCATCGAAGCCCTGCAGGCCAAGATTGCCCAGAGCCAGGTCAAGTCCCTGATTGCCGACGCCGTCGAGGTCAAGGGTGTGAAGCTTGTTGCCACCGCTGCCGAAGGCTCTGCCGATGAGCTCAAGCTCCTCGCCGAGGCTCTTGTGAATGCCGATGCCAACATCGCCGTGCTGCTGGCCGCTGTCAATGACGGCAAGGTCAACATCGTCACCGGCTGCGGTAAGGATGCTGTCAAGGCCGGCGCCCATGCCGGTAAGCTCGCCAAGGCTACCGCCACTCTGCTGGGCGGCGGCGGCGGCGGCCGTCCCGACTTCGCCTCTGCCGGCGGTCGTGACGCCTCCAAGCTGGATGAGGCCATTGCTGCGGCTGCCGAAAATCTCGCGGCTCTCATCAAGTAATTTAAAACCTGTTTTTCGCGCTTCAAACTGAGGGGGCGGGGCTTTGCCCCCGCCCCTTTGCGCTGCTAAAAAAGTTTCGAAAGGAATTATGTTAACATGGATTGCCTGTTCTGTAAGATCGTTGCCGGTGAAATCCCCTCCAAGAAGGCCTATGAAGATGACCAGATCCTCGCTTTTCACGATATCGCTCCCATTGCGCCCGTCCACATTCTGATCGTGCCCAAGAAGCACATCAACCGCGCCAATGAGCTCACCGAGGCCGATGCGGCCCTTGTCGGTCACATCTTTGCCGTTGCTGCCAACCTCGCCCGTGAATATGGCGTCGCCGACGGCTTCCGCATCCTCACCAACAACGGCGAATCCGCCGGTCAGACCGTCTCCCACCTGCATTTCCACCTCATCGGCGGCCGCAAGCTTGGCGAAATGGCCTGATTTTCACACTTTCACATCCGTTTCCTCAACAACCGGCTTATGGAGGGATCATCATGAAATTTTCCGTGCAGAAACGCCGTATCACGATCGATCATCCTGTTATGCAGATGGGATATGCCGCCCGCGACCACATGAGTGAGGGTATCCACGACGACTGCTATGCAACCCTGGTCTGGATTGAGAACCGTGAGCCGCTGCTCATTGCCTGCTTTGATCTTCTGGGCGGCACGGAATCATTCGCCGCAGGTATCCGAAAAGCCATCAGCACCGCCGTCGGGATTGACGGCAACCGCGTGCTTGTCTGTTATTCTCACACCCACGGCTTTGTTCACACCATCGGAGAGGACGATCTCGCCCTCGGTGTCGGAATCACCGTAAGCCTGAGTGCCCCGCAGAATCACGACGTTGACTTTCCTGATCTTACCGCCGATCTGGCCTATGCCCGTACACTCTTTACCCTTGCCGGAGAGATGGCGGCGGCCTGCCGCGATTCTCTCATCTCCGGCCGGATTGTTCACCGCCGCACCTCCTCCCGCTTCGGCATCAGCCGCCGCAAGACTCTGCCCGACGGGACTACCGTCATGGCTCCCAACGATGACGATTCCCTGATGGACGACACTGTGGACATCCTCAGTCTCGAGGATACCTCCGGGGAGCTGCATGCGCTGCTGTGGAATTATGCCTGTCATCCCACCACCTGTGCCTCCGAGAACTATCTGATCACCGCCGACTATCCCGGCGGCGTGAGACGTGCGCTGGAGGCAGCGTATCCTGGCGTGATCCCCGTGTTTCTGCAGGGCTGCGGCGCAGACGTACGTCCCCGTGCCACCTGCGACGGCGCGCACTTCCGCAGCTTTACGCCTGAGGAAATGACCGAGGCTTCCAAAACCCTCGCTGCCGACATCACCGCAGCGCTGGCAGGCCCCGGTCGGGTATTGGATGTGAGCCTTGCCTGTCTGTTTGATCCGATTCGCCTCTATGCCGAGGATCGGGATCGCGCATGGTGGCAGGCACTTGCCGACAACGAAGAAGAACACGACTATCGTCGTCAGTCTGCACGTGTTGCGCTTCGCCGCATGGATGCAGGACAGCTCCGGTCCTATCTGCCTTATCCCATGCGCTGCTTCCGTCTGGATGCCAAGACCTGTTTCTTCGCCATTCCAAATGAAGTCGTCAGCGATTACGGCAAGCGCATCCGTGCCCTGTTCCCCGGGCTGACGGTCATCATCGTCAGCTATGCAGAATACGTCACCACCTACATTCCCACCCGTGACGTACTGGAAAACGGCGGATATGAAGCTGAATCGTTCCTTGATGCCGGTATCACCGGTCCCTTTGTACCCGAAATCGAAGATATCATCGTCGGCCACGCCGCAGACATGATCCTGCGTTCCGTGCAGTCCGACTGATCCCAATCTGTATACTAAGGAGGAACCTGCCATGAAATTCTGTGTCAAACGCATCCCGATCACCACCGCTCATCCGGTCATGCAGGCAGGTTTTGCCGCCAGAACACATTTAAGCGAAGGTGTTCACGACGACTGTTTTATGCGTGTGGTATGGCTTGCCGACCCCGAGCCGCTGGTTCTGGTCAGTTTTGACCTGCTCTACGCCGCCGCAGGCTTTGCCCATGGGGTACGCAACGCCATCAGCGCCGCCGTCGGCATCGACGGTTCCCGTGTGCGCATCGCCTATACCCACACCCACGGCTTTATCCGCGGTCTGGGCGAGGAAGACGCCGCCTCTCCCCTTGGACTCTACTACAGTCAGGGTGTCGTGCGTGACTATAACTGCGACGATCCCATCGACCCGGCTCCGGATCTCGCCTTTTTCCGCGACATCTGCCGCAAAGCCGCCGATCTGGCCATTGCCTGCCGCGACGAGGCCATCCCCGGAAATCTGATTCATCGCCGCACCACCTCTTACTTCGGTGTCAACCGCCGCGTGACCAGGTCTGACGGAAATACCATCATGGCACCCAATCCCGATGATTCTCTCATCGACCCGACGCTGGACATTCTGACTCTGGAGGATACCGCAGGTATGCCCCGTGCGATTCTCTGGAGCTATGCCTGCCATCCCACGATCTGCGGCGGTACCAATTACCTGATCACCGCCGACTATCCCGGCGCAGTGGGACGGGAACTGGAAAAAGCCTATCCCGGCATCGTCCCGGTCTTTCTGCAGGGCTGCTGCGCCGACATCAATCCCCGTGCCGCCGCTGACGGTGAGGACTTCAAGAGCAGTACGCCGGCAGAGATGGAAGCGGCCGCCGCTCCCCTTGCAGCCGAAATCCTGAGCACTCTGCGCAAGCCCGGTCGGATTCTGAGCCCCTCCCTGCATCTGGAAATCGACTGCATCCAGCTCTATGCTGAACAAAACGGCCGTGACTGGTGGCAGTCGATCATCGACGATCCCGCGACTCCTTACTACCGCCTCCATGCGGCACGTGTGGGACTGCGGCGATTTGATGCCGGACTTTTAAAGAGAGAATTTCCCTTCCCCATGAGCTGCATCCGTCTGGATAGCAAGCTCTTCATGCTGCTCATGCCCAACGAGGTGGTGAGCTTCTACGGCAAGCGTATCCGTGCGCTGTTCCCCGGGCTCTCCATCATCACCATGGGTTACACCGAGTCCTCCTGCTGTTACGTTCCCACCCGGGATATCCTGAAAAACGGCGGCTACGAAGCCGGTGCTTTTCTCGATGCCGGGCTCACCGGCCCCTTCGTTCCCGAAATCGAGGATATCATCGTCGGTCACGCTGCAGCAATGCTCACGCGTGCACAGAAAGCAGAATAAACTTCCCCATCGTCAGGACTTATACCGATCAGCCATTCTGAATCATTCAAAATGCAGGGAGGTTTCCGTTATGTACACTTTTAACGGTATCGGTACCGATATGAGCAATCTTTTCACCCTTTCAAACGCCAAAACCCGCTCTATTTCCTCTGAAAACTTCTCCGGAAAGCCCGGTATGGGCGGCCGCGCCACTCTTGAAGAAGGCTCAGCCGCTGCGGCTGCCCGCGATCTGGGTCAGGGCTGGAAGGTCAGTCCCTATTCCCATATCGAGCCCGGCGAAACCTTTACGCTGGCCGATATTTCCGGCTCCGGCTGCATCCAGCACATCTGGATGACCACCGGCGGCAAATGTTCCTGGCGCGATACGATCCTGCGCTTTTACTGGGATGATTCCGAAATTCCCTCCGTCGAGTGCCCGATGGGCGATTTCTTCTGCTGCGGCTGGGGCAAGTACGCCCAGGTTTCGGCCCTTCCCGTCTGCGTCAATCCCGGACGTGCCTTCAACTGCTACTGGCAGATGCCCTTCCGCCGCCATGCCCGCATCACCATGGAAAACCGCTCTGACGAGCGTCTGACGGTCTATTACCAGATCACCTACACCGAGACGGAAGTCCCCGATGATGCGGCCTACTTCCATGCGCAGTTTCGCCGGGTGAATCCCCTGCCCTACAAGGATGTCTGCACCATCGTGGACGGCATTGAAGGCAAGGGACAGTATGTGGGTACCTATATGGCCTGGGGTGTGAACAACACCGGCTGGTGGGGTGAAGGCGAGATCAAGTTCTACATGGACGGCGACCGTGAGTTCCCCACCATCTGCGGCACCGGCACCGAAGACTACTTCTGCGGATCCTACAACTTTGACGTAGCCGACGAAAACGGCAAGCGTCAGTACCGTGAATTCACCACCCCCTATTCAGGTCTTCCTCAGGTAATTCGTCCCGACGGCACCTATTCCTCCCAGCAGCGCTTCGGCCTGTATCGTTTCCACATCACCGATCCCATCCGCTTTGAACATGAGCTGAAGGTCACCATTCAGGCTCTCGGCTGGCGCTCCGGCGGACGTTATCTGCCGCTGCAGGATGATATTTCCTCCGTCGCCTTCTGGTATCAGGATAAGCCCGCGGCCCGGTGGCCCCAGCTTCCTGATCGGGATTATCTGGAGATCATCTGACGTCATAAGGAGTTTTCATTATGAACACGCATCCGTCTGCAGCAGCCTATCGTGACGCGATCTCCGCGCTGGGCTTTGTCCCGATCGGCAAGCTCCGCGATCTCGACGGTATCCCCACAATCCCCGGCGGTAAGCTCTGTCTGGGTATGGAGTGCCTGGATCGCGGCCTCTGGGAATTTGAGCCGGTATTTGATCTGATCCGCTCGCTCGGCATCCATCGTGTCCGTCTGCAGAGTGGCTGGCAGAGAACCGAACAGGTCAAAGGTGTCTACGACTTTTCCTGGCTTGACCGCATCGTGGATCCTCTGGTGGAAGCCGGTATCGAGCCGTTTCTCTCCCTTTCTTTCGGCAATCAGCTCTACTGCACGCAGCCTGAGAAGTATCCCAATCTCCACATCGGCGGCCTCGGTTTCCTCCCTGTCACACAGGAAAGTGAGCGAGAGGCATGGACGCGATACGTCGAAGCAGCCGTGACCCATTTCAAGGGCCGCATCACCCATTTTGAGATCTGGAACGAGCCGGATGTCACCGCGTTCTGCGTCGATTCCGATTGGTCCACCCCCTATATGGAGCTTGCGAAACTCACCTCTCCCATTATTCGCCGGGTGTATCCCGAAGCTGTGATCATTTCCTGCACCGCAACGCTGGCGGCTATGCAGCAGCTCGTGGAAATGGGTGTAGGTGACTGGGTGGATATCCATTCGTTCCATTATTACCGTCCGCTGCCCGAGGCCATGTACGGCGAGGTCAAAAATAAGATCAGCCATCTGAAAAAAATCGCCCCCAAACTCCGCTTCTGGCGCGGCGAGGCGGGATACCCCTCCTACAACGATCCCCGCAGCCGCGGTGCGCTCTCTGCATTGCCGGTCACGGAGATGCAGCAGGTGAAATTCGTGCTGCGCCATCTGCTGTGTGACATGGAAAATGACGAACTGGACTGCACATCTTACTTCCATGCCTACGATTTCGAGCATTTCCTCAAGATCGTCCGCTACCATTACGGTGTGATCCGTCATGAGGATCACAGCCGCAAGCCCTCCTACTATGGCCTGCAGGTACTTGCGCATTTGTTTGACGGAAAGGTTGAAAACTGCCCGGATCCCAAACTTTCCTTTATCTTCCGACGTGATTCCGAAATGAGCGGCGAGGAACTTCTTTCCATCCGCTTTGCCGGTTTCCGAAAGAATGATCAGATTTTCTATGCCTACCACCTTCCTGTTTCCGTAGGCGATGAGGTCATTGCCCGGCGTGTGCCGCTTACATTGCCCTTCCTCGGCGATGTGATGCCAGATCCCGTAATTCTGGATCCCATGACCCGGGAAATCTACCCCGTTACCGATCCTGTGGAGTTTATGGCTCCGCTCACCGACTATCCGTTGTTCGTGCTCGACCGCAGCATGATCGACCATATGGCAGATCTGGAAGATTCCGCTGAGCGTACGCATACGCTGCACCATGTCGGTCAGATTGTCGAAGAATAATCACACAAACCCATATAAGGAGAACTAATCCATGAAAACTGTTCGTTTCGGTATCATCGGCTGCGGCCTGATGGCCCGTGAGTTCGCCGGTGCTGCTGCCCGCTGGACCCAGTTCAAGGACGATATCCCGCGCCCTGTCATCACTGCCGTCTGCTCCCGCAGTGAAAAGAGCCGCGCCTGGTTCACCGAGCGCGTGCCCTCCGTCGTCTTTTCCACTCCCGATTACCGTGAGCTGCTGGCCCGTGACGACGTGGACGCCGTTTACGTCGCCGTCCCCCACGATCTCCACGAAGAGGTCTATACC
>SVMB01000128.1 GCA_015067675.1 Oscillospiraceae bacterium
CAGGCTCATAGGGAACGACGCCGATATCCCAGGACAAACCGCCGGTGTTTGCCATGGTATAGAGGCGAATGCCGCGCTCGTGCGCTGCTTCTGCTTCGCTGGTGAAATACTGGCCGGGTCCCTCAAAGGAAAGCGTGTAGTCAACACATTTCTTGGTGACACCGGGAGCCGGTTCAAACTTTTCAAACATCTCATAAGTAACGTTCAGCGAGATGTCGGTGGGCAGGCTGCGGATCAGTGCGAGACGAGGCTCCTTGTCAACATAGCCCCAGTTGTAGGTCCAGAAGACGAAGTCGGCATTGGGGTTCTTTTCACGGATGATGTCACGCACGAGGCTTACCCACTGCGGATAGTCGTAGCAGGGATACCAGCCGGGGCTGGGACGGGTTTCTCCCGGGGGCTTTTGCAGACGCAGGCAGCCGGAGGTATGCGGATCGTGACTGGGGAACTCGACGGATTCACCGACCAGCGTGACACCCTTGAGGCCGGGACAGGCAGCAAACAACTTACCGTAAGTGGATTCATAAAACTCACGGGCGTCAGGTTCGTCCGGATGCTTGGGGCTCTTATAATAGCTGTAGGCATAGACATCGACGCCATAGGCTGCGGCACGGTAGATCAGGTCGTTGATATCCAGATGCCCCTGAGGGGTGATGTGAACGTCCTTAACGAATACAAGCAGCGCATCCATACCCGCGTGGGCGATGGCAGAGATATGCGCGTCCGGGAACTGATCAAGACCGAAGCCGGAATGAACCATACGGGGTGAGAACAGCGGACGGCGGCAGATTTCACCGGAAATCAGAACGGGGCCGCGGTTGATGCCCATGCGGTTTTCGATGTAGTAGACGCCCTGCGCGGTACCGCGTCCGGTAACGCCGCAGATGATAACGGCATTGTCGGTGATGTTGAGCCGATATGCGCCGGCTTCCGTATAATCCGGGGCAAGATTGGGCGTGAGAGTTGCGTCTGTAAGAATAATCTTGTGACAGGGATCTTTCAGAACTTCACAGATGTTCGTCACAGCACGCAGGCGCGGATAGAGCTCCATGGAAATCTGGAAGAATTCCTGAAGATCAAGTGCGGCTGTACGAATAACCCGCTCACAGCAGCGGGGATAAATGATTTCCCAGGAATCGTTAATGACAGTGCCGACGATTTCTTTCCAGAGAAGATCGTCACGCAGCCCGGGTGTATGAACCTGGAGCATACGTTCACGGAATTGATAATTTCGTTCCATACCGGTCCCTCCTTGTTTGATTTGTCTAAATTATACAGTCTAAAAAAGGCGGTGTCAAGGAAGAAAAGGAAGCATAACACAAACTAAGGGAATAAAGACACGTTGGCAAAGAAAATATGTTGAAAATCCAAGCGGTTGTCTACTTGTTTACTGAGCGTAATTGTGGTAAAATTAACAAAACAATATGCGCGGACTTGCCGGCGAAATCAGTGTGCCCTGGCATTGATTCCTTGATTGACGGTAAATCCTGCTTGCTCAGAAAGAAGGTTTTGTTTCTTGCGTTGGTTACAGAATTTTATGCGCGGCCGGTATGGCATGGATCAGCTCGGTGTGGGGCTTATTGCGGTCTATTTTTTCATAATGTTAATCGGCAATGTTGTCGGTAAACAGGCGATATGGATAATGTATCTGTCTTATCTGCCGGCATTGCTCTGTTTCTGGCGCATGCTTTCCCGCAATATCACAGCCAGACAGAAAGAGAATCTGAAGTTTCTGCGTTACTGGCGTCCTGTCCAGGCAAAACTGCTTGTTTTCATCAACAAGTGCCGTGTGACGATTGATCAGCTTCGTGACAAGGAGCACAAGTATTTCCGCTGCAAAAATTGCGGCGCTACGCTTCGTGTCCCGCGCGGTAAGGGCAAGCTCCAGGTGACCTGTCCCAAGTGCCGTACCACGACCCAAACCCGTTCCTGATTATACATACATATTTACAGGAGGAGTACAACATGTCTGTCATCAATACGCGTCTGCTCTCATCTCTAGTCAAAGTTTTTCCCGAAGAAGCGCCCGAGGCGCTCCCCTGCTCCAGCTCGACTGCTCTGAAGGGTGAAGTTTTCACCTTCCAGGTTGCCTACAGCTTCCCTACCCGTACCTGTGCTAATCTCAGCGTTACGGTTGAAAGTGCTCTGGGAGATGCTGTTCAGGTTCGAAGCGTGGAATGTGTGCCGTCCATGTTGCCGATTTACGAAAACCATGACGACTATCTGCTCCGTGATAAGCCATGCCTGTTCCCCGATGTGCTCAAGCCGTTTGAAAACTTTTATGTTCATGCTGCCAATGTCTGGCACAGCGCCTGGGTGACTGTTGAACTGCCGGAGGACTGCGCCGCCGGTGTATATCCCATCAGCGTTGCTTTTGCGCTTGCCGGTCAGGGCGAGGTTGCCCGTGAGACATTTGTGCTGACGGTTCTGGATGCGGTGCTGCCCAAACAGGAAATGCTTTACACTGCCTGGTTCCATGTTGACGGCATCACCGGTTATTACGGCGTGGAAGCCTACAGTGAACGCTGCTGGGAGCTGATCGAGAGCTTCATGAAGGTTGCCGCTTCCCGTGGCCAGAATCTGATTCTGACGCCTGTATTTACGCCTCCGCTGGATACTGCTGTGGGTGGCGAGCGTCCCACCGTTCAGCTGGTTGATGTGACTGTGACCGAAAATGGCGGCTATGTCTTTAACTTCGATAAACTTCGCCGCTGGATCGCTCTTTGTCGCAAGACCGGTATTGCCAATCTTGAGATCAGTCACCTCTTCACCCAGTGGGGTGCCGGTCATGCGCCCAAGATCATGGCAACGATGGAAAAGACCGGTTCTTATGAACGTATCTTTGGTTGGGAGACCGACGCCGCAGGTGAGGAATACGTGGGCTTCCTGAAAGCCTTCCTGCCTCAGTTGGATGCCCTGCTCAAGGAGGAAGGCATGAACAAGAACGCCTACTTCCACGTTTCCGACGAGCCCGGTCTTGCGCATCTGGAGCAGTACAAGAAGGTCAGCGGTATTCTCTCCGAGCTGCTGCCGGATTATCCGATGATGGATGCGCTGTCCAATTTTGATTTCTATACAACCGGCGCTGTTGAGACGCCCATTCCCGCGTCTAATCACATCGAGCCTTTTATTGAGGGCGGAGTCAAGAACCTGTGGACCTATTACTGCTGTTCTCAGAACATCGACGTGGCCAATCGCTTCATGGCATTCCCCTCCGCCCGCAATCGTGTGCTGGGTGTGCAGCTTTACAAGTTTGAAATTGCAGGTTTCCTGCAGTGGGGCTACAATTTCTACAATTCCTGCCTGTCTCAGACAAAGATCAACCCCTTCGTGACCACTGACGCCGGCGAAGCATTCCCCAGCGGTGATGCGTTCGTCGTCTATCCTGGTCCCGACGGTGCATGGTCCTCCATTCGCCTGGAAGTTTTCCATGAGGCGCTGCAGGATATGCGTGCACTCAAGCTTGCAGAATCCCTTGTGGGCCGTGAGAAGGTCATGGAGATTGTCGAAGAAGGTATCGAGCCGATTACTTTCAAGCAGTACCCTCACGGCGATGCCTGGCTGCTGTCACTGCGTGAGCGCATCAATGCTCTGATTGCAGGCGCAGCAAAGTAATAAAGAAGGAAGTATCAGAATATGAAATTTGTTGTCAAGCTCCTGCCCGGAGAGTACTGGTATGGTCTGCACAGCACGTGCGGCAGAAAGATGCCGGTAAAGGCCGGTATGGATTTTGAAGATGACTGCCGGATTGACATCACCGGCAACCAGAGTGCACCGCTGCTGCTGTCCAGCAAAGGCCGTTATGTATGGTGTGACAACGGCTTTGCCGTAAAGCTCTGCGGCGATGTGTTCCTCTTCGAAGCAGATTCCGAAATAGAACTGCGCGGCGGCTATGAAAACCTTCGCGGCGCTTTCCGAGCAGCTTCAGACGCGCACTTCCCGGGCAACGGCCAGCTTCCGCCCAAGAACTTCTTCCTCAAGCCGCAGTATAACACCTGGGTTGAGCTGATTTACGACCAGAATCAGGAAGATGTAATCAAATACGCGCATAACATCCTGAAAGCCGGACTTCCGGCAGGTATCCTGATGATCGACGACAACTGGAACCGGTGTTACGGTGACTGGGAGTTCCGAAAGGAAAAATTCCCGGATCCCGCGGCCATGGTGCGTGAACTGCATGATCTCGGTTTTGAGGTTATGCTCTGGACCTGCCCCTTTATCTCTCCCGACACCGCAAACTTCCGTTTGCTGCGTGATAAGGGCGGCCTTGTGCGTGAGCCCGACGGCGAAGTTGCAGTCCGGAAATGGTGGAACGGTTACTCCGCGGTGCTTGATATGACCAATCCCGTGGATCGCCAGTGGTACTGGGAGCAGAATCATCGTCTGATGGACGAATACGGCATCGACGGCTTCAAGTTCGACGCTGGTGACTCCATCTTCTATCGTGATGACGATAAGACCTATGCGCCGGTTACCCCCAACGGTCAGTGCCGTCTCTGGTCTGAGATGGGTAAGGATTATCCCTACAACGAATACCGTGCCTCCTGGAATGCGGCGGGTCTTCCGCTGGTACAGCGGTTGTGTGACAAGTCTCACCGCTGGGATACCGGTGTTGTGGTTCTGATTCCCGACTGTCTTTCCCAGGGCATTCTCGGCTATGCGTTCAATTGCCCGGATATGATCGGCGGCGGATCGTTTGTGGATTTCCTGCCCGGCGCCAAGGCGCTGGATCCGGAACTCTTCGTCCGCTATGCTCAGTGCGCGGCGCTCCTGCCGATGATGCAGTATTCCGCAGCTCCCTGGCGTGTGCTGGATGCTGAGCACGCGGGTTACTGCGTGGAAGCTGGCAAGCTCCACCTGAAGTACGCCGAAAAGATCTATGCTCTGGCTGAAAATGCTGCCACGACCTGCGAGCCCATCGTCCGCTATCTTGAGTACGTATTCCCCGGCGAAGGTCTGGAAGCGGTCAACGACCAGTTCATGCTGGGTGATGATCTGCTGGTGGCGCCTGTGACAGTCAAGGGACAGTATCAGCGCGAGGTCCGTCTGCCCGGCGGCAAGTGGCGCTATGTGGACGGTACGGTCTACGACGGCGGCGCGACCGTCACAGTGGATGCGCCGATCAGTGTGCTTCCTCATTTTGAAAAGGTTGACTAATGCTTCAAAACCAAAACGCCTGTGGCTGGATAGCCACAGGCGTTTTTCTGTAGATTACAAACCGAAGTGAAGCCTTGCGTACTCCATATGCCGCAGCCAGTCTTCACGTGCGAACTGATGGCAGCCGGTGCGGATGTGATAGGCGACATTGCCTTCATGGAAGGTTGCGGGAGCTGTGGGGAATACATCATGGGGATAGACAAGTCCCTGCAGACCGCAGAGTTCAAACGCCGGGGATGCCGCAAGGGCTGCAAGGAATTCACTGTGAGGATCGGCCCAGCAGTCCTCCTTGGCGCTGGCGATGTAGGCACATCTGGGAGCGCAGCAGGCCGTGACAAAGTGATGGTCAAAGGGCAGAGCGTAAATGTCGTCCTTGTAGGTCTTGTAGTTGGGGCAGAACCAGCGGCCGGGAATATGCTGCACATGTTCGCCGATTTTGCCGCGCTCAAGCGCGGCACCGCCGCAGCCGGAGTCGTTGGAAATACCAAGGGCGAAGCGTTCATCCTGGGCGGCACACCAGAGAGCGGTTTTGCCCAGACGGGAGTGGCCCGTGACATAGACACGCTTTGGATCAAAGCCGCCGAAGGTCAGCAGCCAGTCCAGCGCACGGGAAGCACCCCATGCCCACATGCCGAGCTGTCCCCATTCATCCGGCCGACGCTCACGGTCACCGATGTAAAGACCGGCAAGTCCTACCGTGAAGTCATCCTTGTCAGGGGTAATGTCGTTATAATGCAGCATCGCGGCTGCAAAACCGTTGTCAAGAATTTCGGAAACGGGGAAATAACGATCCGGAACGTCGGGACGGAAGTTGATGAGCAGAAAGAGCGGAGCATCGGTGCGGTTCTTGGGCAGGAAAACTTCCAGCGGATAACTGTAGGGGCCGTAGGGAGTATCCAGGGTGAGTTTGACGCTGTGCTGGGTAGCCTTGCCTGCGTTGCATTTGGTATCGCTTTTGAGAACCTCACCGTGCACAGGAACCGGAGGAGGAGTGATACCGTAGCAGTAAGTCTGCAGGATCTCGAGCAGCTCGCGGCGGCGTGCAGGCCACTGTGCAGCGTTTGTTACAGGAGTTCCGTCGTTCATACGAAGAAGGTCGGGGAGCTTTCTTTGTTCCAGGATTTCTTTAAGCATGGTTTAAACCGCCTTTCCTGTTTGGTTATCTCTAGGATACACGAAGAGCTTTCCTTTGTCAAGCGTTGTCAGGCTGCGTTGTCTGCGTCAAGCAGCGCAAGCATTGCATCGACATCCTCCTGCCATACAAGAAGTTTTGTTCTCCCGTCAAAGCCTACCAGAAGAGTATCGGCATCGAATCGATAGAACGTAAGTGTCATATCATTGTGATTTTGGGTACTGCGAAGGAAACGAATGCTGGCATAAATCTCGGATGGATTGGTGTCCGGGGCATCCTTGATGCTTGCCATGTCGTTCAAACAGGCAAAGAATCGATCAACTGCGTCGGCAGAAAAG
This sequence comes from Oscillospiraceae bacterium, assembly GCA_015067675.1. Lineage (GTDB taxonomy): Bacteria > Bacillota > Clostridia > Oscillospirales > QAMX01 > SIG502. The sequence continues at coordinate 6,628 of SVMB01000128.1, forward strand.
GCTTCTCCATCCCGGGTATAGCCATCGGATGTGGCAACGTAATGAACTGAACGGCCGTCCTGTTCCACTGTGAAATCGGTGACAGTCCCCTGTTCGATGAGACACACGGCATCCGGCAGCAGCGAGGAACCTGATGTATAGATGATGCTTTCCATGAGTCCGGCGTCAGCCAACAGTATCTGGTCGGAATCTTCAAATCGGATATACGCTTTTGTTTCATCATACTTAGCACCGACATGAAACGTCCTGCTCAACGTTTCTCCGTCGAGCGTGTACTCAACAGTGATACTGGCCCGGGGACTGATAAGTCCCATCGATTCAAGCGACTCAGCATCCGGCTGATAGGCAGCACAGCCGTAGATATAAAAGTTAGTGATGTCGTTGAACAGCGCGTGGGATTTGCGGGTGTCGGCAGGGCTGAGTTCATCATAAGGCTTTCCGATGAACCAGGTAAAGGCAGTCGAATAGGCAGTCGGTAAACCGGAAGGATGATAGGACAGCTCAAGTATATGATTGCCGCGTGTAATGGTGATTCTGTCAAGCTCATATGCTGCGATATCCGGCGGAGCATCGGTCTGGATCAGATCGAGAAATCCCAGGCAGAAAGAATCCGCTACACTCACATCCAGCATATAAAGGGTGGTTTCATCATTGATTCGGGCGTAGACCTGAGATGTGACTTCATTGACGCCTCCAAAATTCAGTTTAACCTGTTTTCCTTCGTCGGAGTGAACCAGGACGCAAAGACTGTCATCAGCAAAGCCGTAGCTCTCCCCTGCTGCCGGTTCAATTGTACGGCGGATACGGGCTTCTGTCAGCGCATTTACCATGGCCTGCACAGATTTGCTGTGGATTGGAACCGCAGGATCGTTTGTGTACTGCCAAACATCGTCGTTGAGCGTCAGATCAATCGATTCTCCATTATAGGTGTACTGAATACGTGTGATGGCGCCGGGGAATATCAGCAAAGGATCTTCGGGAGTACTCTGAGAAGTTACAGACGACTGGACAACAGAACCGGGTAAGTATTCCGCTGCAAAAAACCATCCCAGAGTCAGAGCAATCAGCATTATTGCAAAAACAAGCAGGACAATAATCCGGCGCATCAGCGTTTCCTCCTGATATACCAGACAACGAGACCGACGCCCATAAAGATCAGCGGCAGTACGATTGCCATGACTGTCTGCCAGAGATTGGCTGCCATGGAGGTCATCACGAGATA
>SVMB01000129.1 GCA_015067675.1 Oscillospiraceae bacterium
TCGGTGAAACGGTACCGTGCATCCGGCTCCAGGGCGCAGAGGCAGGCGGTGAAGCTTTCCTCATCGGCGGCGATATTGCGCAGTATCTGCACAAATCCGTCGCCCTTTCGGGGATCGAAGAACTGCATGGCGTACCAGTCGTGAGGATCGGCGCGGCATTCGCTGAGAGGGTAGTAGTCCGCGCGGAGCATCATTTCGGCGGCTCGTCTCCAGATGGGGTGCATCAGCCGTGCGGCTTCGTACTCCCGCTGCTGTCCGCGGATATGCAGCATGGAGGTGAGAGACGGAGCCATGGCGGCCTGAAACGAGAATTCATCGTACCAGCGGTCGGGATGCATGGAGCCGGTATAGGTGCCGTCCGGCTGATCCCATACCATATTGTGGGCGCGGAAATAGGGAATCCATTCAAAGTGCAGGCGGTGCTGCATCTGCTTTATGGGATGGTTGCCGTAGCCCACGTCGGTGTAGTGCAGCGGCACACCCCGGCGCATGCTTTCCAGATCGTTGCGACGTCCTCCGGATGCGCAGGAGTCCACCCACAGTCCGGGATGGCGCTCGCGCAGAGTGTCCCACAGCTTCAGATATCCCTGGATATGGTGATTTTCCAGCGCGCCGGTGCGGCCTTCTTCGTCGTATCGGTTCCAGAAGGATTCGGGCGGTGGGGAGTTGATGTTGAAATCCTGGCGGTAGATGCTGACGCCGCTCTCGGTGATGATGGAATCGATGCGCTCAATGATCCAGTCCTGACAGTCGGGATCCGCCAGATTCAGCATACAGGTTTCCTTTTCGGGACGGCTGTCGTCGATGTGCAGCATCCATTCGGGGTGCTCCTCATACAGCTCAGTACCCGCACGGACGCGCTCCGGCTCAAACCAGAGCAGATACTGCATCCCGTATTTTTTGCATGCCTCGCCGAGAGGAGCCAGTCCATGGGGGAAGCGTACGGGATCCGGCCGCCATGTGCCGGTGCGGGGCCAGTCGTAATCGCAGGGATACCAGCCCGCGTCCATCCACCAGATGTCGGGATGAATGCCGTTCTCGTGGTAGATGCCCATGGCTTCGATCTGTCCCTGCTCGGTGGCGCCGGTGTGCTCCGGCTTATCACCTTCCAGATAGTAGTGCATGCAGAGCTTCGGCTTCAGCGGCTCGCCGTTTTCCCGGACGAGAATATGTTCGATAAACCACCGCCGCCACGTATTGCGGGAGATATCCTCGCCGCCTTCGGTAAGCATCAGCGTTACCCGGGGCAGGCGGATAATCTCACCGGGCTTCAGGTACAGTGCCAGATTTTTCTGTCCAACGGCGATGCGGGTTCCGTCTGCGTCGGGGGTGAACTCCGCGCACCAGTGTCCCGGCCATCCGATGGCCAGATTTACGGCGCGGTCGCCGTCTGTCAGACGCATATAGGGAAACGCCCCGCAGCAGGACGTACCGCCCTCCGGCTCCAGGGAAAACGGCGCGGTCAGTACGGTTTCAAAGCGGGAAAAGGCCTCCTGCCGGCGGTTGTCACCGTTGCTGTACTGCAGCGTGGGATTCTTCAGCGGCAGCGTACAGACACCCAGACGGATGTCGGAGAGAGGGGCGCTGTTTTCGCATCCCCGGTTTTCCAGAAAAGCAAGCCATTCCACCACGGGATAATCGGCGTATGTTTTTCTTTCCGTCCGAATAGTCAGACCGGATGAATCGGTTCCTTCCCACACGATGGTGCGGACGGTTCCTTCCGTTTCGTCGGACAGCATCCGGGGAGAGAAGGATTCGTCCATTCCGGTGATTCGTCTGCCGCCGCAGAGAAAAGAAAGCGGGATAGAGCGGGGATCTGCAGGCATGGGCAGATAGACGGTCCATTCAGTATTCATGTGTGTTTCCTCCCGTTTGGGTTCAATTAATTGTACATGACCGGGGACACCATTTCCAGTGGCAGATTTACCAAAATTGAACGGCGATTTTCGTCGTTTCGCCCAGTGTGTGTATGATCGTCCCGGCCAGTTCTATCATTATATCGCATGATTCATCTTTAAAATATGCATAATCGGTCAGAAAACAGGAGTTTTGCTCCATTCTTGTCGCCCAGTACTGCAATCCTGCAGGAAAATGCCGGGGAGCGTTGCATTGTGAAGGGGAATGTGCTATAATATCATAAACTTTTGTTTATATTCCGGAGAAGCGTATGAAAATCAAGGTGAAAGATATGGCATACGAGGACGTGCTTCGTCTGCCGAAAAAAGCGCATAAACGCCCCCTGAAGCCCTCTCCCTTTTTCCGGCTGGTCATGCGGGCCGCATCCGTGCCGGATCTGCTGGCGACCCGCTTTTCCTTTACGAAGATCGGTATGGAAAAGCTGGGCAGAAACGAGCCGTGTCTGGTGCTGATGAATCACTCCAGCTTCATCGATCTGGAGATTGCCGCCACGGTTCTGTTTCCCCGTCCCTTCAGCATCGTATGCACCACCGACGGATTCGTGGGCAAAGGCTGGCTCATGCGTCTCATCGGTTGTATTCCCACTCAGAAATTCGTCACCGATCTCTCCCTGATCCGGGATATGCAGTACGCCGTCCGTGAACGGGGCAATACGGTGGTTCTGTTCCCGGAGGCCGGATATACCTTTGACGGAACCACCGCTGCTCTTCCGGACAGCGTGGGATTCTGCGTAAAGAAGCTGGGAGTTCCGGTGGTGATGGTGCAGACGTACGGAGCCTTTCTCCGGGATCCGCTGTATAACAATCTGCAGAAGCGCAAGGTAAAGGTGTCCGCCGAGGTGCGGTATCTGCTTTCCCCGGAGGAGGTGGCCACCATGCGCCCGGACGAGATCAACGCAAAGGTACGGGACGCCTTCGCTTTCGACAATTTCCGCTGGCAGCAGGAGAACGAAATCCGAATCACCGAGCCGTTCCGGGCGGACTATCTCAATCGCGTGCTGTATAAGTGTCCCCATTGTCTTGCCGAAGGAAAAATGATCGGCCGCGGAATCACGCTGCATTGTCCCGACTGCAAAAAAACGTATACGCTGACGGAAACCGGCCGCATGGAAGCCGTCGACGGACAGACGGAATTCTCTCATATCCCGGATTGGTACGCTTGGCAGCGGCAGTGCGTACGCAAGGATCTGGAAGAGGGAAGATACAGCCTTTCCGTTCCCGTGGATATCTGTATGCTGGTGGACACCAAGTGCCTGTACCGAGTAGGAGAGGGAACGCTGACCCATACTGCGGAGGGATTCACCCTCACCGGCTGTGACGGAAAACTGCATTATTCCCAGAAGCCTGCCGCTTCCTACAGCCTGAATACGGATTTCTACTGGTACGAACTGGGCGACGTGATCTCCATCGGCACGACGGATGCGCTGTATTACTGTTTCCCTAAGGAAGGCGTCGATCTGGCGGCCAAAACCAGACTGGCAGCGGAGGAACTGTATAAATTGTCCGCCCCCCGCCGCAGCCGTTCCCGGGAAATCACGCCCACTTCGGGCAGTACGGAGTCTTCCACAGAAAAAATGACCTAAAAAATGGAAAAATTCCAAGCATATTTCAGCACGGAAACCCGAATTCCCGTATTGAAATCCGCGTGATGTTGTGCTATACTATAGTCTGTAAAAAAGATTCCATATCACATTCTATATACTTTCGTGCAGGAGGACTCCTATGAACAACGTTCGCCCCGAATCCATGGAACGCATCCAGACACTCGCCCAGGCACAGGCCTTTATTGACGCACAGATCGCCGAAGTCCGTGCGCAGGTCGGAGACAAGAAGGTCCTCCTGGCCCTCTCCGGCGGTGTGGACAGCTCCGTTGTCGCCGCACTCCTCATCAAGGCCATCGGCAAGCAGCTGGTCTGCGTGCACGTCAACCACGGCCTGATGCGTAAGGATGAGTCCGAAAACGTAATCAAGCTGTTCCGGGAAGGCCTGGACGCCAATCTGATCTACGTGGACGCCACCGACCGCTTCCTGAATCTGCTGGCAGGCGTATCCGATCCCGAGAAGAAGCGCAAGATCATCGGTGCCGAGTTCATCAACGTATTTGCCGACGAAGCCCGCAAGCTGGAAGGCATTTCTTTCCTGGCGCAGGGAACCATCTATCCCGATATTCTGGAAAGCATCAAGCAGGCAGAGGGCAAGAAGGCGGTCAAGTCCCACCACAACGTGGGCGGTCTGCCGGAGGATCTGCAGTTTGATCTGGTAGAACCCATCAAGCTGCTGTTCAAGGATGAGGTGCGCGTAGTGGGCGAGGCTCTTGGTCTGCCTCACGCTATGGTTTACCGTCAGCCGTTCCCCGGTCCCGGTCTGGGTGTGCGCTGCCTTGGCGCCATTACCCGCGACCGTCTGCACGCCCTGCGGGAAGCCGATGCCATTCTCCGCGAGGAGTTTGATAATGCCGGCCTGAATCAGAAGGTATGGCAGTACTTCGTGGTTGTGCCCGATATCAAGAGCGTGGGCGTACGCAACGAAAGCCGCTACGAAGGCTGGCCGGCCATCATCCGTGCGGTCAATACTACCGACGCTATGTCCGCCACCATCGAAGAAATCCCCTACGCCGTCCTGCATAAAATTACCGCCCGCATCACAAATGAAGTGGAAGGCGTCAACCGCGTCCTGTACGATTTGACTCCCAAGCCGGTTGGCACGATTGAGTGGGAGTAAGGGGAAACGGTTTTGGAGTGATCCAAAAAGCATTGGTATTACAGGGTTTTTCAGCATCGCAAACTGAAAAAATCGGCAAAAATGGCCGAGTGATACCAAATTGATACCGTTACCTCTCAGACATAGAATAATGTCAAAGCATCCCAAAGCTCTCAAATTCGTCTTTCTCTGGACGAATTTGAGGGCTTTTTTTTACTGTATTCTCTGTAGTCCCTCAGTTCCCACAAACGAAAATAATTTCAAAAATTTCTCTGATACCGTTGATTCTGACCCCTTTGAAATTCCGAATCAGTGAAGGGACTTTTCCTTACACCAATTCCGGAGGTTTCAAATATGGCTGAAAGCTTGTTTATCAGAGCAGATGAAGTGATTCGTTTGTTGGGGTTTCCAAATCGGAAGCTTATAGAATTATCAAGAGACTCAATGATGAGATGGCTTCTAAAGGATATAATCTGCTTGAACAAGCAAGAACAAACAAAGGTAAACGGCGTGATGAACGCTCAAGATAAAATTACAAGGTTTTTATACAACCTTGCTCACAAAATGCGAACTAAACAAACACCTTGCCGATGTAAATAAGCAGGCTGAGGATATGTTTTTTCGGCTCGTAAAACAGATGGAAGAACGTGAGGGCGTGACGGAAAAACTCAAAGCAGACAACCAAATGGAGTGGCTTGCTCGGATGAATAACATCCGCAGCGGAGCCAAAGAAATCGTGAACCACGATATAATTTACAACTAACCGAGAACGGCGGCAGGGAGAAATCCATGCCGCCTTTTCAATTTCTTCAATCATTTTTCAATCTTTTATGGTATAATGGTATATAAGTGGAGGTGTCGATATGCGACTTTTGCTTGTGGAAGATGAAAAAAGAATGGCGCAGGCTCTATGCGAAATACTGCGTCAGGAAAAATATGAAGTAGATCATTATGCTAACGGGCTTGACGGTTTAGCCGCCATCGAGAGCGATATATACGATATTATTATCCTTGATGTTATGCTCCCCGGAATGAATGGATATGAAATTGCAAAGAAGGTTCGAAGCCAAGGGATCGCTACACCGATCTTAATGCTCACCGCAAAAGCAGAGCTTGACGACAAAGTCACAGGTCTTGACAGTGGCGCAGATGATTACTTAACAAAACCGTTTATGACGAAAGAATTACTTGCTCGACTTCGTGCGCTGGGGAGAAGAACACTCGGTATGACAGATGGTATTCTTTCCTTTGGAGATATCACCTTGGATACGAGCACGCTTATCTTATCCTGTACCACCAATGGTCAGAGCGTACGGCTCAGCGAAAAGGAATATCGCATCCTTGAATACTTAATTGCAAACAGTGGGCAAATACTTACCCGTGAGCAGTTGGCGGTGAAGATTTGGGGATTTGAGAGCGAAGCCGAATACAATAACGTGGAAGTATATATGTCTTTTACCCGTAAAAAGCTTAGCTTCGTAGGTGCAAAGACTGAGATCAAAGCGGTGCGTGGTATCGGCTACGAATTGAGGTGTGACGATGTTTAAGAAATCAAGGAAAAAGATCGTTGCCGCCATTATGAGTATTTTAACGCTTTTGTGGGTAGGAACACTGTGTGTGATCTATGTGTCCAGTTATTTTGAAGTTGCTACGACAAATCAGGAAATGCTAAAGGAACACGCAGAGCGGTATATGTTGGAAAAGCCTATGGGTGGCGCTTTTGATCCTATGAAGCCCTTCCCCGACAGAGGTCCCCATTTTGATACAAATCAATTCAAACTATCCACCTTTTACACGGTTGCTATCTCTTATGATAACAATGTGATAGAGATAAGAAATGACGATGCCGCCGTTTATACCGATGCAGAGCTTGAAAGCGCAGCAAGACAGGTTCTTAAAAAATCCAATACAAACGGTGTGATCGATAACTTAGTGTATTATAGGATGGACAAGGGCGGCTACACGCTTGTTTCCTTTATGGACAATACCATTATCCGTGAAAGTATGAATACGCTGTTCCGCTATACACTTATCTTTGGCGGAGTAGCCATCATTGCGCTATATTTCCTTGCGGCATATTTGGCAAATAAGATTGTAACACCCCTTGAGGAAAGCTATCAAAAGCAAAAGCAGTTCATTTCGGATGCAGGTCACGAACTGAAAACACCGGTATCGGTGGTAAGCGCAAATGCAGAGCTTTTGTCCCGTGAAATCGGCGACAACCAATGGCTCCAAAATATTCAGTATGAAAATGAGCGGATGGGAATGTTGGTCGGTCAGCTTTTAGACCTTGCACGAACAGAGAATGTAGCTCCACAGATGGAACACATTGATTTCAGCCGTCTTGTTGCTGGCGAAGCTCTGCCCTTTGAAAGCGTTGCCTTTGAAAAAGGACTCACTTTGAACACAAACATTACAAGCAATATCGGTGTGATTGGCAGCAGCACGCAGCTTAAACAAATTGTGTCCATACTGCTTGATAATGCTATTCGCCATAGTAAAGGTGGTGGCGAAGTTTGGCTGAGCTTAACCAAAGAACACGGCTTTGCAAAACTCTCGGTAATCAATAAAGGTGATGAAATCCCCGCAGAACAGCGAGAACATATCTTTGAGCGATTTTACCGTGTGGATACTGCCCGTAACAGCGAGGACAAGCACTACGGACTCGGCCTTGCCATCGCCAAAGCAATTACCACCTCACACAAAGGTAATATTGCGGTGCTCTGCTTTGACGGATTTGTAGAATTCAGAGTACAAATTCCAACAATCTAAAAAATTAAATAAATTCAATAAAACTTCAATCTTCCTCCTGTACAATGTTTCTATCATGGTACAGGAGGTTTTTTATGGCGTTTCAAACCGTATTTAAACGATATGAACTGAAATATATGCTAACGCTCGAGCAAAAACAGCGAGTTCTTGAAGCGATGGCGCCGCATATGAAGCTTGATAAATACGGTAGAACTACTATCCGAAACCTTTATTTTGATACGGACACCTACCTTTTGATTCGCCGTTCCATTGAGAAACCGACCTATAAGGAAAAACTACGTATACGAAGTTACAGCAAAGCCGATGCCGATAGCACGGTTTTT
>SVMB01000013.1 GCA_015067675.1 Oscillospiraceae bacterium
GTGAAGCCTTCATGAACCCCCTGGAGACCCGTGACGTGTCCGCCGCCTCCATCATCCGTGAGTGCTCCACCCGCGGCAACGGCGTCAAGACTCCCGCCGGTTACGCTGTCTGGCTCGACACCCCCATGATCGAGATCAAGCACGGCGAAGGCACCATCGAAAAGCGCATCCCCGCCATGATGCGTATGTTCGGCAAGTACGGCATCGACATCCGCAAGGAGCCTATCCTTGTCTACCCCACCCTGCACTACCAGAACGGTGGTCTGAAGATCACCGACGACGGTATGACCGGTATCGAGAACCTCTTCGTCGCCGGTGAGGCTGTCGGCGGTATCCACGGCCGCAACCGTCTGATGGGCAACTCCCTGCTGGACATCATCGTCTTTGGCCGCAATGCCGGTAAGAACGCCTCCGAGAAGGCCAAGTCCGTCACCGTCGGCAAGCTGACCCTGTCCCATGTTGACGACTTCCAGAAGGAACTGGCCGATGCCGGTATCAAGACCGACGTTGTCTCTCCCAAGCTCCTTCCCGACTATGCCCGCCGTGCATAAGAGAAAGAAGGAAGAAAAATGGCTTACTTATCCAGTGTTGCAGCTTCTTTTCTGACCCTTCTCTTCTTTGTCTTTATCATCGCCACCATCGGTTACCTCATCGGCGGCATCGAGATCAAGGGCATTTCCCTTGGCACCGCCGGTGTTCTCCTCACCGCCCTGGTCTTCGGCGTCATCGCCAACCAGATCGGCTCCTTTGAACTGGGCGGCAAGACCATCGTTCTCTTTGACAACGAAACGGTCAAGCCGATGTACTCCTTCATCTCAAGCCTCGGTACCGCGATGTTTGTTACGGCTGTCGGCCTGATCGCCGGTCCCAAGTTCTTCCGCAGCATGAACAAGTCCATGATCGCCTACATCGTCATGGGCGCGGTCATCATCGTGGCCGGTATCGGCACTGCCCTGATCCTGATGAAGATCACCGGCATCTCCTCTTCTCTGGCCATCGGTCTGCTCACCGGCGCTCTCACCAGCACCCCCGGTCTCTCCGCTGCCAAGGACGCAGCGCTCGATCCCGATGCGGTCACTGCCGGTTACGGCATTGCCTACCTCTTCGGTATCCTGGGTGTGGTTCTCTTTGTCCAGCTGGTACCCAAGTTCCTCAAGGTCAACATCGACGAGGAGCGCGCCCGCTTTGTCGCGGCTGACACCGTCAAGGTCGAAAAGTCCGACAAGCCCCTCAAGAAGATCGACTCTCTGGACTTCTTCCCCTTCATGCTCACCGTCGTGGGCGGTCTGATCCTGGGTTCCATCAAGATCCCCGGCATCAACTTCTCCCTGGGTTCCTCCGGCGGTACGCTGGTCATGGGTCTGATCGTGGGTCACTTCGGCCACATCGGCAAGATCGATCTGTCCGTTTCCAAGAATACCCTCAACTTCTTCCGTGAGCTGGGCCTGATGCTCTTCCTCATCGGTGCAGGTGTTCCCGGCGGCGTCAACTTCATCAAGTTCGTCCAGCCTGCCTACTTCATCTACGGCGCCATCATGACCATCATCCCGATGATTCTGGGCTACATCCTGGGCAAGTACGTCTTTAAGCTCAGCGTGTTCAATAACCTCGGTTCCATCACCGGCGGTATGACCAGTACCCCGGCTCTAGGCACCCTCATCAACGTTGCCAAGACCGACGCGGTTGCTGCTTCCTATGCTGCGACCTATCCGCTGGCGCTGGTTATGATCGTTCTGCTGTCCAAGATCTCGGTTATGATCTTCTAAAAGCCTTTCAAACGCAAAAACAGGGAAAAGCCAAAAGCTTTTCCCTGTTTTTTCATGCCGTTACATATTGGCACTTGATTTTTCCCGAAGAAGGGTATATACTAATGACAAATTGAAGAGCTGGGGAGCTTGCAGGATCCTTTTTCCAGGGATCGGACAGGCTGAGAGGAAGGTATGCCCTTCGACCCTTGAACCTGATTTGGATAATGCCAACGTAGGGACGCCTTTGCACCTGTTTTTTCGCGGAAAGCTGCCAGATCGCAGTTTTCCGTTTTTCTTTTGCCCAAATCTCTGCAATTCCGGGGAAAACGTACACTGCGCATCATATGAGCGGTCAGTATCCATCATCAGGGAGACTTTTCAGTGATTCATGCGGCATGCCGCAAATCTTCACTTTCTGAAAGGAACTGATACCATGCGCAGCTACAAAACCCAGATGGAAGCCGCAAAACGCGGCATTCTCACCCCTGAAATGGAAACCGTTGCCCGCAAAGAGGACATGGATCCTGCCCGACTGCGCGCCCTTGTCGCCTGCGGTGAGGTTGCCATTCCCTGCAACGTCCGTCACACCTCCATCTCCCCGGAGGGTATCGGTACCGGTCTGCGTACCAAAATCAACGTCAATCTCGGCATCTCCGGCGATGCCAACAACTACGAAGCCGAGATGCAAAAGGTGGATATGGCGCTTTCCTTCGGCGCCGAAGCCATCATGGATTTAAGCAATTACGGAAAGACCAACACCTTCCGCCGCGCTCTGATCGACCGTTCTCCCGCGATGATCGGCACTGTCCCCATGTACGACGCCATCGGCTATCTGGAAAAGGATCTGCTGGAAATCACGGCGGAGGACTTTCTGCAGGTTGTACGCGCCCATGCTGAGGAAGGTGTGGACTTCATGACGATCCATGCCGGTATCAATCGCCGGGCAGTGGAAGCCTTTATGCGTGACCGGCGAAAGATGAACATCGTATCCCGCGGCGGCTCGCTGCTGTTTGCCTGGATGATGATGACCGGGCGCGAAAATCCTTTCTATGAGCACTACGATAAGGTACTCGACATCCTGCGTGAATACGATGTGACCATCAGTCTCGGTGACGCCCTGCGTCCCGGCTGCATCGACGACAGCACCGATGCCGGGCAGATCGCCGAGCTCATCGAGCTGGGCGATCTCACCAGGCACGCCTGGGCTCGTGACGTACAGGTTATGGTCGAGGGCCCCGGCCACATGGCTTTAAATGAAATCGCCGCCAATATGCGGCTGCAGAAGCGGCTGTGCCACAATGCGCCCTTCTACGTCCTGGGTCCCATCGTCACCGATATCGCTCCCGGGTACGATCACATCACCTCCGCTATCGGCGGCGCTGTTGCCGCGGCAAACGGCGCTGACTTTCTGTGTTATGTCACCCCAGCGGAGCATCTGCGCCTGCCGGATGTGGATGATGTCCGGGAAGGCATCATCGCAAGCCGCATTGCCGCCCACGCGGCGGACATCGCCAAAGGCATTCCCCATGCCCGTGAGCGAGACAATGCCATGTCCGAGGCGCGGCACAGAGTTGACTGGGATGAAATGTTCAAACTTGCCTTGGATCCGGAGAAGGCAAAGCGTTATTTTGAAAGCACGCCGCCGGCTGACCGCCACACCTGCTCCATGTGCGGCAAGATGTGTGCCGTTCGTACAACCAACATGATTCTGGAAGGAAAACAGGTCACCTTCTGTTCTGAAAAATAGCAATTTTGCAGCAAGAAAGCTCCCCCGCGCCTCTGCAATGAGGCGCGGGGGAGCTTTTGTTAACCGTAACTGATGAAACGATGCTTACTCAATACGCATGGCGGCGAGATCGGCGATATGGATGCAGCCCATACGGTCGATATTGCCGATGGCAACGTTCTTGCCATCCTTGGAAACGGCAATGCAGGACAGGACGTTTGCGGAGCTGGGGCCGTCCATGTGATTGGGAGAGTTATAGTTGAGGTGGCCAACCTGAGAGATACCGCGCATGTCATCGTAGTGGAAAACCATGCCCATATCTTCCTCGTCACCGGCAACACCGAAGAGCTCGGTCTTATCGGCGTTGGTGGTCATGCAGCGGACCGGGCCGTAAGGCGCGCAGTTGCCCAGGTTATAGACGGAACCGTCGGGACGGACAATGCCCAGCAGGCCATCCTTCGTACCGGCTATCTTCAGACCGTCATGCCAGTCAACCACATAAGTGGCATCGGACAGATACCGGCGGCCGGCAACTTCGGGCAGCTTCGTGCCTTCGGGGAGCTCTGCCTGCTTACCGGGCAGGATGTTTTCCTCCAGCCATGCCTTTCGCTCATCGCACATCTCGCTGTAGGGGATGAACTTATCCAGCTTATAGGCAAAGGCCTTGGGAGGTTTGACGCCGTAGAGGCCGTCGATCATATCCACCTTGAAGTTCTTGCCGAACACGCCCTTATAGAGCCAGGTGGTGGGATTTTCGTCCACTTCCTCCAGCGTACGGCCCAGAATCTCGAAGAGATTCTCCTTCACGGTGAAGTAATACTGAGGCTCACCATCACCGCAGAGGCCGTGGAGCACGCCCTGATCGTCCCAGGCGATACCGATGACCTTGGAGGCCGGGATATCGGTATGGGGAACGGCACGCCACAGGCGGATGGGAGTTACGCGGTCGATGGGGAACGCCTGGAAGTTATTGCCCGCGGGGACTTCCTCGCCGGAATACTTCGGGAAGGGACGCTTGGTGGCTTCCTTGACCTTGGCGATCTCTTCATCGTTCATTTTGACGGCGCGGAAGGACTGCTGCTTGCAGATAGCGCCCTTTTCCATCATCGCCGGGCGGAACTTTTCAAGCTCGATGGAGGTGATGCCCAGCAGATGGCCGGACTCGTTCATCTTGCACATGTTGCCGACCAGATGGAGAATATCGCGCTTTTCATCGTAGCAGACGCCGGTGGAATAGCTGAGGAAGAAGTCATTATTGGAGATGACGCCCAGGTTCACGGGCTTACGGTTATTGCGGATATCCCAGTACATCAGGTAGGAGGGAATGGTATACTTACGGTAGTCGGTGGGAGCGCCGTTGCCGAGGACGACGGGCATGATCTGATACCACAGGGCTCCGTACTTGTCCACGACGAACTCGTTGAGGCAGAACTCGGTATGACGGACGTTATTATGGTCGTCATGGGTGAACTTCTTGCCGATGGAGTAAGCCTTCTGGGTGTTGGTATCGAAGCAGTAGAACTCGTCGCTGGTGTAGGAATGGAACACAAACTCATGGTCAGAGATGTTGCGGGCCTTGGCCATGTAGCGGTACCAGGTATTGGTCCAGGAGTTATCGTAGGCGGCAGGATGACGCCAGTTGAGATCCTCCAGCTCCGCAGTATCCACGTTCACGCGCCAGAGATAGCCGGACTTGGTCATGCCGTAGATATGGCCGTCGGGACCGGCGTGCAGGCGGTAGCAGAACACTTCGGCAGCCTTGCCCAGATCCTTCACGGTACGGTCGTCGATGGAGAAGCGATAGACATGGCCGCGCATGAAGCCGATCATGTACAGGCAGTTATACTTGGCATCGTAGGTCATGCCGTAGATGGACTCGCGGGGCACCGGGATACCCCAGTTCTCCACCTCGCCGGTCTTGGGATCGTAGACGAGGATATAGGAGCCGGGATAACCTTCCCAGGTGTGATGCATATGGGCAAAGGGCATCCACTCGGGATGATCCTTACCCTTGGAGGTGGAGTGGGTAGTGGCGGCGATGCGGCCGTCGGGAAGCTCGGTGATGGACTCATGGAGCTTGGTATGGGGCAGCGCACGGGGCTTTGCCAGCGTATACTTCTGGGTATCGTAGCAGACATAGCCGCGGTCTTCCATCCAGTTATAGGCGATGAGGCTGGTCTGATCTTCCTTGGTGCCCTCGCAGGCGTGAGCGATGTAGACGATGCCCTCGGAGGAGATGTTGGTATCCCAGGTGCCATGGATATCCAGATGGGTCAGGCCTCTGCGGTAACGCACGCCGACGTCGGCGATGTTGCGAAACGCCTCTTCAGGCAGAGGAGTCTTGGAATAATCAAAAGCAAATGTACGGGAATCAGCGATCATACGGATTCTCCTTTCGTTTTCCGCGCTCTCGGCACAGAAAAACTATTACAGCTTAAAAACGTGGACGCAGCCCAGACGGTCGGCGTTGCCGACTGCGACGAACTGGCCGTCGGGAGAGAGCGTGATGGAGGTCAGGATGTGAGCAGCCGTGGGGCCGTCCATCCAACCGTGGGAGTTATAGCTGATGACGCCGCGCTGGACAAGGCCGCGCTTATCGTCGTAGGTGAAAATGGTGCCCATATCCTCTTCGTCACCGGCAGTACCCCAGATAACAGTACCGTCAGCATTGGTGGTCAGGCAGCGCACGGGACCCTGAGGAGCGGCATTGCCGAGGCTGAATACCTCGCCGTCCTTGATGATGCCCACCAGGCCGTCGCGGGTACCGACCATGGTGCGATCCCCGGCGAACTTCACGGACGCGGTAGCCGTGGCCAGATACTGGCGGCCTGCAACGGTGGGAAGCTTGAGCTCGGGATCCACATCACAGGGCTGCGGCATGGCGCTGGCCAGGAGCTTCTTCTCCTCGCCCACGGTGATCTCATCATAGGGCTTGAGTTCGGTACAGATCCAGTTGAAGGACCAGGGAAGCTTGACGCGCATGGTGCCATCGGCGTTCTCGGTGACCTCGAGGTTATGCTTGAGGACACTTTCATAGACCCAGAAGTCGGGATCGTTTTCCATGACCTCGCGGGAGGCATACTCAGCGTACTCACGGCGCTTGATGGTAAAGACGTACTTGTTCTTCTCGCCGCAGATGCCCTGAATGGTCTCATTGTCGATCCAGGTCAAAGCCTGCACCTTGGAGTCACAGATATCGGTATGGGGAACGCTTCTCCACAGGCGGATGGGAGAAACCTTGCTGATGGGGAATGCAGTGACGGGATTGGCACCGGCAACTTCTTCACCTGCGTAGGCGTTGTAGTTTTTGGCCTTTTCTTTGGAAGCCTTGATTTCATCCTCGGTCATGGGGCGCACGGTCATGGCGCGCTTCCAGATCGGGCCCTTTTCACCGGCGTCGAGCTGGGCACGAAGCTTCTTCAGGTCGATCATGAACAGACCCTGACGCTGCTCGCTTCGACCGTCGGTGGAGTAGCCTTCAACCTGCGTATCGATGCCATAGCCTTCGACGGGAACCAGGCGGCCGATCATGTACAGGCGGTCATGCTCGGGATCCAGGCTCAGGCAGGAGCACAGCTGCATGGACTGTTCCTGAGTACCGATGATACCGACGACTTCGGGCTCCTTGCCGCGGGTAAAGTCCCAACGGCACAGCAGATGCTGATGAGGCGTCTTATAAAATTCATCGGTGGGGAAATCGTAACGGCTGGGGGCGCAGTTATACCACAGAACATTATCCTTATCCAGGCCAAATTCGCTGCGGCCGTAGGGCGTAATCTGGAAATCAGACTCGAAGTCGATGGGCATATTTCTGCCGCAGTCGCGCACGGTCAGGGTATTGCAGTCAAAGACATAGAAGTGACCGGAGTTACCGGCAGTGAAGACGAACTCATGATCCGAAATGTTCTTACCCTTGATCATGTAGCGATACCAGGTATTGAGCACGTACTTATAGCGCTCGGGAGGCATACGCCAGTTCAGATCCTCCAGCTCCTGGGTATCGACATTGGCGCGCCAGAGGTAGCCGGACTTGGTCATGCCGTAGATGTGACCGTCGGGGCCGGCATGCAGGCGGTAGCAGAACACTTCCGCAGCCTTGCCCAGATCCTTGACGGTATGATCGTCCAGAGACAGGCGGTAAACATGACCCTTCATGAAGCCGATCATGTACAGAGCGTTGTATTTGGCATCATAGGTCATGCCGTAGATGGACTCACGGGGCGCAGGACAGCCCAGGTTCACGGTCTGTCCGGTCACGGGATCGTAATCGAGAATGTAGGAGCCGGGGAAGCCGTCCCAGACGTGATCCACGTGGGCAAAGGGCATCCACTCGGGCTGGAACTTGCCGCGGTCGGTGGAATGAGTGGAGGCCACGATATGGCCATTGGGCAGCTCGGTGATGGACTCATGGAGCTTGGAATGGGGCATATGACGCTCGCGGGGCAGAGTCAGCTCTTCCACGCGGAACGCGATCTTGGCGGTATCGGAATCCCAGTCGTACTCGACCAGACGGGTATGCAGGCCGCGTCCGGACTCGTCGCAGGGTGAATAGTAGAGCTTACCGGTGGAGGGGGCATAGTTCATGTCCCAGCAGTGGGGATAGTTGAGGCCTTCGGGATCAATGCGCACGCGCACGCCGTCCTGGGGTACCAGGCGGAACTTTTCGGGATTGTCAAAACGTCCGAAGTAACTGGTATAGCCTTTCGGGATACTCATGGTTTTTTTCCTCCGTTTTTTGCGCTGTTCAGAGCACATTTGATTGAGCCAAATTGTGTTCAATACTGGCCACGCCAAAAGTTTAGCCCAATGTGCCAAAGAACGCAAGCAAATCCGCAATATTTACGAATTTACCGTCAATTTACCTGAATTTTTTCCCAGGAGACCTGTTTGTCGGGTCTCCTGGGAAGTCAGAGCGCAGGAATCAGGCGTCTTTGCCGATTTTGAACACGTGGACGCAGCCGAGTCTGTCGGCGTTGCCCACTGCCAGATACTTTCCGTCGGGAGAGAGGGTGATAGAGGTCAGGATGTGGGCAGCGGTGGGGCCGTCCATCCAGCCATGGGAGTTAAAGCTCACCACGCCCAGCTGGGTCAGGCCGTTCTTGTCATCATAGGTGAAGATGGTGCCCATATCCTCATCGTCTCCTGCGGTACCGTAGACGATGGAGCCGTCGGCGTTGGTGCACAGGCAGCGAACGGGACCCTGCGGCGCACAGTTGCCGAGGTTAAAGACCTGACCGTACCTGGCGATGCCCAGCAGGCCGTCCTTGGTACCGATGACGGTACGGTTATCGCTGATCTTCACAGACGCGGTGGCCTTTGCCAGATACTGACGGCCGGCGACAGTGGGGAGCTTGAGATCCTCGGGCACGTCCACCGGCTGCGGCAGGGCATTGGCGTCCAGCCACTTTGCCTCGGCGACGGTGATCTCGTCGTAGTCCTTGAGTTCCGTGACCTTCCAGTTGAAAGCCCAGGGCTTCTTCACGCGCATGGTGCCGTCGGCGTTTTCGGTGACCTCGAGGTTATGCTTGAGGACACTTTCATAAACCCAGAAGTCGGGATCGTTTTCCATCACCTCGCGGGAGGCATAGTCTGCATACTCGCTTCTCTCGATGGTAAAGACGTACTTCTTTTCGTTGCCGCAGACGCCCTTGATGGTGTTTTCATCGATCCAGACGAGCTTTTCCACCTTGGAGTCGAGCTTATCCATGCCTGGGATCTCACGCCACAGGCGCACGGGTGCGACCTTGCTGATGTGGGTGGCGGTAACGGGGTTCTTACCGGCGACTTCCTCACCGGCGTAAGCGTTATACTTCAGCGCCTTTTCCTTGACCTGGGCGATCTCTTCCTCGGTCATGGGGATGACGGACATATCGCGCTTCCAGATCGGGCCCTTCTCGCCCTTTGCCAGCTCCTCACGCATGACCGCGAGGTCGATCATGAACAGGCCCTGACGCACCGGGGAGGGCTGCACGGTGGTATAACCCTCGACGGGACGCAGCTGACCGATGCAGTAGATGCGATCCCGCTCGGGATCCAGGCTCATGCAGGTGCAGCGCACAAACGCTTCTTCCTGCGTTCCGGTGATACCGACGCACTCAGGCTTCTTACCGTTCTGGAAGTCCCAGCGGAACAGCAGAAGCTGGTGGGGTGTCTTATAGAACTCATCGGTGGGGAAATCATAGCGGCTGGGGGCGCGGACGTACCAGAGCACGCCTTCCTTATCCAGGCCAAACTCATTGGCGCTATAGGGCGTGATCATGAAGTCGGACTCGTAGTCAAAGGGCATACACTTCCCCAGATCACGCACAGTCAGGGTATTGGTATCAAAAGCATAGAAATTCGGGGAGGAACCGCAGGTGAAGGCAAACTCATGATCGGAGAAGTTCTTGCCCTTGATCATGTAGCGGTACCAGGTATTGAGCACGTAGGCGTGACGCGCAGGCGGCATACGCCAGTTCATGTCCTCCAGTTCCTGGGTGTCAACATTGGCACGCCAGAGGAAACCGGACTTAGTCATGCCGTAGATATGGCCGTCGGGGCCCAGATGCAGGCGGTAGCAGAACACTTCCGCCGCCTTGCCCAGATCCTTCACCGTTCTGTCATCCAGCGACATACGGTAGACGTGACCCTTCATGAAGCCGATCATGTACAGCGCATTGTACTTGGGATCATAGGTCATGCCGTAGATGGACTCACGTGGGGCCGGACAGCCCAGATTCCAGGACTTGCCGGAAACCGGATCGTACTCGATCACATAGGAGCCGGGGAAGCCGTCCCAGACGTGATCCACGTGGGCAAAGGGCATCCACTCGGGCTGGTACTTACCACGGTCGGTGGAGTGGGTGGTAGCGACGATATGGCCGTTGGGAAGCTCGGTGATGGATTCATGGAACTTCGAGTGGGGCATATGGCGCTCACGGGGCAGGGTCAGAAGTTCTGCCTTGACAGCGATCTTGGCAGTATCGGTGTCCCAGTCGTACTCAACCAGACGGGTATGAAGGTTGCGGCCGGACTCGTCACAGGGGGCGAAGTACAGCTTGCCGGTGGACGGTGCAAAGTTCATATCCCAGCAGGAAGGATAGTGCGTGTCGCAGGGATCTACATGGATGCGTACGCCTTTCTGAGGAACGAGCCGGAACTTCTCCGGATCATCAAAGCGTCCGAAATAACTGGTTTTTCCCTTGGGAATACTCATAATCGTATCCTCCTGTATGTTTTAAGCACAAGGCTCAGATTTTAAAGACATGCACACAGCCCAGGCGGTCTGCGTTGCCCACGGCAAGGTATTTTCCATCCGGAGAGAGCGCCACCGAGGTCAGCACATGAGCCGCCGTCGGGCCATCCATACGACCGTGGGAGTTATAGCTGATAACACCGCGCTGAACAAGGCCGTGATAAGCATCGTAGGTAAACAGCGTACCCATATCTTCGTCGTCACCGGCGCTGCCCCAGACGAGCTTACCGTCGGCGGACGTACACAGGCAGCGCACGGGGCCCAGCGGCGCTGCGTTGCCCAGGTTATAGACCCGGCCGTACCTTGCCAGGCAGAGCAGGCCGTCCTTGGTACCGATGACAGTGGTACCGTCGCTCATGCGCACGGACGCGGTGGCACGCGCCAGGTACTGGCGACCTGCGACGCTGGGAAGCTTTAAATCCTCCGGCACGTCCACCGGCTGCGGCAGGAGATTTGCATTGAGCCACTTCTCTTCCGCCAGCGTGATCTCCTCATAGGGACGCAGATCCTTGAGCACCCATTCAAAGGAAAGCGGCACCTTCACCCGCACACGTCCGTCGGGAAGTCTGGTCATCTCAAGGTTATACTGCAGGATGCTTTCAAACACCCACATCTGCTCATCCTGCCACGCTTCTTCCTCGGATGCGTATTCCACATACTCCCGATGTTCGAGGGTGAACACATACTGCCGCTCCTCGCCGCAGATGCCGACGATCTGACCCTGATCGTTCCAGCCGAGTCTTCTTACCTTGGAATTGCAGATCTCGGTATAGGGCACCTCGCGCCACAGGCGTACGGGGCTGACCTGCCAGATGGGGAACGGCACCACGGGGTTGGGCTCCAGACCGGATCCGGCGCCCTCGCCGATATAGTGGTTATACTTTTCCCGCTTCTCCAGCGCTTTTTTGATCTCTTCCTCGTTCATCGGACGCACGCTCCAGTCAAGCGGCGCGATGGGGCCCTTCTCTCCCCTGTCCAGACGGGGACGAAGCTCGGCCAGATCAACCATGAACACGGTCAGCTCGCGCTTATCGGGATTGGCGTATTCACGCCAGCCGCCGATGACAAACAGGTGATCCCGCTTGGCATCCAGTGACAGGCACATATCGCCGTTGAGGAAGCCCTTGTCATCGCCCAGCAGACCGCAGACCTCGGGCTTTTTGCCCTTCTTATACTCCCAGCGCACAAGCAGCGTCGGGATATATCCCGGAGTCTTATAGAACTCATCGGTGCAGAAGGCATATCCGGAGGTATGCGCCGAGAACCAGATGGTTCCCTCTGCGTCGATGCCGATTTCGTTGATACCGAAGACGTTGGTGAGATAATCATCGGTAAAATCGAAGTCGTAGATGGGGCCGATGGGCTTGACTTCCAGGGTATTGGTATCCACGAGGAAGAAGTTATAGTTGGAACCGGTGGCGAAGATGAACTCATGGTCGGAAACATTGACCGCACGGGCCATGTAGCGATACCAGGTGTTGAGCACATAATGATACCGCTGCGGCGGTACGCGGAAGTTGAGATCCTCCAGTTCCTGGGTATCCACATTGACGCGCCAGAGATAACCCGACTTCGTGCAGCCGTAGATATGGCCGTCGGGACCGGCATGCAGGCGGTAGCAGAACACTTCTGCGGCCTTGCCCAGATCCTTCACGCTGTGATCGTCCAGCGAGTAGCGGTACACATGGCCGCGCATGAAGCCGATCATGTACAGCGCGTTATATTTGGCATCGTAGGTCATGCCGTAGATGGACTCACGGGGCGCAGGAATGCCGTGGCTGATGGTTTTACCCGTATCGGGGTCATACTCAAACAGATAGGAACCGGGGAAGCCGTCCCAGATATGATCCAGATGGGCAAAGGGCATCCATTCCGGCTGGGTCTTGCCGCGGTCGGTGGAATGGGTGGTTGCCATCAGATGACCATTGGGCAGGAAGGTGATGGATTCATGAAACTTCGTATGGGGCATATGGCGCTCACGGGGCAGAACGAAGCGTTCGGGATAAATCACCACGCGGGATTCATCCTTATCCCAGTCGTACTCCACCATGCGGGCGTGCAGACCGCGGCCGGACTCGTCGCAGGGCGCGCAGTAGAGCTTGCCGGTATAGGGGGACACGTTCATATCCCAGCAATACTGATAATCAAGCTTTGCAGGGTTGCGGTCATAGCGGATACCGGCCTGCGGGATCAGACGGAACTTCTCCGGATCATCATAGCGACCAAAAAAGCTGGTCGTGCCTTTCGGAATACTCATAACACAATTCTTCCTTTATTCAGTATCGTAATCAAAGCTTGAACACATGGACGCAGCCAAGGCGGTCTGCGTTGCCCACGGCTGCATACTTTTCATCGGGAGAGAGCGTAATGGAAGTCAGCACGTGGGCCGCCGTCGGACCGTCCATCCAGCCGTGGGAATTATAGCTGATGACGCCGAGCTGGGTAATGCCCTGCTGATCGTCATAGGTGAAGATGGTACCCATATCTTCCTCGTCACCGGCGGTTCCGTAGACCTTTTTGCCGTCGGCGGAGACCGTCAGGCAGCGAACCGGGCCTTGTGGCGCGGCATTGCCGAGTTTAAAGACCTCGCCGTCCTTGATAATACCCAGCAGACCGTCGGCAGTACCAACGAGCGTGCGTCCGTCGCTGATGGCAACGCTTGCGGTGGCTTTTGAGAGATACTGACGTCCCGCAACGCTGGGAAGCTTCAGCTCCGGATCCACATCCACCGGCTGCGGCATCGCATGGGCGTTGAGCCACTTTTCCTCGCCCACGGTGATCTCCTCATAGGGCACCAGCTCAGAAACAACCCAGGAATAACTGACCGGCTTCTTCACGCGCACGGTTCCATCCGCGTTTTCGGTCACTTCCAGGTGATCCTTGAGGATACTGCTCCAGACCCAGAAGTCGGGGTCGGCTTCGGCCGCCTCGCGGCTCGGGAATTCAGCGTATTCCTCACGTTTGAGCGTGAACGCATACTCCTTATCCTCACCGCAGACGCCGCGGATGGTATCGTTATCGATCCACGCAAGCTTTCTCACCTTGGAATCGCAGGTTTCACGACCGGGGAAACGGCTCCACAGGCGTACCGGCGCCACAGAACCGATGGGGAACGCCGTCACGGGATTGGCACCGGCAACTTCCTCGCCTGCCCAGGCGTTGTACTTCTTTGCCCGTTCCCGTGTCGCCGCAATCTCTTCCTCATTCATCGGGATCACGGACATATCGCGCCGCCAGATCGGGCCCTTGACGCCGTTATCCAGATCCTCACGCATGGCCTTGAGGTCGATCATGAAGAGCCCAGAGCGGCTTTCGTCAGGCTTGCCGGTCACATGGCCCTCCACATTTGTAAAGTGGCCGAAGAAATAGAGGCGGTCACGATCCTTATCGATCGTCACGCACTGGTCGCGGTCAAAGGACACATCCTGCGTGCCCATGATGCCCGCGCATTCCGGCTCCTTGCCGTTTTTCCAGTCCCAGCGGAACAGCAGCACCGGATGGGGCGTCTTATAGAACTCATCGGTGGGAAAATCGTAGGGATAGGCCGGCCAGCGGTAATACCACAGCACGCCGTCCTTATCCGCGCCGAACTCATTGGTACCGTAATTGGTCACCATGAAATCCGATTCGTAGTTGAAGTTCTGGCAGCGGCCGATGCATTTGACCTCGAGAGTATCGGTATCAAAGAGATAATAGTTATCGCAGGTATCGGAGGTGAACACAAACTCATGATCGGAGATGTTCATCGCTTTGATCATGTAACGGTACCAGGTATTGGTCACGTAGTTATTCCACTCCGCTGGCAGACGCCATTCCAGATACTCCAGTTTCTCGGTATCCACATTGGCGCGCCAGAGAAAGCCGGATTTCGTCATGCCGTAGATATGACCGTCGGGACCGGCATGCAGGCGGTAACAGAACACTTCTGCCGCCTTGCCCAGATCCTTCACCGTTCTGTCATCCAGCGAGAAGCGGTACACATGGCCTTTCATGAAGCCGATCATGTACAGGCAGTTATGCCGGGCATCATAGGTCATGCCATAGATGGACTCACGGGGCGCGGGGCAGCCCAGATTCCAGGACTCGCCGGTCTCCGGGTCGTATTCGATGATGTAGGAACCGGGGAAGCCGTCCCAGACATGATCCACGTGGGCAAAGGGCATCCATTCAGGCTGAAATTTACCGCGGTCGGTGGAATGGGTCGTGGCAACGATATGGCCATTGGGAAGCTCGGTGATGGACTCATGGAGCTTGGAATGGGGCATATGGCGCTCACGGGGCAGGGTCAGCCGCTCGATCTTCACGGCGATTTTGGCAGAATCCGTATCCCAGTCGTACTCGACCATACGGGTATGCAGGCCGCGGCCGGACTCGTCGCAGGGTGCAAAGTACAGCTTGCCGGTGGCCTTGGATATATTCATATCCCAGCAGTGGGGATAGCCGGTTCCCGCGGGGTCCAGATGCACACGCACGCCGCGCTGGGGAATCAGGCGAAACTTTTCAGGATTGTCGAAACGTCCGAAATAGCTGGTAGTACCTTTTGGAATGCTCATACAAAGCTTCCTCCCGAATTGATCGTTCTTCTTCTGTAACAGTCAATTGATTTGTGTATATTACACAGGATATCACTGGCATTGTACCATAGGTTATGCATAATTGCAAGCATTTTCCTCACAAAGAGCCTTTGTAAATGAATTACAGTAAATACCTCCCTCTTCCATGCCGTTTCAGTCCAATTTTAAACCCGAAATAATAATTTTTCCCGCTTCCATGCCGCGTCGAAATATGGTATGATATCCTTATTCTACTCACTTCATCGGAGGATCGCCGACATGGCAGTTATCGTACGCGAAAAACAGTTTTACAAGACCTTCTTCACCCTGACGCTGACCATCGCTCTGCAGAATCTCGTAGTCTACGGCGTCAATCTGGCCGACAACATCATGCTCGGCGCCTACAGCGAGACCGCAATGTCCGGCGTCGCGCTGGTCAATCAAATCCAGTTCTTCCTGCAGATGCTCGTCGTCGGCAGCACTGAGGGCATCACGATTCTTGCCTCCCGCAGCTGGGGACGCCGGGAGATCAAGCCCATCCACGGCATCAGCCAGATCGGCATGGTCATCGCGTTGTTCCTCTCCGCCCTGCTCTGGCTTGTCTGCCTGCTCTTCCCCACCGGCATTCTGACGCTGTTCACCAACGAACTCGCCGTCATCGAAGAGGGCGCCCGCTATCTTCGCATCGTCTCCTTCTCCTACCTCTTCTACGCCGTCTCCGCTGTCATGATCTCCACCCTGCGCAGCGTTGAGACCGTGAACATCGGCTTCATCGTCTCTCTGTTCTCGCTGGTTGTCAACATCGGCCTCAACTACGTCCTGATCTTCGGCAAACT
Source organism: Oscillospiraceae bacterium (assembly GCA_015067675.1). Taxonomy (GTDB): domain Bacteria; phylum Bacillota; class Clostridia; order Oscillospirales; family QAMX01; genus SIG502. The sequence continues at coordinate 16,098 of SVMB01000013.1, forward strand.
TGGCTTCCCCGTCCTCGGTGTGGAAGGCGCCGCCATCGCCACGCTCCTCTCCCGCGTCGTGGAGGTAGTCGTCTGCGTCATTTACATGAAGCGCTTCGACAAAAAGCTCAGGATGCCCATGCGCGCCTACTTTGAAAAGATCGATTTCTCCGTCATGCGAAGCTTCCTCAAGGTAAGCTGGCCCGTCATGATGTCCGGCAGCATCTGGGGTCTTGCCATGAGCATCCAGTCCGCGATTCTCGGCCACATGGGCCAGCAGGCCATCGCCGCCAACTCCGTCGCCAGCACCGTCTTTTCCATGATCACCGTCGTCGCCTACGGTTCTGCAAATGCCACCTCCGTTCTCATCGGCAAGACCATCGGCGAAGGCCGTATCGACGCCGTCAAGCTCTACGCCAAGACCATTCAGCTGCTCTTCCTGGGCATCGGTATCTGCACCGGCGCACTGATGTACATCTGCACCGACTGGATTCTGGTACTCTACAAGCTCGCGCCCGATACCCTCGCCCTCGCCCGCACGTTCCTCATCATCCTCTCCATCACCTGTGTCGGCTCCGCCTATCAGATGCCCTGCCTCTGCGGCATCGTACGCGGCGGCGGTCAGACGGATTTCGTGCTCTACAACGATCTGATCTTCCAGTGGCTGATCGTTCTGCCCTCCGCCCTGCTGGCAGCATTCGTATTTGACCTGTCACCGGTCATCGTCTTTATCTGCCTCAAATCCGACCAGGTTCTCAAATGCTTCGTCGCCGTCGTCAAGGTCAACCGCTTCCGCTGGATCCGCATCATCGACAAGACCTGATCTTCCTTATATAAGGTTAACGCCGCCGGGAATACTCCCGGCGGCGTATTATTTACGGTTCTTTTCCAACCCGACATACAAAATCATCCGCGCATTCAACACTCACGATTCTGCCGTCGATAGGGTGGCGAAATGTAAGCCGTCCCGCGTGCAGCAGCTGACCGGACAGGCCCAGCAACCTGGACAGTGTCAAACTCTCTGTATGTCCGTAGAGTCCATCCCCCAGCAGCGGATGCCCAAGGCTTGCGCAATGTACCCGCAGCTGATGGGTTCGCCCCGTCTCAGGGCAAAGCCTGAGCAGGCTGCAGATTTCTCCCCCCAGCATCCACTCATCCATGACCTCATAATGGGTCACAGCACGCTGTCCCTCACCCACGATGCGCTTCATGGTAGGAAGCTTCGGTTCCTCTCCCGGTTCATCCGCTGCCCGTCCTATGGGCAGATCAATCGTACCCTTCTGCTCCGCAAAGCGACCCCATGCAAGGGCGGTGTAGACCTTCTCCACGATCTGCACCCGATCCTGAGCATAGGCATTCTTGGCAAACAGCACGATGCCGGTGGTATCCCTGTCGAGGCGATTGACCACATGGGAAAACTTTGTATGGGCAAGCACACGTCCCAGAAGCGTACCGTCACTGCGTGCGGGACTGGGATGGGTCAGCATCCCGGACGGCTTACTGACTGCCAGCAGCGCGTCGTCTTCATAGAGTACCGTGAGTTCTCCCGGCTCAGCCAGAGCACCGGCCGGCGGCTCCGCCATGTCAAGATCGACGCTCACATGGTCTCCCGGTGCCAGGCGGTAACCCACGTGCTGTGCCGTGCCGTTGACACGGACTGCATCGGCGTATTTCAGACGCTTGAGCAGCGTCGAGGACACCTGCAGCTCACGTCTGAGGCTGTATTTGAGCAATTCTGTTCGGGAAACCGTGTAGCTGAGGATCATAGGCATTCCTTTCGGGATGGAAAAGCCCCTTCCGGAACCGGAAGGGGCTTGAATTTCCGTTATTCAGGCAAAATTAGCCCTGCTGACGCATCTTGGCGAAGCAGTCGGAGCAGTAAACGGGACGATCGGTCTTGGGCTCGAAGGGAACCTTGGCCTCGCCGCCGCAGGCAGCGCAGGTAGCGGTGAAGTACTCGCGGGGAGCGCGGGTAGCGTTCTTGCGGGCGTCACGGCAGGCCTTGCAGCGCTGGGGCTCATTCTGGAAGCCGCGCTCGGCGTAGAATTCCTGCTCACCGGCGGTAAAGACGAACTCTTCGCCGCACTCTTTGCACTTGAGGGTCTTGTCCTGGAACATGTGTGGTACCTCTCTTTGATGATATGTGCCTCTGACGAAAACCTCAATACCTGTGAAATCAGGGGATGTTGACGCCGGGCAAAAATATATTGCTTGACGGGCTATGCCCGTGAAAGCCAATGGAAAACGCTTCCGGCTATCGCCGGTAATGGGACAGTTTCTGTCGGATACGGGTAACAGCGTTCTCGACGGATTTGATCGGCCGCTGGAGCCGCTGCGCCATGTCACGATAAGACAGTCCCTCCAGATAGAGAGTCAACACATGCTTTTCAAAATCGGACAATACTGCGTCGATATCTGCGGCCAGCTGCCGGCCGCTGTCCCGATCAATAACCTGTTCTTCCGGATCGTCGCCAAACAGCCACAGCTCCTGTACCGTCTCCTCCTGATCCAGAGAAACCGCGGTATTGAGCAGGTTCTGACTCCGACCCTGCGCTTTTCGAATCGCACTGCAGATGCGGTTGCGCACACACGCTGCGGCAAAAGTCTTAAACCCAGCCCGCTGTGTATCATATCCGCGTACCGCCTGCAAAAGTCCCAGCATACCCTCCTGCAGCAGATCTTCGCTGTCACCGCCCGCCAGAAAATACGGACGTGCAACCCGACGTACCAACTGCGTATAACGCACGGCAAGGACATCAGCAGCTTCCCTGTCACCCTCCTGTGCCATCGCACAGAGGACTTCATCAGAGCTCTGTTCGTAGTCTGTTCTTTCGCTGTTCATGTGTAAACTGCCAAATCACTCTGGATACTATTATAGTCTTTCCCCTACAAAATGTCAAGGGGAATGTGAATTTTTTGTTAATCTGTCTACTCTGACCCGTGGCAACTCGTGCATCTTGCACAAATCCGATACCAAGCTGCCGAAAGCGACCAAATTTTACACCTTTTTCATCCAGTCATCCACAGTCTGCTGCTCGGAAGCAGGCTCTTTTTCAGCCTGTGCAGTATAGGCAAGGCCCAGATGATCGTAGGCGTATTTGGTAGCGCAGCGGCCGCGGGGAGTGCGGCTTAAAAAACCCAGCTGCAGCAGGTACGGCTCATAGACATCCTCCAGCGTCACGGTTTCCTCGCCCACGGTGGCAGCCAGTGCCTCCAGGCCAACCGGACCGCCGTCATAGATATCGATGATGCCCCGCAGCATACGCCGGTCGGTGGCATCCAGACCCAGATGATCGATTTCCAGTGCACGCAGCGCTTCATCGGCCACCTCGCGGGTGATGCAGCCGTCAGCCTTGACCTGTGCCCAGTCGCGCACGCGCTTGAGCAGACGGTTGGCAATACGGGGCGTGCCGCGGGAGCGGCCGGCGATTTCCCGCGCACCGCTGGACTCGATGGGCATATTCAGAATATCCGCGCTGCGGGTGACGATCCTTTCAAGCTCATCGGTTTTATAAAGCTCGAGTTTGAGCAGCACGCCGAAGCGATCACGCAGGGGCGCCGTGAGCTGACCTGCACGGGTAGTGGCACCGATGAGGGTAAACGGCGGCAGATCAAGCCGGATAGAGCGTGCCGACGGACCCTTACCGATGATGATATCCAGTGCAAAGTCCTCCATCGCGGGATAGAGCACTTCTTCAACGCTGCGGTTGAGACGATGAATCTCGTCGATGAAGAGAATATCGTGGGGTGCCAGATTTGTCAGGAGTGCCGCCAGATCGCCGGCTTTTTCAATGGCAGGGCCGGAAGTTACGCGGAGATTGGACCCCATTTCATTGGCAATGACGCCCGCGAGGGTGGTCTTGCCCAGTCCGGGCGGGCCTGACAGCAGCACATGGTCCAGGCTTTCGCCGCGCATACGGGCTGCTTCGATGAAAACCCGCAGATTTTCCTTCGCCTTTTCCTGACCGATATAGTCTCCCAGACGTTGGGGACGCAGGGAGCCTTCCGTATCATCTTCATGCCGCGCTTCCGCGCTGACCAGTCGTTCTCCCAGATTATCGTCAAATTCGATGGGCATACCGTCCCCTCCTTAGTCTGTCTTATGCAGGAGGGCGATGCTGCCCTCCTGCGCCGTATCCTTATATAAGGTTAATCAATCGTGGTTGCGGATGGTACCGAAGAAGTGCAGGACGTTGAGGTCGTCGTACATATCGGTGCCGTGGGTACCGTGACCGTTATCATTGTCATGGCAGCCGTGATCGGTGCAGAAGCCGAGGAACACGTTGTCCTTTTTATAGCTTTCCTTCACAGCTTCCACAATCTCGCCGAACATACGGGTTTCATCGCGCATGACCTGCAGCGCCTCATCCGATTCGACACAGGTACCGTGCATGGTATGGTCATACCAGCCGTTATAGATGCTGATGAAGTCATACTTGCCGGACTTGATGAGCTCGATACCCTTGGCGGTGGCCTCTTCATCGGTTTCATAATCCACGAAGTAGTCCATGTCACGCTCCAGATAGATGCGGGACATACTGGCGCCGACGGTGGAGCAGATGGCGCAGCGCTTACCGGCGCGAATCAGGGCGTCGTAGACGGAATCGGTACGGATGACGGGCTTCTCGTACTTACGAATGCCATGGATTTCGGGATCGGTGCCGGTGTACATGGTGCCAAAGCACACGGGGGTAACGGAGGGCATGACGGTCTTGAGGGGCAGCGCAAGCTGAGTGGCGGCAGTCACGGTGAGGAAATCGGGGGTATACTTCTGATAGATCCACTGAGCAATGGCATCGGGATTATAGATGACTACCTTATCGGCAACGCCGCCGGGAAAGCTGTCGCGCAGAAGCTGCATGAGCGGCTCAGCCGGGACATTGGCCTGCCTGGGAGCCTCGACGCCGAGAGCGGCGGTGAAGGCAGCGGCTACCTGAGACATTCCGTAATGATTATAAACCTGCATATGTTCCCTCTTTCCCGGAGCCGGGATTTGCAAAATCCCGCGTCCGTTTTATTTCATCATCTTTTTCAGGGCTTCCTTGAGAATCTGTTCCAGACTCAGTGCTTCCATATCAATGCCACGCAGCGCTGCCGCAGCTTCTGCCGCGGTATAACCCAGAGCCTGCATGGCCATACGCGCTTCGGTGAGCTTGTCCCCGCTGCCGGCCTCGGGAGCGGCAAAATCAAAGCCATCGGAGGCGGTGACGTTGGAATATTCCTTTTTGAACTTATCCTTGAGTTCCAGGATCAGACGCTGGGCAAGCTTTTTGCCCACACCCTGGGCAGCGCAAAGCGCCTTTTCGTCGCCGTTGAGCACGGCCAGAATGCACTGATCCGGGTTCATCGCCGAAAGGATCGCCAGCGCCACCTTCACGCCGACGCCGCTGACGCCGGTAAGCAGCTCAAAGACATTTTTTTCCTCCACATCGGCAAAGCCGTACAGTTCAAAGATGTCCTCGCCCACCCGCAGATAGGTATAGAGTCTCCCCTTCTGACCGACGGTCAGTCTTGACTGGGTGCGTGCGGAAACGCGGCACAGATATCCCACGCCGCCCACATCCACAACCGCAATATGGGGCTCGATATGGGTGATTTTTCCGTCCAGATAGTAAAACATAGCGTTCTCCGAAGCAGTAAGTATTATAAGACGCGCTCCCCTACTCGCGGTAGAGCTGCGAGGTACGCATGGTGGCGTGGCACAGTGCCGCGGCCAGTCCGTCGGCGGCATCGTCCGGTTTGGGCATGGCCGGGAGGTTTAAGAGTCTGCGGGTCATATCCATCATCTGCAGCTTCTCAGCCTTACCGTAGCCGACGATGGCCTGTTTGATCTGCGAGGGACTGTATTCATAGATGGGAATCTTTCGCTGGGCAATGCTGAGCAGGATGACGCCTCGCGCCTGGGAGACTCCCATGGCAGTGGTGGTGTTGGTGTTGAAGAAGAGTTTTTCCATGGAGACCTCATCGGGCTTCATGGCATCCAGCAGCGCACACATATCCTCATAAATCATCACAAGGCGTTCATGCGCTTTGAGATCGGCAGGCGTGGTAATCGCGCCGTGACGCAGATGCTGGTAGCGGCCAAACCCTGCCTGAATCAGGCCGAAGCCGACGATGGCATAGCCCGGGTCGATACCCAGAATGCGTTTATTCCAATAGGAATCCAAGGTTATGCCGCCTCCTGCCGCCAATGCATAGTTTGGTCTGTTTATTATACCGCATATTACAGGAAAATGCAAGTGAAAACGAACAGAAGTTCCGTGCAAAAAGGCAGGAAGCCGCAGCCTCCTGCCTTATATCTCTCTATACCGCTGCCACGGCTTCCGACACGCTGACCTCAAAGGCCGTGCGGCTGTGGCACTCCCCGTCGATGATCTTTGTATAGGCTCTGCTCTGCAGCCTTCCGCTCACCGACAGTCTGCTGCGCGGCGGCAGTGCCGCCGCCATCCGTGCTACACTCCCCCAGGTCACGCAGGGCAGATAATCACATCGTTTCGGCATCCCCGGCAGCCCGCCGGGACGTTCCACCCGCAGCATCACGTCGCTGATCTCCCGTCCGTAGGGTGTGCGCCGATAAACCGGTTCACGGCACAGGGTTCCCGTCAGCCGGATCCGGTTTTCGTAGTCATCGTCGCAAGGTTCCCAGTTCTTTCCCCACATCAGAATCAGCAGCCGGTTGGGCGGTCCCTCCGGCTTGGGATTGTGATTATTATAGGACCTGAGCTGTCCGCACACGTGGATTCTCCGGCCCGTCTCCAGACCTGCGCTGAGCGCCTCCGGTACGATAATGTTGGGCACATCCGCCGTTCCCGACAGCCGCAGCACCCGCAGGGGAAAACTGACAAAACGACATCCGTGATTTTCATGCGAAAATACAGGGTCAGCGGCCACATCGCCGCAAAGCTCGGCATAATTGTTCATGAAAGCGTACTCCTTTCCCGGCACGGCAGTGAGCCCCCGGCTCAGATGTCCGTCCAGCCCTTACGCTGTCATGTATATGCAAGTTACGTCCTGTTTTTTCCAATGCTTTCCTTTTTATAAACGATTCGGATGATCTGTCAGTATCCGCTTGCTTTCCGCATATGGCTGTTGTATACTGGGCTTATCGATATCATCAGGAGGGCATGAGTTCCATGAAAAAACTGCTGACCCTGCTGTTTGTCTGTTCGCTTCTGCTGACACAGACATACGCTGCAGTCAGACCACATACACCGTCTGACATCAAAACCGAGCCTGCCGTTTCCGCCGATACCGCAGCCGTCAAAGGACGTGAATCCGAAGCGGTTCTTTATCTGACAAATGAAGAACGTCTTGCCCGTGGGCTGGAGCCGCTGTGCTCCACAGCGGTGCTGCAGACCGCAGCCGTCGTTCGGGCATCCGAGCTGCGCAGTTCCTTTTCCCACACCCGACCGGACGGCAGAGCCTTTCACACGGTATTGGCCGACTTTTCCATCCAGCGCAGACAGGCCGCCGAAAACATTGCCGTCGGTCAATCCGACGCCATGGCCGTGGTGAACGCCTGGATGAACAGTCCCAGTCACCGTCAGGCTATTCTCAACGCCGATTATCGCCACCTCGGTGTCGGCTACATTCCCGGCTACGGCAGCGATACCTATCGTTCCCACTGGTCACAGGAGTTCGTGGCAGACCGCTGCACCCTCTCCGATCTGTGTATTCTGGATGCCGACGGCAGCGCCGTCACGGAAATTTCTCTTCCCGCAGGCAAAAAGCTCTCCGACGCCGGGCTTACGCTCTCGCTTGCGTGCAGCATCCATGGAACCTGCACGCTGCCGCTCTCGGACAGGCTGTGCAGCGGGTACAACGCTTCCCGCACGCAGGCACAGCAGGCAAAAATCAGCGTTTACGGTCTGAATGCATCCCTGACCGTCCTGCGGGGAGCTCTTCCGCCTCCCAAACAGGGCAGTCTGACCAATTTCAAGCCCAAATTTGAAGAACTGCCCCGCTACCGGGATGTTCTGGACACCGACTGGTTCAGCGACGTCGTTTATGAAGCTGGATTTCTCGGATTGATGAACGGCACCGGTGCCGCAGCCTTCCAGCCTGCAAGCTCTCTGCGGGTATCGGAGGTTCTCACCCTTGCCGCCCGCATTCACAGCATCTATTACGGCGGTGACGGCGTCTTTACAGGCAGCGGCGCCAACTGGTACCGCGCAGCCGTGGACTACTGTATCGCCAACGGCATCGCCGCCGAAGCCGATCTGCCCGCAGACATGTCCCGGGCGGCAACCCGTGCCGAGACTGCCCGCTGGCTTGCAGCGTCGATTTCCCCGGATGCCCTGGCGCCGATCAGCAAACGCATCCCGGCAGACATGGTCCCTGATTCCGCCGATGCAAAAGCCGTCTATCTGCTCTATGCCGCAGGCGTTCTGACCGGTGATGCAGCCGGTGCGTACCATCCCCTTCAGCCGCTCAAACGCTCAGAAGCCGCCGCCATCGTGGTCAGGCTGGTCCAGACCTATATGAGAGTGATGTAACCCGTCCTTATATAAGATTCAAGCCGCCGCAGATAAGACTGCGGCGGCTTTTCACGTCTCCGTTTTCCCGAAGGATCAGTATTTATACAGCTTCACCTTCATAATACCCGGCATAAAGGGAAGACCCACGTAATGTTCGTCGCCGTTGAGAATCCGTCCGCGCTTCCAGGTTTCTCCTTCAAAGGTACCTTCTTCAATCCTAAGGAACTGCACATGACAGTTTTCCCCCTTCTTCGGCAGGAACCATGCCCGGAAGTTGGTACCAAACACATAGAACTCGTTTGGTGCGACTTCCAGCACGGCGCCGCCCGCAGGAGGCGTCCCCTGTTCCGTCGGACCATAGGCAATATGGACATCGTACTCTTCAAATTCCAGAATGATACCGTTATCAAATCCGTTATGATAAAATCCGCGCATATGGCCGGTTCCCCGGGCAGGAATAATCAGATGCATCATGCTGTGAAGCACCTGGTAACTCGCGGGCAGGTACACAGCCGAGCCTTCGTTTTTGAACGCTGCCGTACTGATATTCAGTGCTGCGAGCATGGCGGCGTCCACGCCCTGATCCCTGCTAATGATATCCTCAATACCAAAGGGATGAAAACCGATGGCATTGTATTCACAGACCGCCAGGAAAACAGACGCTGCGGAGTTGATATTCGTGGCGGTCTCGGGGATGAACAGGGGATTTTCCAGCTGCGAATACTCGGCTGCCACCTTTTCAAAGTCCTGCACGTAGATATCGGGAGCATACAAGCACACGCCGGGTGCGGCGATTCGCCACAGAGGGATCATTTTGGCGATCGGGCAGCCGGAAGGATAGCAGCCGGGACGATCCGGATACTGCTGCAGCCAGGCGTTGACATACATCAGGATATCATGCTCTTTTTTACCGGCGGATATAATGGTTTCCACCGCCCTGCCGTAATACCAGGCCATAAAGTATTCTTCCGCGTCCCGTCCAAACGCCTCGGTCCAGGTTCCCGAAATGCCAAAGCTTTCAGCCAGCTCTGCCGGGATCTCCTCTGCAAATCGTGCATTGGCAAAGGATGAAAAATCGCGCGGACTGCCCAGCAGACCCATCTCATTTTCCACCTGCATCATGATCACGGTACCCTCCGTGTCCACCTCACCGATATGCTTCATGAGTCTGGCATATGCCCTGGCATCGGCGTCTACGGCAGCCTGACACAAGGGGCTGATGGTATTGGACGGATCCCCGAAGGGCGAGGGAATCCGGGTGGCGGAAACGCTTTCGCAAACCCAGTATCTGTCCCGGTCAAGCTTTACCCACTCCGGTACATAGGTGGACGTGCCGTTTTTCCAGAGTCCAAACCAGATCAGGGTCAGCCGCACGCCCTCTTTTCCCGCATCGGCAATGAGATCGTCCAGTTCCGTAAAGTCAAACACGCCTTCTTCCGGTTCAATCTGTTCCCAGGAAACAGTAGCGATGACAGAGTTTACGTGCAGAGGCCGCAGACTGGGCCATACTTTCTCCCGCATCCACACGGTACTGGAAGAGGCCGAATTATGAAGCTCGCCGCCCAGGGCAACGAACGGTTTTCCGTCCACATAGAGAGTGGTCACGCCGTTTTCTTTTCTTAGTTCCGCTTTCTGTCTCATATCCAATCTTCCCGACCTTCCGCTTTTTTGGCTTCATGCTCACGGCAGAAGCGCTTTGCTGAATATTTCCGTATAGGTAAGCTTTCCTCCGATTTGCTCGGATTTCATCAGGCTCACATGGGTCACCGTCATGCAGGTTTCGGCAGGCGCAAACTGCGGTATTTCTCCTTCAAATGGCTTATAATCCCGCACAAGCGTAATATGCGGGATGAATTCCCGCTCTTCCAGTGCAAACCCTGCCTCCTGCAGCAGCGAAAACGTCTTTGCAGCCAGGGATTCCAGCGCCGGATTGGGCGCGATTCCCGCCCAGAGAAGGTTCTCAAAATGCCCGGCACCTGAAAGGGTCATTTCAAAGCAGGCCGCATCCAGCCCCCCCAGCGCCTCCACGGCAGCGTCCGACGCTGGCGTTTCCCCGATAAAAGCAAGCGTCAGATGGAGATTCTCCGTCCGGGTAAATCTGCCCTTACCCAGCTTTGCAAGCTCGGCGGCAGTATCCGCAAGGGCCGACTTCATGTCCTCCGACAGCTGCAATGCCGCAAACAGTCTCACCGGTCATCCTCCCCACGTTTCTTGGCAGCGAGTTTGGGGCGGGTCAGCAGCCAGGAATCCTCAATCATGCCAAACAGCACGTCCTCGGGCAGGTCACCGTTTATCCGTACCGTATTCCAGTGACGTTTATTCATATGATAGGCCGGCGTCACTTCCGGGTACTGCTCCCGCAGAAATTCCGCGGTCAGCGGCTCGCATTTCAGGTTGACCAGCAGTTCTCCCCGCTCAAAGATAAAGGCAAAGCTCTTTTTATTCCCACGATGGCGCATAACGGTCATCGCATCCGGATCATCCGGGCTATCGTTGAACGGATAATCCTCATAGGCATCGGCAAAGCCCAGGCAATGGTTGATGAGTTCCCGTCGTGTCATTGGCATACCTCCGCGAGTGGTAAAAGTGTGTGCCCGGCTGCAATGGTGAAATAGGTTTACAGGGCAATGGATAGGAAAAAAGCCTGAATTCTTTCGAAATCAGGCTTTTTATTGGTGGACACTAAGGGACTTGAACCCCTGACCCCCTGCACGTCAAGCAGGTGCTCTAGCCAACTGAGCTAAGTGTCCATATTCGCTTTTCGTTCCGGCTCACCTCGAGCGCATATACTATTATACACACTTTTCTGAAAATGTCAATAGGTATTTTAAAAAAATAAAAAGCAGCTTTCTTTTGAAAGCTGCTTTTGCTGGTGGACACTAAGGGACTTGAACCCCTGACCCCCTGCACGTCAAGCAGGTGCTCTAGCCAACTGAGCTAAGTGTCCATATTTTCCCGCGTTCTCTCGAGCGCATTTACTATTATACTCATTTCCGCCAAAATGTCAAGAGGTTTTTTCTTTTTTCTCAAATTATTTTTTCGTCCGGTTTGCTCCCACCTCTGTAACAGTCTGAATCCACTGTAACATAACTGCAACACAATTGACTTCGTTTGGTAGTGGTATTACAGGCTCTGTAATGATATACTGTAATCACAGCAAAGATACCCACATTCAAAGACAGGAGGTTTACGCATCATGTACTTCAACTCTGAACACAAAGGATCCGTCAACGAAACCCGCAATCATCATTCCGCCGCCATCCGTACTAAGGAACAGCTCAGCTGGAACATGAACGGCACCAAGCGCGCCGATGATGCGCAGGCCGAAATCCTGACCAGTTCCTTCGCCGCTTTCCGCAGCACCAGCAACGGCTTCTACCGCAGCGGCAACTGACGTACACACCCATCCTTTTACAGGACCTGACAGCCCGGACACTCATAATGAGTTTCCGGGCTGTTTTTCATTGAATTTGGCAGCCGGGAACGTATTCCTTTTTAAATTTACATCCGCGCGCCTGCGTCTTCATCGAATACTATCATTTTATTTTCTTCTGCTGCTTGCCTTTTTGTACGGTTGGCAGTATACTTAGGGTGTTGTCAGACTCCGATTTCTCAATTATGACATATGGAGGTTACAGATTTATGGGTTGTCAGAAATGCCTCGCCATCAACGGCGGCGAAAAAGCCATTTCCCGTCCGCTGAATACCCGTCATGCCACCGACGAACGCGAAAAGGCCGCGATCATGGCTCTGTTTGATCAGGCCATCGAATCCGGCAACAATATCGGTTACAACGGTCCCGAAGAAGAAGCTTTCTGCCGTGAATTTGCCGAGTTTATGGGCGGCGGTTACGCCGACGGCGTCAACGGCGGCACCAATTCTGTTTACGTTGCGCTGCGTGCGCTGGATCTGCCCCCCTTCTCCGAAGTCGTCGTGGGCTCCATCACCGATCCCGGCGGCGTGATGCCCGTGCTGATGTGCAACTGCATTCCCGTCATGGCTGACGTTGCCCCCGGTTCCTACAACACCTGCGCTGCCGAGATTGAGAAGGTTCTCACGCCTCTGACCAGTGCCATCGTGGTTGCCCACATCGGCGGCGAGCCTGCCGATATGCGCGAGATCATGGCGCTTGCCAATGCCCGCGGCATTCCGGTGGTCGAGGACTGCGCCCAGGCCCACAATGCCCGTCTGGACGGCAAGCCCGTTGGATCCTTTGGTACCATTGCAGCCTTCTCCACGATGTTCGGCAAGCATTTCTGCACCGGCGGACAGGGAGGCGTGGTCTACACCAAGAGTGAAGAGCTCTACTGGCGCGTGCGTCAGGTTGCCGACCGCGGCAAGCCCTTCGGTCTGCCTGCCGGCAGCACCAACTGCATCGCCGCCATCAACTGCAACATGGACGAGTTCGGCGCCGCCATCGGGCGCGTCCAGCTCAAAAAACTGCCCGGCTTCATCAAGGGGCGTCAGGAAGTCGCCGCGAAGCTCGCCGAGGGCTTCAAGGATATTCCCTCCGTCATGATCCCCGAACTGGTCGAAGGTGCCGAAGGTGCTTACTGGTTCTGGCGTCTGGGTGTCAATCTGGACGGCATGACCTGCACCAAGGATGAGTACTGCTCTGCACTCCTCGCCGAAGGCGTCCCGCTCAATCCCAGCTACTCCGCCGCCCTGCCTCACAAGCAGGATTGGTTCAGGAATCGTCGTGCCTTCGGTACTCCCGGCTTCCCCTGGACTGCAGCCGAGTACAAGGGTACGAACAACCGCGATTTCGAGACTCCCAATGCCGTGCGTGCCACGCAGGAGATGTACAATCTCTCCATGCACGAGGGCTGGACCGACGAGGACATCGCGCTGGTCATCGCCGCCTACAAAAAGGTCGACGCCGCCTTCCGCGTATAAGTCAAGATACAGCAAAAGGGATACCGTTTTCGGTATCCCTTTCTTTTATTTTGCAGCTTTTTCCTTGATCTCGGCAAGCAGCGCCGCGTATTCCGTCTGATACGGCACATCAGCATCCGCAGGCGGCGCCTCAAACACGCCAAACTCCATTTTGGCCTTCAGAATCCGGTACAGGGATTCATCCACCCGTTCTTCACGGATTTCCCCGGTCATCACCGCATCCAGCACTGCGCCGCAGATTTCCCGCAGCGCGTCTCCTTTCAGCGGCACGCACAGCAAATCGGCTCCGGCTTGCATCGCCATCACGCAGGCTTCCTCCACTGTCCAGCCGTCCGTGACCGCGCCCATCACCAGGCTGTCGGTAATCACCAGGCCATCATAGCCCAGTTCCTCCCGCAGGACATCCGTCACAACCGCAGGTGACAGCGACGCCGGGACATTCTCTGCGCCCAGCGCAGGATACAGAATATGCCCCACCATGATCATCGCGGTACCGGCATCGATTGCCGCCCGGAAGGGTGTCAGTTCCACCTTGTCCAGCCGCGCCCGGTCATATGCAACCAGCGGCAGGCCGTAATGGCTGTCCACAGAAGTGTCGCCGTGTCCGGGGAAATGCTTGGCGCAGGCCAGGACCAGGCTTGCCTGCAGGCCGTCGGTATAGGCCGCGACGAAATCCGCCACGTTGTCTGCGTCCGAGCCGTAGCTGCGGCTGCCGATGACGGGATTATCCGGATTGGTATTGACGTCGGCAACGGGAGCAAAGTTCAGGTTTATGCCGAGGGTATAGAGCTGCGCGCCCTGCAGCTTCCCCAGTTGTCCGGCAAGCGCCGGTTCCCCTGTCCTGCCGACGACCGAAGCCTTCGGTGCTGTCGCGGCATCCTTGATGCGTTCGACGATGCCGCCTTCCTGATCGATACTGATGAAGGGATCGATCCCGCAGGCCTCCCGGATGGTTTTGCGCAGGGTGCGATTGAGCTCGGCCAATTGCGTCAGCGTCCCCACGTTCTCGCCGAAGAGGATCACATTGCCCACGGCACATTCGGTGAGCACCGCCCGATCCTGTTCCGAAAGAGCCGTTCCGGATACGGCGGCGACGAAGAGCTGTCCCACCTTTTCCCGGACGGTCATGGCAGAGATCATCTCCCGCAGCGCAAGTTCCTGCAGCTGCTGCGCCGAGAGTGTCGTGGTTGTCGTCACAGCCGTCGCGGCAGTGGTCGTACTCACTGCAGTCGTTGCTGATGAGGAAGCTGAAGTGATCTTTGCCGCTGTGGCTGACGATGTCCCGGTTGTACTGACGATGCCGGTCGTGATTCCCACGTTTCCGGTACAGCCGCCGAGGGCAGAGAGTAATACAAACAGGCTTAAAAGCAGAGCTGTCCGGCGAAGAAATCCCCGGACAGTCGTTTTATTCAAATACATAGAAATCCTGTGATCAGATGCCGCTGTCTCCTTCCTCTCCCGTGGCGCTATGGCTGCGGAAGGCCTTGGGCGTAACGCCGGTGACCTTGAGGAAAGTACGGTTAAAGTGACTGATGTTTGAAAAGCCCGAGGCGTAGCAGATATCCACGATCTTCATGCGGGGATTCTGGCGGATGAGGGTGATGGAATGTGCCACGCGCAGGCCGTTGAGGTATTCGGTAAAGGTTTTCTTGGTCAGAAGCTTGAAATACTGCCGGTAATAGGACGGACTCATAATGGCAACGTTGGCCGCGTCCTGCACGGTGATGTCGCGGGTATAGTTTTCCCGGATAAAGTCAAGCGACCGGATGAGCACCTCACGATGGCGCTCGTAGAGAAGCTCCTTTCCCTGCGCCGCACCTGCCTGTTCAATCGCCCGGCGCTGCAGCGTGATGAGCTTACAGGCAAGGCCGTGAATCACCGCGTCGCATCCGGTCTGATGCTCGACATATTCCCGTCCGATCTCGGTGAGGGTGTTCTCCACCTCGAAGCGCAGAGAACCTGTCAGGCTCACCAGCGGGAAGGAATGCCCGTCGGTATAGCGTTCCAGCCAGGAAAGTACCCGGTTATCGTCATAGGGCACGCCGTCGGCCAGTTTTGAATCGATGAAATCCGCCGAAAACTCAAACTCCGTCAGTTCAAAGCTGTGTTCCGGGTCAGGAATGAAATAATGCGGCGTATAGGGCGGCATCAGGAGCAGATCCCCGCAGCGCAGTTCGTTGAGGTGAGAACCGGAAACATGGGTGAGCTGTCCCCGGCGGATGTACACCATCTGGATATAGGTATGCCGGTGGGGAATGATCTGGCAGGCAGTGAGATCCTTATAGAAATAGGGAAGGCCGTTATTATTACCGTTGGTGGTGAGTTCAAACAGCTCGGTATCCGCAAATTCGGGCCTGTCCACAAACAGACAACTCATATTTCTGCCATCCTTTCCCCATTGTTTATATGGTGTTTTATGTTTTCCGCGTCAGGACGATGACGGCTTACAGTTCGCCGATGAGTTTGAGTGCGTTCTTATAGTAGATCTTATCCAGCACCTCGGCGGGCAGATTCAGGGAATTCAGGAACTCCTGATGGATATTATCAAAGTAGTCGCGGGCGTAGACGATACGGTCCTGCCAGGTCAGGATGAACTGGCGGCCAAATTCCGGATCGCGGGACAGCGCATTGCAGCCGGAGCCTGCAGACATATCACAGTACAGGTTGGGGTACTTCTCCATCATCTCAGGGATTCGTCCGCCGGGAAGCACCGGGCCCTTGGGATAGCCAACCTTATCATACAGGTCATCGCCGGAGATGTGGGACCAGAAGCCCGGAGCATGACCCAGGAAGTTGGTCTCGGGGCAGAGTTTCAGCACACGCTCAAAGCAGTCGATGCCTCCGCCGTACCAGTAATTGGGGCGGGGATACATTCTTCCGTCGGGCGCGTCGAACTCATAGTCAAAGTGGAAGGTGACGGGAAGTCCCAGCTCACCGGCCACACGCCACATCCGGATTGCGTCGGGATTATCGTACATCATGCGCAGCTTGACCTCGCCGCAGACCTTCGCACCGTAAATGCTCACCGCTGCCTTGAGGCGATCGATGGAATTGGGGCGGCGCGGATCGGGAGCAAATCCCAGCACGAAGCGTTCGGGGCAGCGCTCAACATAGGAGAGCGTACGTGCAAAGGAGATCGGGCCGCCTTCACGTACAGCGTCAACGTTGACATTCTGGTTATAGCTGGGGGAATACTCATCCTCCGGGGACTCCCAGGTGAGAAGCCAGGTCTTATCGATATGATACCGATCCATGTTCTCCACAAACTTCGTCAGATTATGTCTATGCCAGTCCGCATGGTTGTGACAATCAATGATCATAGCCTTGTCCTCCCGGTAAATTTGACTTTTTCGCCGGATCAGCGTCCATTGGAAGCCGACCCTGTCTCGTGTTCAGTGTAGCACCGGATTTTGATCATGTCAATAGTTTCTCATCGGTTTTCTTTGCATTTTCGCCTTTCCTGAGCTGTTTTTGCTCCTTTCATTCAACAAGAAGGAGACCGAATCCTCATCCGGTCTCCTTTGAAAGTCATACTATACGCCAAAATCCATGTCTTGGCGGACATTTAAAGATAGAAATCATGATTGCCGATGCTGCGGTAAAAACTCCGGTTATAGATGATCCAGAAATTGGTTGCCTTGCGGGGATTGAGGAAAAACAGGCAGTCGCCAACCACATTTTCTCCTTCCAGACAGCGACGTGCCGCCTCATATGCGTCCGCCGAGGGCGTATTATAGATGGTACCGTTGAGCACCGGCTCATACTGAACCGTATACTTCCGGTCAAAGATCACGCCATAGATCGTATCCGGATAGAGCTCCGACTCGACACGGTTGAGGATGGTATTGCCCACGGCAATCATCCCCTCCATGCTCTCACCGCCGGCCTCGGCATAAATGATACGTGCCAGCCAATAGAGTTCACTTTCCGTATAGGAAGGTGTCTGAACCGTTCCCGACTCCGGCGGCGTAAGCTGTACGTTCTCCGGTGTTTTAAGCAGCGCCGCCGTTCCATTCCAGTCCACGGTGCAGTCGAGGCTTTTGGCCACAGCCCGGATGGGGGCATACAGTCGTCCGCGTCTGATACGGTTGCTGGTATCGGCTGAAATATGGGTATTGTCATCACTGAGGCCGTACTGTCCTTCCCGCACAGTAATGACGCTGCCGGTCGGCGTATGCACAACTGCCTGCCGCCGTGCAGCATCCCAGTTGACCTCGCAGCCGAGAGCTTCATAGATCACACGCACCGGCACATGGGTACGGCTTCCGGCAATATATGTATGCATCTGCATGGTTTTTCCGTCAACAATGACAGGGGCGGCGTTGGCCGCTGTACTGAGGATGGCCGCTGCTGCCAGTGCGGCGGCTCCCCGCTTTAGTCGTGTTCGTAACTGTTTCATGGCGATATCTCCTTATCTTTTGGGTTTCGGTTTGCTCGTCATGGCATATCCCGCACCGTCACGTCTATCATTGTATATGACTTTTCGGTAACAGGCAATGCAGAAATACTGGCAATTCACCCTTGATTTTCCTCTATCGCCTACTATTTTCCGCAAAAAAGCACCGTCCTGTTCCGGACGGTGCTCAGATGACGGATATTCTCTGTTCAGTTTTACATGAACTGATCCAGCGTCGCACGATACATATGCTCGCGGATTATGGAATTGAGATCGCTGAAATAACAGTGGAAGCTGCAGGCATCCACGTCCTTGCCCATTCGGCTGCAGACAAATTCGCCGTCCAGGCAGTTATTGACCTCAAAAGGCCCGTCAATGGTCTCGACAACCAGGCCGATGGAAATCTCCGCCGGCTTCTTCTTCAGATAATAGCCTCCCGATGCGCCCTGACGTGCACCGACGATTTCGGCCATGGCAAGCTTACGCAGAATCTTGAGTGCAAAGCGCAGGGTAACACCGGTCTGCTCGGCGATGAGCTTGGCGCTTTTCTGACTGCCGCCAAGAAGGCTGTATACAATACGCAGCGCATAGTCTGCTTCATTGGTAATCCGCATGATTCGTATATATTCCTCTCACAGGATGCGCCGCAGCTTTTTCGCGGCGGTTATATACTACTAATATACTACATTATTTTCGATTTGTCAATAAATTTCCTTCTTACTTCCGCTTGTTAACAAATTATCGTTGACAGAATTGGTGCAATCGGGGTATAATATGTAAACAACAATGCGAAAAGGAGCTTTACTTCATGGGTGACCTGTATCTTGAAAAAATCGTCCGCCGCGCTCCCACCATTCCGGTGATTCTGCTGCGTACGGTGATCCTCTTCGGCGCTGCCGCCATCTCCTGGCTGATCATGGTGATCGTTCTCAATCCTGAAAGCGGACTTGCGCAGTTCTCGCAGATTTTCCTGCTGCTGGTAGCCGCTATCCTCTTCTTTGCCTATCGTCTGTTCACCAGCTTCAATATCGAGCATGAGTACATCGTGACCAACGGCGAAATCGACATCGACAAGATCGTTTCCAAGCGTACCCGCAAGCGTCTGTGCACCATTCCTCCGCTGGAAGTGGAGATCATGGCGCCCTACGACGAGGAGCACAAGCATTACTACGACAACAACGGCGAGTTTGCCAAGACCTTCGACACCACCACCTCCAAGTATTCCAAGGACATCTGGCTCATCGTTGCCAACACCAAGAAGTACGGCCGTCTGCGCGTGCTCTTTGAGCCCACCGACCGCATGATTGAGAATATGCGCGAGCATATGCCCCGCAAGGTCGAGCTTCCCAAGGGTTTTGTTCTTCCCTCCGAAGCCGCCCGCATCGCCGAGGCCGAAGCTGCTGCCAAAGCCGCTGACGACGAGGACGACGACGAATGAGAGGCGTCGGGATTGATCTGGAAGATGTGAGTCGGTTTGAGCCGATCCTTTCCAATCCAGCCCTGTTACATCGTATGTTCCGGGAGGAAGAGTGCGCGTATATCCGCGCCTCTTCCCATCCCGCAGCTTCCGCCGCCGGTATCTACTGTGCGCGGGAAGCTCTTGCCAAGGCGATCGGCTCGGGACTCTTCCGGTCCCTGTTTACCGACGCTGAATTGATTCATGATGCGCGCGGCCGTCCGGAATTTGTCTTTTCCGGGGAATTGGCGGCGCGTTTTTGCTCCACGGATTTCCACGTCAGCATTTCCCATACCAAAGCTCAGGCGACGGCCATCGTCATCTGGGACTGAATTCGGAGGTAGACTTCCATGCGCGTTGCAAGTGCCGCACAGATGCGTGAAATTGAACGCATTGCCATCGAAAGCCGGGGCATTCCCTCCCTTGATCTGATGGAACGGGCAGCGACTGCCGTGACCAATACGGTCATGCGCACCATGGCTGCCAAAAAAATAGAAAAACCCACGGTCTGCATCCTCTGCGGTACCGGTAAAAACGGCGGAGACGGCTTTGCCATTGCCCGTCTGCTCAGCGATGCCGGTGTGAAGGTCCGTGTCTACGCCGTCGGCGAGGACGAAAAGCGTGCCGAGGACACCGCAGCCAATGCCGCACGCTTCACCGGCGAGGTTCGCCGCAAGCCCGACAACGGCGTATTCAAGGCCGACTGCATCATCGACGCGCTCTTCGGCATCGGCTTCCACGGTGAACTTACGGGAGACGCCCGCACACTGGTGGAGCTTGCCAACAGCCGTCACGGTGTATCCGCGCCCCTGCGTGTGGCGGTGGACATTCCCAGCGGCGTCAACGCTGACACAGGTGCGGTGGAAGGCGTCGCCTTCAACGCGGGTATCACCGTTACCTTTACTCTGCCCAAGCCCGGACTCTATCTGCTGCCCGGCGCCAAATATGCCGGCAGCGTCCTCATCGCAAACATCGGCATTCCCACCGACATCTTCCCGGCCTTTCCGCCGTCCTTTATCGCCATGGACCGCAACGTCTGCGACACCATCATGCCCGCCCGTCGTGCCGATGCCCACAAGGGCGACTTCGGACGGCTTCTGCTCATCGGCGGCTGTGCCGATTACCCCGGTGCCCCTGTCATGGCAGCCAATGCCGCCGTGCGCACCGGTGCAGGTCTGGTCACCGTGGCCGTGCCCACGTCCATCTATCCCATCACCGCCGCCAAGCTCACCGAAGCCATGCCCCGCCGCATGGTTCAGGACAAGGCCGGCCGTCTTTCTCCCGGCAGTCTCCCCGCACTGCTGACGCTGCAGGCCGGTTCTCAGGCCGTTCTCTTTGGACCGGGACTGGGCCGTTCCGACACGATGCCCGCGCTTGCGGAAGCCTTGCTGCGCGGCGGTATCTGCCCGATGGTTCTCGATGCGGATGGTCTAAATGCCGTCAGCGCGCATATGGATATGCTGTCCACCATCAAGCGTCCGCTGATTCTGACACCCCATGACGGTGAGTTTGCCCGTTTGTGCGGCGGTGAAGCCCCTCCCGACGAGGGTACCGCCCGTCTGGACTGTGCCCGCGCCTTTGCTGCCCGCTATCACTGCATTCTGGTTCTCAAAGGTCACCGCACCATCACCGCCTCCCCCGACGGCCGTGTGTTTGTCAACACCACCGGCAATCCCGGCATGGCTAAGGGCGGCTCCGGCGATGTGCTGGCAGGCGTGATTGCCTCCTTTGCAGCCCAGGGCATTGATCCTTTCCTCGCAGCTGCGGCCGGCGCCTTCTTCCATGGTGCTGCGGGAGATGCCTGTGCAAACTCCATCGGCGAATACGGCATGACGCCCACCGATATCATCGGTGCACTGCCCTCTACCCTGCGCAGGTACAATTCCCGCGCCTGGTAAACCTTTCGTCGGCGCAGGATGGTGAGCCTGAACGCTGGAGGTATCCTCATGCGCCGCGTATTCTGTCTGCTTCCCTGTCTGTTTTTACTGTGTTCCTGCCGCACAGCTTCCGTATCCGAACAGATTGCGCCGTTTTACCAGTCCGCGAACATCATCACAGCTCGGCTTGCCGTGACTGTGGATTCCGGAACCCAGGTCTGCGATTTCATCATGGATTGGAGCTATGACGGTGCTGTCAGCACGCTGTCTGTCGTGGAACCGGCGTCTCTCACGGGTGTGGTTCTGCGCGCGGATCCCGATGCCCGCAAACTACTCTATGATGAGGCGGTTTTGGTGCTTCCCGCAGCCGATGGTCTCTTTCTCTCGCCGCTTGAAATGCTGGCGTCCACCTTTGCCTGCTGGCGCGAAGGATATTACGAATCATCAGCCGCCGAAAGCTCCCGGGAAGCCTCCAGTATTACGCTGACCTGGCGTCAGACTGCCGGGGAATACGATTCGGCAGAGCTGAGCACGGTCTTCGATGCTCAGACGCTGCTGCCGCTGTCCTGCGAATATATCCTCGGCGGCGTTCGCCGTATGACGGCGCGTTTTCTTACCGTCGCCGTATCATAAGTTTGCCGATTACACATTTTTGCCAAAGAAGGAATAACTGTGAACACGCGTCCGCTTGCCTATGCCGGGCTCTCCGGCAAAACGCTGATTGAAAACTTCCGCATTCTGCGCGCCGGCGTCCCCGCCGACGTCAAAATGCTGACTCTGCTCAAGGCCAATGCCTACGGCCATGGCGCCGTGTGGGCAGGACGTCTGCTTGAAGAGGCCGGGGCCGATTTCTTCGGCGTTGCCACCGCCGAAGAGGCGCTGGAACTTCGGCAGGCCGGTATCCGGCTGCCGATCCTGATTCTGGGTTATACGCAGCCGGAGATGATCCCGGCGCTTGCCCGTGCGCAGATCCGCCAGTGTGTACCCGACGTGGAGGCGGCTCTTGCCTACTCCGCACAGCTCGTCCCCGATGATCCCGATCTGCTCATCCATATCAAGCTCGACACCGGCATGGCCCGTTACGGTCTCAATTGCCGCGAGATTGACTCTGCCTGCCGCGACGCACTGACCATCGCCCGGACTCCCAGACTTAGTGCCGAAGGGTTATTTACCCATTTTGCCGATGCAGACAACTCACAGGATACCTATACGCCGGTTCAGGCTGATCGTTTCCGGCTTGTTTACAATAATTTAATAAATTCCGGCTGCAAAATTCCGCTTGCGCATTGCGAAAACAGCGCGGCTGTGTTAAAATATAACTGTATACGTTTTGATATGGTCCGTGTGGGCATTGCGCTGTACGGAATTGCGCCCTCTCCGGCCACTGTCATTCCGGATACGCTGCGCACCGTCATGAGTCTGCACGCCACTGTCGTGCAGACGCGCACCCTTTCTCCGGATGAATCGGTCAGCTACGGCCGCCGTTTTGTCACGGAGCGTCCCACGGTTGTGGCAACTCTGCGCATTGGATACGGAGACGGCCTGTTCCGTCAGGCCACCGGTGCAAGCGTTCTCATTCGCGGACAGCTTGCCCCCATCATCGGCACCATCTGCATGGATGCCTGCATGGTGGATGTCACCGATATTCCCGGCGTCTGCCGCGGCGACGATGTTCTCATCTTCGGCCGCGAAAAAAATCACGTTTTATCCCCCGATGACCTGGCTTTACGCTGTCACACCATCCCTTACGAGCTTGTATCCCGCATTGGACCACGCATTCCGCGCATCGAAATCGACTGACCTCACGGACCTTCGCCGTGTTTCCCTCATATACTGTTAGTGGGCTCCCTTCCGCGCAATTTTTTGTGCCGGACGCTTATAACCGCCCGCCAATGGGGAAATATAAAAGCAGGTACTCCTCCCGGGGAGCTACACTACCGAAACGGCGGAGCGTGAATGTTCGTGGAAACCGGTGTTAAAAGAGGCGAAATCTATTTTGCGGATCTGAGTCCCGTAGTGGGCAGTGAACAGGGGGGCGTGCGTCCCGTACTTATCGTACAGAACAACGTCGGCAACCGTTACAGTCCCACGGTTATCGCCGCAGCAATCACTTCACAGGTCAACAAGGCCCGTCTGCCTACGCATATCCCTTTGACCGCGCAGACGTACGGGTTGACCCGCGATTCGGTGATCCTGCTGGAACAGATCCGCACCATTGACAAACGGCGGCTCAAGGAAAAAATGGGACAACTGGATGAAACGGTGATGGAAAAGGTTGATGAAGCCCTGGCTGTGAGCTTTGGCATCTCAAGCCCCACCTGAACCACGATTTACTAAGGAGGATCACCCCAATGACCAAACGTAAATGGATTCTCACGACCAGCTCTGTGCTGCTTGTGATGCTGCTGTTTGCAGGCTACATGGCAATTGCCGCGGAGTACGGCTCGTCTTCCGACCCGCTCGTCTCCGCGAGCTACATAACCGATGTACTCGCGCCCGATACCATTCAGAAGGTCAATGACATCATCGATCAGCGTTCCAACGAGTTCTCCACCAAGATGGAGCAGACGCTGGCCAATTACGAAAACGAGATCGACGCGATGCTCACCGAATTTGAGGCGAAGAACACCAATCTCGCCGCCAATGACAGCTTTATCGATGCCGTTACCACCCGCGTGCTAGCAGCCATCAACAACGGCGGTTCCGTCGGCGATGGCAATGCCGCAGTCAGTACCGGCGACTGGCGTCTGGTTGAGGTTGAGAAGGGCAAGACCCTGGTATTTGAGGTCGGCGGCGAGGTGCTGCTGCGTATCGGCTCTGCCAGCTGCTATGCGCCCTCCGATCCCGGTCTGATCGATGCCACCACCGGTGATGTGCTCAGCGCCGGCGGCAATCTGGCTCAGAACCATCTTTATGTTATTACGGTTGCCGGCCGCGGCTTCACCGCCACCGGCTCCACCAACAAGCTGCTCGTTTCCGGCAGCTACACCATCAAGTAAGTTACCGACGGGAGACCGCACAAAGCATGCGGTCTCCCGTTTGCTCTGCTTCCAGTGTATTCAGGCTGATCCCCCATCGTCCCGGCACCTCCAGTGACGACGGCTTCACCCCTGCCCGCGCCAGTGCAAGCTCCGCGCGCAGGCTCTCGTAACGAAACCGGATGACTGCCTCCGTCACGCCGCAGCGCTGCGCCTGCGCCGTCGTGAACCTGCGCAGATTCTCAGCCGAAGAAAGTGCCCCTCTGCACGCATACACCCGCTGTGCCAGCTCCTTCCATGGAACCAGCAGCTCGGCGGCCCCTTCATTGGCCTGCCACTCTTTCAGGGCGTCCCGACGACCATGGGACGCCTTTTCTCTGTGCAGCCACCAGTGCATCAGCTCATGCGAGAGATCAAACATTTGTTCCTTGCGTGTTCGCGCGGCGTTGAGCAGGATCAGATCCCGGCTCTCGCCGCGCATATAAACACCGTTGAAACCATGGGTCTTGAGCACAACCTGCCGCAGTTCCAGTCCCGGAATCTGCTCACAGATTGCAAACACATCAACCGGCCCTTTTCCCACGTGAAAAGCCTGTCGAAACTCCTCCACGCGCCGGTACAGCTCTCTTCTATTGTTCATTCTTCCGATTCTGAATACTCCGTGCAGCCTCCATCAGGATCTCCAGATCCGCTGCGTCAATCCCCTTTTCCTGCGCACTGCGGGCAAGGCTGAGGTAGACCTCCTGTATCCCCGTCAGGCTTTCCAGACTCTGGCCGCGCCCGATGATGGCATCCAGGGTTACGCCAAAGTAATCGGCTACACGTGCGATGCGCTCCACAGAGGGAATCTTTGAGTCCCACTTACAGATAGAGCCTGCGGCAAAACCCAGCTCCCGCTCAAGCCGCGCCATACTGGTGCCGTGTTTTCGGCAAAGGTCTTTGATGGCAGATACAATTTCCATGGGATAATCCCCTCCTTTGCTTCCATGATATCACACAAACGTTCGATTGTCAAGTATAATCAGATACATTTGTTCTTTCCTCGATACGACAACAGGGAGGATCCCAAAGGATCCTCCCCGTTTGATTCTGAATTATTCCCAGCGATCCGTACTGTCTGCAACCGCACGGCCTTCTTTGAGCGAGGCCTGCACGTCCAGCACGCGCTGATTCTTTGACCCTTTGAAGCGCAGCAGAAGGCTTTTCTGAGTCAGCTCAAAGCGTCCGTCGATGAGGTTATCGGTCACGTCCAGCAGCTCACGGGCACCCGGTTTCTCAAGCAGCTGTTCAAAGGTATAGCCTGAGTAGACCGCCAGCTCAAGACCCCGGGATTTGACCCAGCGGCCAAGCTTTGCCAGCGCCTCCGCCTGCTCGAAAGGTTCACCTCCCGAAAAGGTCACACCGCTGAGCATGGGATTTTTGGCGATACGGCTCTCGATTTCCTCCAGCGTCACCGTTTCTCCCCCATTGGGATCGTGAGACTGGGGATTATGGCAGCCCGGGCAATGGTGCGGGCAGCCCTGCACGAACACCGAGAAGCGAAATCCGGGGCCGTCAACGATGGAGTCGTTGACGAGACCTGCAATACGCAGCGTATCAGACACCGTGCTTCACCCTGTCATGTTCTTCGGCGCGCTTGGCGTCGTTGAAGTTCTCAAGGGTACCCACCAGGTAGCCGGTGATGCGGCGGATGCGCTCAAAGCCCATGCCGTCATCGCCTTCGTGGCGGCCGCAGTTGGGGCACTCATCGCCGATGATGCCGTTATAACCGCAGACGGGGTCACGGTCAACGGGATGGTTGACGGAGCCGTAGCCGACACCGGCTTCATACATGGTATGAATGACGCGCTCAAAGGCTTCGATATTATTGGCGGCAGCGCCGTCGAGCTCGACGTAGCAGATATGGCCTGCGTTGGTCAGGGCGTGGTAGGGCGCTTCCTTATGGATCTTATCGTAGGCAGAGATGCCGTAGTAAACCGGAACGTGGAAAGAGTTGGTGTAGTAATCGCGGTCGGTGACACCGGGGATGGTGCCGAACTTCTTGCGGTCAATGCGCACGAATCTGCCGGAAAGGCCTTCGGCGGGAGTGGCCAGCAGGGTGAAGTTGAGCTTATATTCCTGAGCCTTGCGGTCCATGAAGTCACGCATGAAGCTGACGATATCCAGACCCAGACGCTGAGCGTCATCGCTTTCGCCGTGATGCTTGCCGGTCAGGGCAACCAGCGTCTCAGCAAGGCCGATGAAGCCAACAGACAGGGTACCATGCTTGAGGACCTCGCCGACCTGCTCATCCAGAGACAGCTTATCGGAATCAATCCAGACACCCTGACCCATCAGGAAGCGGTAGTTGCGCACCTTCTTGGCAGACTGGATCTTGAAGCGGTCCAGCAGCTGCTTGCAGCACAGCTCCAGCTTACGCTCCAGCTCTTCAAAGAACCACTCGATGTTGCCGTTTGCCTTGAGGGCGATACGAGGCAGGTTGATGGAGGTGAAGCTGAGGTTGCCGCGGCCGGTGACGATCTCACGGGAAGGATCGAAAACGTTGCCGATGACGCGGGTACGGCAGCCCATGTAGGCGACCTCGGTCTCGGGCTGGCCGGGCTTATAATACTGCAGATTGAAGGGCGCGTCGATGAAGGAGAAGTTGGGGAACAGGCGCTTGGCGGAAGTCTTCATGGCCAGGCGGAAGAGGTCATAGTTGGGATCGCCGGGATTGGCGGAAACGCCGGCCTTGACCTTGAAGATCTGGATGGGATAGATGGGGGTCTCACCGTTGCCGAGGCCAGCCTGAGTGGCCAGCAGCAGGTTACGCATGACCATGCGGCCTTCGGAGCTGGTATCGGTACCGTAGTTGAGAGAGGAGAAGGGCACCTGAGCACCGGCACGGCTGTGCATGGTGTTGAGGTTATGGATCAGCGCCTCCATGGCCTGATAGGTGGCGCGGTCGGTCTCGGCGAAGGTATACTCACGGGCAAAGGTACGCACCTTTTCCAGAGTCTCGGCGTCCAGATCAAAAAGGGCAACTTCCTTTTCATCAAAGGCGGGATTGCCGTCGAGGCAGGGAGAGATGTTCTCTTCCTTCCACAGCTTCTTGATAGCCTCGTAAATTGCCTCGGAATCCATGGCAAAACCGGGCACCAGCAGCTTGACAGCCTTGGCGAAATTGCGGGCATAAAGCTTGCGGTAGGTCTTGCGCACGCCTTCGGCCATGGCATAGTCGAAGGTGGGGATGCTCTGACCGCCGTGCTGATCGTTCTGGTTGGCCTGGATGGTGATGCAGGCAAGAGCGGCGTAGCTCTGGATATCGTTGGGCTCACGCAGATAGCCGTGGCCGGTGGAGAATCCGTTATGGAAGAGCTTGAGCAGATCGATCTGGCAGCAGGTCGTGGTCAGGGCGTAGAAATCAAAGTCATGAATGTGGATATCGCCCTCACTGTGAGCCTTGGCCTGTTCAGGAGTCAGCAGGCTCTTGAGGTAATAATCCTTGGCACCTTCGGTACCGTACTTGAGCATGACACCCATGGGATTATCGCCGTCAATGTTGGCGTTGTCGCGCTTCATGTCGGAGTTGCGGGCATCGGCAAAGGTCAGCTCGTCGTAGATGCGCATCAGGCGGGTATTGAGCTCACGCACGCGGGTACGCTCGGCACGATACAGGATATACTTACGGGCAACAAAGGCATAGCCGTTGTCCATGAGCACGTTCTCGACGGTATCCTGGATATCTTCAACACCGGGAGCATTCTCGCTGAAACGCTCCAGCAGGCGCTGCTCGACGAGTTCGGCAATACGGGCAGCCTCTTCCTTGTTGGAATGTCCGCAATCTGCCATACCGCGTTCGATGGCATAGACGATCTTCTCTCTATCGTAGGGAACACGGCGTCCGTCACGTTTGGTTATGGTTTTCAGCATCTTTGGTTCCTCCACTGTACTTTACGGGAAGCGTGGCTGCTTCTCTCGTCTGTATCATAGTTAACAGGCTGTCATTTTGGGGGGCAATCCCCAAATATGCCCACATCTTGAATGCTTGCCTATTTTAACACACAAGATATAGTTTGTCAATACCACTAATTTAGTATTATATAAACATAATTCCGACCGTTTGTCCGATCTGAATGTCCGGATTTCACGCATAACACAAGGAACCTGCCGTTTTTCGGGTCGTTTTCTCGGGGTTACCATTTTATGGGACAAAAAAAATTTTTTTCATCGAAAAAACGCCAAAACTGCTCAAAACCTATTGACACGCGGCTTTATGTAACCTCGAATTACGATGTTACTGCTTTATGGAAACCGAATTCGTGATTATGACCGCAGTCCGTTTTTTCGCTTCCATTTTTTCCCTTTACAATCTGTGTTCCCGCAGCCGGGGGGCTCCGGTTTTTTTCACACTTTCCGCTTTTTTACTGGACAAGCCGCTCTCAAGTCGGTATACTATAGATATCACTTCGCGCAGACTATTTTTGATCGGAGGATATACATATGCAGCGTACAAAGATCGGTATTATCGGACTTGGCGGCCGCGGCCGCGGCCTGATGTCCATGATCGCCGCGATGGAGGATATCGAAATCGTCGCCGTATGCGATCTGTGGCAGGACCGTGTTGACCTCTCCATTGCCAAGGTCAAGGAAATCGCCGGTTACGAACCCATCGGACTGACCAATCATCACGATCTTCTCAATATCGACGAGATCGAAGGCGTGGTCGTCTCCACGTCCTGGAAGGATCACATCAAGCTCTGCATCGACTGTATGAAGGCCGGCAAATACTCCGCCATGGAAGTCGGCGGCGCCTATGCGCTGGAAGACTGCTGGGCGCTGGTGCGCACCTACGAGGAGACCCGCGTTCCGGTCATGATGCTTGAAAACTGCAACTTCGGCCGTGAGGAGCTGATGATGCTCAACATGGTACGGCAGGGCATCTTCGGTGAAGTTGTCCACTGTCAGGGCGGCTACCGCCACGACCTGCGCCACGGTCTGACCCACAACCGTGAGCCCGAGCGTGAAATGCGCCACTACCGCAGCGGCGAATACCACAACCGCAACTGCGACAACTATCCCACCCACGATCTGGGCCCCATCGCCAAGATTCTCGACATCAACCGCGGCAACCGCATGATGAAGCTGGTCAGCACCGCTTCCCGTGCCAGCGGTCTGTCCGCCTATCTGGCCAATCCTCCCGCAATCGAGAACTCCGTTCCCCTGCCCGACCGCCGCTGGCTGCAGGGCGACATCATCACCACCACCATCACCTGCGCCCATGGTCAGACCATCACGCTGGTGCTGGACACCTCTCTCCCCCGCCCCTATTCCCGCAACTTCCAGGTTCACGGTACCCGTGCCATGTATGTTGAGGACAACCGTTCTCTCTTCATCGAAGGCGTGCACAACCACGAGGAGGACTGGCGCGACAACTGGGGCAATGTTGAGAAGTTCTACGAGCAGTACGATCATCCCATGTGGCGCGGCTACGATCCCAGCAAGGGCGGTCACGGCGGCATGGACTATCTGTGCATGCGCGCCTTCTTCGACGCTGTCAAGCGCCGCTGCCCCACTCCCATCGACGCCTACGATGTCGCCTCCTGGATGAGCATCACCACCCTCTCCGAGGACAGCATCGCCATGGGCGGCCATCCCGTCACAATTCCCGACTTCACCCGCGGCGAATGGCTGCGCAGCCGTGACGTCTACGAGGGCTTCTACGCGCTGTAAGAGCCATCCCGCATAAGTTTCCCTCCGGATTACGAGCCGCGCTTACAGCGGCTCCTGACGTACTGACAAAGGAGTATACCGACCATGACAACTCAACAGGTATTTGCGCTGGTGGATCCCCACCGCGAAATGATTATCAAGGCCGAGAGTGATCTCTGGAAGACGCCCGAGACCGGATACCGCGAATGGAAAACCCAGAAGTATGCCGCCGAGCGTTTTGAGGCCATGGGCTATGAGCTGACCTACGCCGGCAACATCCCCGGTTTTTTCACCGACATCAAAACCGGCCGTCCCGGCCCCACACTGCTGATCATGGGTGAGCTGGACTCTCTGCTCTGCGCTGCTCATCCCGACGCCGATTCCGAGACCGGCGCCGTGCACGCCTGCGGTCATCATGCCCAGATGGCGGCTCTGCTGGGTGTTGCCGCAGCGCTCAAGGAGCCCGGTGCCCTCGACGGCCTCTCCGGCACCATTCGTCTGTGCGCCGTCCCCGCCGAAGAGCTCATCGAAGTGGGCTGGCGTGAGGAACTGCGCAAAGCCGGTACCATCAAGTACTTCGGCGGCAAGGTGGAATTCCTCTGGCGCGGCTATTTCGACGATGTGGATCTGGCTTTCATGCTCCACTCCTCCGCCAAATATGGCTACAACCGCGGCTGCAACGGCTGTGTGGTCAAGAACATCACCTTTGAAGGCCACTCCGCCCATGCCGGCGGCAGCCCCCACAACGGCATCAACGCTCTGTATGCCTCCAATCTCGGCATGAACGCTGCCAACGCCCTGCGCGAGACCTTCCGCGATTCCGAGCACATCCGCTTCCATCCCATCGTGACCCGCGGCGGCGCTGCTGTCAACGCCATCCCCGAAGAAGTACGCATGGAAAGCTACGTGCGCGGCGCTTCCATCGATGCCATCGAGCGTGAAAACCGCAAGATCAACCGCGCTCTTGCCGCTTCTGCCGCGGCCATGGGCGCCAATGTGGTACTTTCCGACCGTCCCGGCTACACGCCTCTGGACAACGCACCTCCGCTCCTTGAGATCGCCCGCAAGGCCATGATCGCCTATGTCGGCGAGGAGAATCTCGCCTGCGGCGACTGGTCCACCGGCTGCACCGACATGGGTGACATCTCCGCCGTTATGCCCGCGATCCATCCCTACGCCGGCGGCGCCGCCGGTACCGGCCACGGTGCTGACTATCACATCGCCGATCCTGAAATGGCCTGTGTCGGCTCTGCCAAGGTGCAGGTTCTCATGACCCGCATGCTGCTGGAGAACGATGCCGCGGCTGCTAAGCACGTCATCGAAACCTACAAGCCCCGTTTTGCCACGAAGGAAGCCTACTTCGAGATGATGGACAACCTCACCCTTGACAAGAAGGCCGTTGTCTACAACGAGGACGGCACCCTGACGCTGGACTTCGCCAATGCATAATTGATCGGCAATCGCCGTATGAATTACCGGCAGCCGCCGCGGTATCTGGCAGATGCTGCGGCGGCTGCATACGTTATTACGCAGTCTCCTGCGTGCACTCCGGCAATCGGAAAGGAGCGAAATATGAGCTCATCCACTGCGAATCCATCTTCCAGACGTCTTAAAAAGCGTTTTCTCCCCGCAGTTGTCAGTCTCTCATTTCTTATGATCGCAGTCTCGGCCCTTTTATTGCTGCGGCCGTACAGGCAGTACCCAATGCTGCGGCCTTTTCTGATGCATCATGCGGTGATCACGGAACTTTCTCCCCTCGAAAGTGACGCCGGAGACATTCGGCGCTGCTCTGTGGATCAGCCGCGAGGCACCGCGTTGGCCTGGATCTTCCCGGACGGTGCGGTTTTCTGGTGCGAAAACGTAACTGACGCTTTCACGCTGCTGCTAGGCACTCCCGGCAAGACCGAAGAGCTGCGTCTGAATCCGGCGCAGACCACCAGTCCTCTGTTAATGCAGTCTAAACACGGCAGTCTGCTGATTCAGCCGCCTCTGGCAAGAGAGCCCGGCGAACTCGACGGCACCAATTACATTGCGGTAAACACAGAAAACGGTACCGCACGCACCGCATTGGGAATGGTCCTGATACAGTCCAGCGGCAAAACCGCCGATTGGTGGGCGTATTGTTCTCCCAGTCGTCTTGATGAAAGCGGTTCCCTTGATTGGCTGTACGATTGCACCGTCGAAAAATTCGGCGCTGACAACCGCATGACGACAGACGGTTACTATTATTCCACGCCTTCCAACTACATTCCAAGCGGCGAAGGATACTATTACCGCATTCCCGCGGCTTACATTGCCTCAAAACTTGCCCGTTTCAGTCACTGCACCCCCGGCTTACAGCTTGCCACCGCTATGCTGGATATCCAATGTCAGCATTATAACGCCGACGGCTACATCCCGACCGTCAACGCCAGTTCCTGGCTGCTCAACGACTACGAGATTGCCGATGGATTCTATGATACCCGTTTCAACACCTACATCGGTCATGCACTCCTGGATTTAGGCCGTGCCGCCGGTATCTCGGAGTTTACAGAGCATGCCATGAATTACGCCGCTTTCCTCTGCGCTCATGCCGCCAAAACTGCCGCAGTTACCGAAAACGGCGGGATTCTGGTGGATGATTATGCACACCCCGCTGGCAATCTTCCCACGCTTACCTCGTTGAACCATCAGTTGGCAGAAACCTATTTTCTTTTTGAAACGCGCGACTCCGATGCCGTCCAGACTGCCCAGCGCATGCTGCAGGGAATCGTGGATACCGCTGATCTGTGGATTCGCCCCGACGGCAATCTGCATTATGCCGTCTATCCCGATGGCAGCTACGGCGGAGACGATTATCCTTATCTGACCTACAACGATCTTCTGGACCTCAACACCTGTGTCGGCGGCAATGACAGTCTTGAGCTGCTGCTTGAGACCAAAAAGGTCTGGATGGATGCAAACGGCATCACCGGTTACAACCAGCCTGCAAACTGATAGCCGTTT
Source organism: Oscillospiraceae bacterium (assembly GCA_015067675.1). Classification (GTDB taxonomy): domain Bacteria; phylum Bacillota; class Clostridia; order Oscillospirales; family QAMX01; genus SIG502. The sequence continues at coordinate 48,833 of SVMB01000013.1, forward strand.
CTCATGTTTTCATCCCCCCAAATGCATATATAACATCAAAAGAGGACAGACCGGTCATTCGATCTGTCCTCTTTTTTAATTTTGAGATGAATAGAAATTGCCGATTACTCGATAAACCGGCCGACCAATGCACCGATTGCGCCAAAGTCGCCGGGCTTGGGAGCCTTGATCTCGTCGATGATGCTCCAGTGCTCGGTATGCTCAACGGTCTCGCCTGGAACCACCTTTTTCAGCGGAGACAGGCTCTCCATCTCCAGGAAGAGATTGGAGGTATAGGTTTCGAAGTTCATGCCGCCGTCGGGATAGACAGCGCCTTCCACATAGGGCAGTTCCTTGATGAACATGGCGTCCTTGAGGCAATAGGCAGCCCATCCGCGGCGATTATCGGTACCGACCTTGAAGTTTTTCGTGGCACGTTTGTCCTGACGCAGCGTGAAATACTCCTTGCCCCAGGTGACGCGCTTGTCATCCATCTCGGCATAGGGCCAGATGGCCATGGTACGGTTTGCAAGCAGGCCTGTATCGTTGCGGTTGAAGGGAACAATCTCCAGACCGCCGGGAGCCAGCACAGACAGCGCCCAGACGGCAAATTCCTGCTCGGTTTCCGCGATATTGGTCACCTTATTGGTCACGGTGACGCGGGTACCGTACTCCTCAAGCTCCACGACCAGCTCCATCTGCAGGCCGTTGCGGCGCTGCGGAGGCGGCAGGAAGGAGGCAGAATTGCCCCGGATCTCATAGCGTACGCGGTTATTATCCGGGAAGTAGGAACCGGGCCAGTTTTCCGGAGATGTCCAGATGCGGTGTCCGCCGTAGATATACCAGCAGGCGCCACGACCGTAATACTCCATCATGGCCTTCTCATCGTGGAAGACCGCACGGGCTTTGTCTTCAAAGAAGAAATTGGTGCCGCCACGGATGCTGTAGCGGATGACGCGGGGGCCAATGTCCAGGGTGACCAGCAGCTCGACAAAGGCATTTTCGATTCTGAGGCATCTGCCAAAGTTTTTATAGCGAACCTCACTGAATTGAACGGCCATAATGTTGCCTCCTTTTTTGCAGCAATGGGTGTTCGGATTGAAGAAATAACTTAGAAATGATACTTTTCAACAAAGTTGCGGGCGATGGCGGCGAGCATCCGTGTGGATTCCATGAGCAGATCGGGGCCGTACATCTTCTGGAAGGTATCGGTCTCAAAGCTCAGGGTACCCTGATAACCCACCTCATGCAGCGCTGCGGCAAAGTCGTCCCAGTCCACGCTGGACATACCCTTACCGTTCAGGCCCAGCATGGGAGCGGTATGCTGATCGCTCTTGCCGTTATTATCGTGGACATGCAGCAGCTCCAGGCGCTTGCCGATCTTGCGCACCATGGTACCGGCAGCTTCGCCGGAGAGAGAGGAATGGCCCACGTCCAGGCAGACGCAGAAGCCTTCGCCCATCATGTCGGCGTAGTCGTTCATCTCCTCAGCAGAGGAGCAGACGGTGGGGCAGATGCATTCCTTCTCGGGATCCCAGTTGAACATATTCTCCACTCCCAGCTTCACGCCGCGCTCAATGAGGGTAGGCTGCAGAAGGGTAAAGAATTCCTTATTGATGGCACGGCTCTCGGCACGGTAGAAGTCGTAGCGATACTGGGGCGGGATGCAGGGATGGATGACGATATAGGGGCTGTGCATGGCGGCAGCGGCGAGGATGGACTTCTTCTGGCAGGCCCAGATATGGGGATTACGGGACTGCTCGGTCACCCAGGAAGGCATGGGAGAGTGAACCTGGGAGATTTCAAGACCGGCAGACTTTGCAACCTCATAGAGGTCGGCAAAAAAGGCCATGAAATCCTCGTCGGAGCGGCGGAACAGCTCGCCGTCCATGTCGTAATGGAACATACCGAAGTCAACACCATCAAAACCGCAGTCAGCAATGCGGCGCAGAGCCTCGGCTTCGCCGTATTTGGCAACCATCGGGGCGGTATCAACACAAATCTTCATGGTTTTATCCTCCCGTCAGGGCAATTTACTTAATCAGGGACTCGCCGTCCATGGCAGCAGGCTTGGACATACCCATGATCTGCAGCATGGTGGGAGCGATGTCGGCCAGACGGCCGCCTTCACGCAGCTCGACATTCTCGCCGACGATGCAGAAAGGAACGGGGAAGGTGGTATGAGCGGTGAAGGGAGACACGCCGTCTTCCTCGAGCATCTTATCGGCATTACCGTGGTCAGCAGTGATCAGGGACACACCACCGGCCTTGGCAACGGCTTCCACCACACGGCCCACGCAGGTATCAACGGTCTCAACAGCCTCGACAGCGGCGTTGAAGAAACCGGTATGACCAACCATGTCGCAGTTGGCGAAGTTGAGGATGATGACATCATACTTACCGGACTCGATACGGGCGATGCACTCATCGGCCACTTCCACAGCGCTCATGCTGGGCTTGAGGTCATAGGTGGCAACCTTGGGGCTGTTGATCAGGGCACGATCCTCGCCCTCGCTCTGAGCCTCGACGCCGCCGTTGAAGAAGAAGGTGACATGGGCATACTTCTCGGTCTCGGCGATGCGCAGCTGGGTCTTGCCGTTGGCGGCCAGGTACTCGCCGAAGGTATCATTGAGGCTCTGGGGCTCAAAGGCGATCTCCACGTTGGGCATGGTGGCATCATACTGGGTGAAGCAGATATAGGTCAGGGGGAAGAAGCCGTTCCTGCGCTCAAAACCGGCAAATTCGGGATCCACGAGGGTACGGGTGATCTCACGGGCGCGGTCAGGACGGAAGTTGAAGAAGATGACGGAATCGTCGGCCTTGATACCGGCATTCTCCACGCAGACGGTGGGAACAACGAACTCATCGGTGACGTTCTCGGCATAGCTCTTGGCAACAGCATCGGCGGCGTCGGCATTCTTGATACCCTCGCCGTAAACCATCGCGGCGTAGGCCTTCTCAACGCGGTCCCAGCGGTTATCGCGGTCCATGGCGTAGTAACGGCCCATGACGGTGGCGATCTGGCCGATGCCCAGCTCGTTCATCTTATCCTGCAGGGCGATGACAAAGTCACGGCCGGAGGTGGGAGGCACGTCACGGCCATCCAGCAGAGCATGAACGTAGACCTTCTTCACGCCCTCGTTCTTGGCAAGCTGCAGCAGGCCGTAAAGATGCTCAATATGAGAGTGAACGCCGCCGTCGGACAGCAGGCCGATGAGATGCAGCGCGCGGCCTTCGATGGCAGCGTTGCGGGCAGCCTTGACCAGGTGCTCGTTTTCAAAGAACACGCCGTCACGGATGAACTTGGTGATACGGGTCAGCCACTGATAAACCACGCGGCCGGCACCGATATTGGTATGACCGACTTCGGAGTTACCCATCTGGCCGTCGGGCAGACCGACGTCCATACCGGAAGCGCCGATGGTGGTGAAGGGATTTTCAGCAAAGATCTTATCAAGATTAGGAGTCTTGGCGGCGACGATAGCATTGCCCTTGGTTTCGGGATTGATGCCGAAGCCGTCCATGATGATCAAAGTAACAGGCTTTTTCATATTGATTTGATACCTTTCCATATATTGATGAGCTTTCGCTCTTTTGATACTCAGAGAATGCCGACGTTTTTTGCAAATTCCGTCAGGCTGTTTGCTTTATACTTCATGACCGACTTATCTGCAGGAGACGTACCGTCGGGCAGGCACGGCGGGAAATTGACCAGTGCGCCGTCGATGCCGGCGTTCACGCCGGACATACCGTCGATCTCGCGGTCGCCAACCATAATGGTTTCTTTCGGATCCAGTCCGTATCGATCGATGATCGCAAGCACCGCATCGGGTGCAGGCTTTGATGGGAAATGATCCGCCGAGGTGACAAATCCGTCAAAAAGCTCGAAAAGTCCGAAATTGCGGACATATTCAATAGAAGTCAGATTCCTGTGGGTATACAGAAAATTCCGGCCGCCGTTTTCGCGGATCTTTGCCAGAACCTCTGCTGCATCGGCAAAGGGCACGACCTTCGGTTCGATCTCATCCTCGCCCATGCGCAGCTGATGCTCGGAAAAAGCCGCATATACCTCATCGGAGATGCCGGTATAGCGCTTCATCTCCCCAAAGGACACCAGCAGATGCCGCATACACATCTCCCGATCGTACTGATCAGCCGTTCCCTGTTCTTCAAAAACCTTGAAGAGCGACGCCAGGATATGCGGGTAAGAATCAAAGATCGTTCCGTCGAAATCCCAGATGTAATTCTGATAGATCATTATATTCTCCGGTTAACATGGTTTTACAGGATACCGCCCGGGTATTTTAGTCTTCCAGCAGGCTCAGGTCGCACATATAGAGCTGTTCACCGTTGAAAGCGGTACCCACCTGCACGAATCCGCAGGATTTGTACAGCTTCTGCGCGGCAAAATTGGTGGGATGGGTAATCAAACGCAGTGCACGGCGGTCATACTCCATCGCACGCTTCTGCACATACTCAAGAAGGGCACGTCCCAGGCCCTGACCCTTGAAAATCTCGGAGACGCCGATACCCAGCGACATCAGCGGCAGATTGACCCGGGACAAAAACACGTAACCGCCGATCATGGGCTTACCGTCACGGACAAATTCCGCGACGAAGCGGTCGGCAGAGTTGACGGTACGCACCTTGGAACACATATCCCGCAGCCAGTCGCGCTCCATGCTGTGAGGGCAGTAGT
>SVMB01000014.1 GCA_015067675.1 Oscillospiraceae bacterium
TGATGGTGCAGTCATACATGCCGTGATGATCGAAGTAGCAGTCATGATCGTACAGGGTCTCGCCGTGGTCGGAGACGAAGACAACCAGGGTGTCCTCTTCCAGGCCCAAGCCTTCCAGACGGGTCAGGATCTCCTGGATACAGGAATCCATATAGGCAACAGCGCCGTCATAGTTGGCGATGATGTAATCCTTATCGGTGCAGCCGGGGGCAAACCAGCAGCGGAAGTAGTCGCAGAAGGGCTTGAAAGCGTAGACGGGCTCAAGGGACTTGTTATTGGGATCAAACTCGTCACCGCCGTAGAAGATGCGATGGAAGGGTTCGGGAGGCAGATAGGGGGAGTGAGGATCCATGTGGCGCATGAACAGGAACCAGGGCTTATCCTCGGCAGCCAGACGCTCAAGCTCGGGGATAGCAACGGCGTTCATGTTGCCGGCCTTGGGGGAACGACCCTTTTCCCAGGAACCCCAGTTTTCAAACTCGAGGTACTTATCAAAGCCGCGGGAAGCAGGATTGGAGGTAAAGCCGATGCAGGTGGTGTTGTAACCGTTCTCACTGAGAACCTCGGCCAGAGTCTTGACGTTCTCCGGCAGGCCGCCCTTATGGCGCAGAGCGACGACGTTGGTGCCGAAGCAGTCCAGACCGGTCAGCATGGAGGAGTAACCGGGGGTGGTGGGGATATGGGGAGACAGGCACTTGGCGAAGGTAACGCCGCCTTCCAGATACTTGGAGATGTTGGGGGTGGTCAGACGGTTGTAGCCGTACAGGGACATATGGTCGGCACGCATGCTGTCGATACCGAAGAACAGCAGATTGGGCTTCTTGCTCATGATGAAACTCCCTTCATAAATGTAAATATGTTAATGGGAATAACGGACGAAAGATGGAAAAAAGCGGAGAGGGATTAGCGGGCGTTCAGGCTCTTGAGGATGGCGTTCATGTAGCCATAGCTCTCAGCAGCGATGGTGCAGGCCTGAGCCAGGGTCTGGGAGGGTCCAATGACCTCGAGGGAGACGGGGCCGTCGTAATTGGCGTCAACGAGAGCCTTGAAGTAACCGGCCAGGTCGATGTCGCCGCGGCCGCAGGCCTGCATGGGGGGCAGACCCGGATTCTGCTGGCGGCCCTTGCAGTCACGGATATGCACGTGCTTGACGCGGCTGATGACGGCAGGCAGCGCCTCGGCGGGATTCTCACCGGCGCGGTAGATGTGGCTGGGATCCATGTCGATGCCGAAGGCTTCGCTGGTGATGCCCTGCATGGCAGCCAGGGTGGTGGGGGTGTTGTAGATGGCGGCGCCAACGTGAGCCTTGGTGCACAGGGTGATGCCGTAACCCTTGGCCATCTCGGCCAGGTTCTGCAGGCTCTCAATGGAATGCTTCAGGTCTTCCTCATCGTCACTCTTGCCGCCGGGGCCGACGTTGATGACCGGAATTTCCAGCTCGACAGCGGCTTCGAACGCCTTGCGCAGACGGTCGGGATCCTGGCTGGCGACTTCGCTGGAGAGGATCTTCATGCCGGTGAAGTTGAGGCAGGCCTTGATGTAGGCCTTCTGCTCACGCCAGTTTTCGGGATCCAGATGCTCGCACATACCCTTGATGGCGGAGATCTCAACGCCGTCATAACCGGCAGCGGCGATGGCGGTACAGGCTTCACCGAAGGTGAAATCCTTGAACAGAACCGTATTGACACCCAGTTTAATCATATGTATCGCTCCTTACTGATTTATCATCCAAACCGTATCACAGCAGCTTCTTTGCGACTTCGTCGAACGCCTGCACACGGTCATAGATTTCCTTTGCATTATCGGCCTTTGCGTATTCCAGAATGAAGGGCGTACCCTCGTTATGCTGATGATACAGCGACAGGAAGTGCGTCCAGGAAATATCGCCGTCGCCCACACAGCGGCCGAAGGTATCATTGACCTTGCGGTCCTTGCCGTGGAAATAGGCCACGTTTTCCGACATGTAATAGAACATATCCTCTTCCGAGGAATTGGCGATGAGATTGGCAGGATCCAGCAGGAATTTAAGCCTTTCTGAGCCAATCTGCTCGTGCAGATCGGCTGCACGCTTGGCAGAAGGCACCACGTCGAGCACGCAGCACTCCAGCGCCACGTACACATCGTACTCGTCGGCATACTCGCAGAGCTTCTTCAGCGAATCCTTCAGCAGATCAAAGCGGGATTCATAGCAGTCGGAGTTGACGCCGCGCTGATGGGGGATGAAGCCGCACTCGGTGGGCAGGATTTTGATGCCGTTTTTGGCAGCCAGCTCCATATGGCGGCGATAGTAGTCAAGATTTGCCTGACGCTCGGCCTCATCCGGCTCGATGAGGTTTGTAAAGACGCCAAAGGCGGGCACTTCGATGCCGGTCTGACGGTAAGTGGCCACGATTTCGGCAAAGCGCTCATCCGAGAGACCGGAAAGATCGCTGCGGCCGTTGTAGACCCAGAATTGGGAGTCGGACTGGGACAGACACAGCTCCGTACAGGTAAAACCGATGCCGTGCATGGCGGCAGCCGCCTCGGCATTGGTCATGCCCGAAAAACTGCGGGTTGTGATACCGATATCCATAAAAACCCTCCTCGATACACGATTGTCCAGAATCAGTATAAACGAATACGCAGCAAATTGCAATCATCCCGGAAAGATTTTTTCGATATTCTGGTGCAAACTGCAAAATCCATTGGCGGATTGGTCAAATGGATATCGGACTCGTGTGCAGGCCGCCGTTTCGTGAATTCGGTGGCGCTTACAGTACATTTTCCAGCCGCAGGCATTCGGTATCGATGAGCATACGCAGGCATCTCCCGACCGAGCGTAGTTCCGACACCAGCTCCGGATTCTCCGCCTGTGCATGCCCCATCGCAGTTTCCAGCCCTAAACTCACCGGATCAAGGCTCTTGTGCGGCATCACCGCGCAGAACCAGACCGCATGCCGTTCCCATTTTGCTCCCAGCGCCTCAATCAGCCGCATACTCTCGGCATACTCCTCCCGTCTGGCAGCTTCCGCCGCCTGCAGCGCCGTCGCCTCCATATCCTCCAGAATCCCGCACACATACACCATGTTCCACCAGCACAGTCCCGCAATCACCGCCAGCAGCACCAGCGCCAGCGCAATATATCTCATACGCCCTCCTCCTTTTCCTGCTCCTTTCTGCACACCTTCGGCCACAGCACCACGCCTTCCCGGTCATCCACCGTCAGCAGCAGTACCTGCGAGGGTTTACCCAGTCCGTGCGCTGACAGCACCTTGTGCAGCCACGCTTCATCGTGTCCGCTCATGCGCAGATTTGCCCGTATCAGCGTTCCCTGCGCGATGATCGTCGTATAGTGTCCCGGCTCATATTCAGCGGAGGTACCGGTTCCGGCATAGGACAGCGGCCGCTGATCGGGTTTGAGCAGCACGCTGAGCTGTCCGTTGGTTTCAAGGATCGCCGTGCTCACGGATCCGGGGTCAAACACACCTTTGAGCCGCAGTTCCTCCGCCAGTTCCGCTGCGCTGATGCGCAGAGAGGCCAGTTTTTTGCGATCCGGCTCGCCCCGATGAATGAGAAAGTCCGGCTTTCCGCACAGGATGCTGCGCGCACGCAGGGACGCGGCGCACAATGCGCTGGACAGCATCTCCGCGCACAGCAGCGTCAGGATCGGGATGATTCCGTAGGCCAGCGGTATCCCGAAATCCTGCATCGGCACCGTCGCCACCTCGGACACCATAATGGTGATAACCAGCTCCGCCGGCTGCAGCTGCCCCACCTGCCTTTTGCCCATGAAACGCAGCGCGGCGGTGATGATTACGTAAAGAATCAGTGTGCGAACGAAGCCTGTCAGCATATTCTTCTCTCTCCTTCGGAAAACTTTTTTGTAAAAATGCAGGAAAGACTTGTAAAGTGCGTGAAAAACCTGTATAATACAATTTGTGAATTTATACGGAGGTGTACCTGTATGCTCAATCTGTTCCCCGCTCTGAACCTGATGGAGGCCGCTGCCGCCGATCCCACCATGGCCATGATCGTCCAGATTCTTCCCTTCGTTGTGCTCATCGTCGTGTTCTACTTCATGCTCATCCGTCCCCAGCGCAAGAAGGAGAAGGAAGAGAACAACATGCGCAACAGCCTGGAAGTCGGCGACGTGATCACCACCCGCGGCGGTATTGTCGGTACCGTCAGCGGCATCAAGGATGATGTCATCACCATCGAGACCGGCGCCAACAAGGTCCGCATCACCATCCAGCGCTGGGCCGTCGCTTCCCGCGAGGAGAAGCTGTCCAACTAAAGCTCATCCATGAAAAGAATGATTCCCCCGATTGGTGCATATGATGTACCAAAAGGGGGAATTATTTTATGCAGGCAACGGATACAGGCTTTGTGAAGCATCTTCCGCGGATGGCTCTGTGCGCAGCGGGCGGTCTTGCGCTGACCCTGGCGGTGATGTATCTGTCGGCGGTGCTGACCGCGTCGGGAGCCGCCGGAGCAGGGCAGGCAACGGCAATGGTGGCGGGAAGCTGCTCTGCCGGGACTCTGGCGGCAGGCTTTTTCGCAGCCCGTCCGATCATGCGGCAGATTCTGCCCATCGGCTTGACCACAGGCGGATTTTACGTGGTACTGCTGCTGGTAATCGGCGCGCTGTTTTTCCCGGGTACGCTGCCGACCGGCGGCGTGGCTCCCGTATGCGCAGCAGCGCTGGCAGGCGCCTGTCTGGGGGCACTGTGTGCAAGCATACTGCCCAGGCGGCGATAGATACATAAAGGGCTGCAAATCTCTGAAACCGAAGATTTGCAGCCCTTTTGGCGTCCATGCACTTATTTCAGCGTTACTTTGTTGACCGGATCGAAAACGAAGAAGCCGATGCCGCCGTCAAACGTATTGCCCCGTGCCAGATGATCGGCGTAGGCACGGCGCAGGGAGGTATCTCTGGGCAGCTTCTCCGGCGGCAGCTCATGGGCTGCGCCGAATACGCGCCAGAGGCTGCTGTTGGTGGGATTATCGTAGGTGGCAACCAGCCTGAAATCGTCCATAAACGACACGATATTGGACTTTTCACCCAGCAGCTCCCGGTTTGCGGGATTGAGGAGCCACGTGCCGCAGCGAAACAGCGGTTCTTTTCCTTCGAAGGCATCCTTGAAAAAGTAATAGGCCATCTCATAGGATGCAAGGCGGGAAGCCTTGTCAAAGGGCTTACCCGACGACGGAATATGAACGCTGATATACAGATCGCCCTGCGTGACGGTTCTGCCGCCGATGGTCATATCCTCGCCCTTGTACTCGCCGGTGTTATAGAACAGTCTTCCCATACCGAAAACTCTCAGATGAAAGATCGAATAGAACCATCCCGGCGAGAAAATGCCCCAGATGCCGTACACGTCAACGCATTCTTTTGCCTTGGTGTACATATCCTCGATGGCGGTATCGTACATATGCTCCGGGAAACCGGCCTCGCGGTACTTTTCACGAAGCTCCTCTGTCAGGCAGATGTAAAAGAGCAGCTTTGCCGTATGGAAGTTTACGCCCGTCTCCCGGCACAGCAGATCAAGCGGGCTTCCTTCCAGATCCAGATTGAGCTCCGTGTCTACATAAAAGCGTTCCAGAAACGTCAGAAACGTCGGGTTATCCTTCAAGACCTCGTAGGCTCCCAGCACCGCCTCTGCCGCTTCCTGCGGGTAGTGATTCTTAGTCAGAAAATCGCAAATCAGCTTTTTCATACGCTTATCCTCATTATCAGCCATGTGTTATCTGCCGTGCCGCAGAATCTGCCCCGGACGGGCGTCGGTGATCTGTCCGTCCTCCACGATGACCTGTCCGGCAACGATGACCTTTTCGATGCCCCGGGGCCTGGAATAGGGATTGAGATAATCGCCGGTCTGGCAGACGGTGTTCCAGTCAAAGATCGTGATATCCGCCGCCTTGCCCGCTTCCAGAATGCCGCGGTCGGTGATCCCCAGCGTTGCCGCGGGCACGCCGGTCATCTTGCGCACCGCAGCTTCCAGCGGCAGCAGTTTTTTATCCCGCATGAGCTCCAGCGCGTGAGGGAAGGTTGCAAAGCTGCGCGGATGGGGACGGGTCAGCTTATTGATATCCGGGTCGTAGCTGTAGTTATAGCCGTCACTGCCCACGGCGATATCGGGACGGGCAAGGATGCGCTCCACGTCCTGCTCATACTGGGCAAAGTAGATGCCGCTGCAGCTGCCCTCGTTGCGGATGAGCAGCTCCCGCACCGTATCCAGTGCGGACATGCCGAACTTCTCCATCATGTCCGCGATCATCAGGCCTTCCCATTCGGGATATCTCCCGTGGGTATTGGCGATCATCACGCGATGAATGCCGCCGCGGCTTTCAAGCTCCGCCAGCAGCTCCTCGGCCAGGGTTCCCTCGGGATTCTTCACCCGTTCCAGCAGAGCTTCCCGGCCGCCGCTGTGAGCCCACTTGGGCACCAGCGCAGAAAGCCCCGTATAGGATGCGTCATAGGGATACTGATCGCAGTCGATGCGCAGGCCCTCTGCCCGGGCATTGTCCACCATCTCAAGAAGCCGCGCAGACTGCCCCCAGAGGGATTTGGTCATGATCTTGAAGTGAGAAATCTCCACATGCACGCCGGTACGCCGTGCAACACCGATCATCTCCTCCAGCGCCTCAAAGACCCGCTTGCCCTCATTGCGCATATGCACCGACACCACGCCGTCATGCTTTGCCACAACCTCTGCCATCGCGTCCAGCTCCGGCGTCCCGGCAAATGCGCTGGGCGGATAGATCAGACCCAGCGACATACCAAAGGCGCCGTCGGTGAGTTCCCGGTCCAGCAGTTCCGCCATCGCGGCAAGCTCTGCCTCCGACGGGTCGCGGTTATCCAGGCCCACGACGCAGGAACGCAGATTGCTGTGGCCGACGAGGGTACCGTAGTTGGTGGAATGGCCGTGGTCAGCCGCGGCACGCGCATAGGTTTCGGTCCCGATAAAGCTGCCGTCAGCGGGAAATCCCAGCTTCCCGGCGGCATAACGGCTCAGAGTACCGGCGCCGTCATGTATGGTGGGTACCGGCGCACCGCCGCAGTTGCCCACCAATTCAAAGGTCACGCCCTGATAGAGCTTACTCTCCGGGAGCCACTCGGCAATGGGCATGAGATCCGAGTGGGAATGGATATCCAGAAAGCCGGGAGCCACCACCAGACCCTGTGCGTCAATCTCTCGCGCGGCCTTTTCGGCAATTTCCGGCTCTATACGTGCGATTTTCCCATCTTTAACGCCAATATCGGCATGATATGCAGTTTGTCCCGTTCCGTCGGCAATCAGGCCGCCCCGAATGATCAGATCCAGCATGTTTTGACCTCCGCAGCTTTGTTTTGGTTTGTTGTGACCAGTATAACACAGTCATCTCATGCCTTCAAGTAAAGAATGGCTCAGGAACGTTTGAAGATCGGTCAAAACAAGGCGGTTTTCTTCTGATTACAGGCCTTGGCTCCACTGTACGCAAAACTCTGTCTTGTGCGGTGCAGATTTGTATGGTATACTGACCTTGAATCCAAATGTTTTGCATTTATGCACTGGCAAAAACGCTTCTGACCTTAAAATTGCCTGAAAAGGAGAGAGAATATCATGGCTGTGAACCCAGAAATCAGCTTTGCCGATCAGCTCCCGAAGCCGGATCCGATTCCCGCCGGAGAACTCAATCCCCGCGCAGACGAGCTCAAGCAATACCGGGAAATGTTTTTCGATCCCCGCTATGACGGTTTTTCTCAGGATCTGGAATACCTCTGTCAGCTGCCCGCGTTTTCCAGTGCGCAGGTGGAAAGCTCCCGACTGGGCGTAGGCTTTGAGCTGCTGGATCATCGCACCGGCTACGATTTTCAAAAAGCCCTGCCCATCGCCCGGCAATCCGGTGTGAAGTGGGCACGTCTGCAGTCCGGCTGGCAGCGCGCGGAAAAAGAGCCCGGCAAGTACGATTTTGCATGGCTTGACGAGATCGTGGACGGGCTGCTGGACGCCGGTATCCGCCCCTGGTTCAGCCTCAGCTTCGGCAACGGCCTGTACATGGAAGGCGCCGAGCCGCTGCCGCCCCACGGCAACTATTTTTTCTCCCCCACCCGCTACGGCGAAAAGGGTATTCGCGGTTGGACCAACTACTGCCGTGCCATGGCCGAGCATTTCAAAACCCGTGTCTTTCACTGGGAGGTCTGGAACGAGCCCAATGCCGGTTTTCTGCGCAAGCCCAACATGGGCAAGGTCATCCAGGCAGAACCCCCGGAGGTCTACACGGAACTGGTCGCGCTGACCGCACAGGCGGTGCGCTCCGTCCAGCCCGAGGCAAAGATCATCGCCGGTTCCATCTCCGGCTGCGCCATCTGCAACGAGTATATTCAGGGACTCTTTGACAGCGGCATTGCCGAGCACATCGACATCTTCTCCTATCATCCCTATCAGGCAATCCCGGAGCTCTACTACGGCGAGCGTCTGCAGTTCATCCGTGACCTGATTGCCCAAAGCGGCCGCAATATCACCATCTGGCAGGGCGAAAACGGCAGACCCTCCGACTCGGCCATGCTCGGGCGCGGCTTCAAGAGTACCCAGGGTTCTCAGGCCCGGTATCTGACCCGGCGGTATCTGACGGATCTGCGGCTGGATGTGGAGGTCAGCTCCTACTTTCTCATCTGCGACATCGGCAACGGCTACTTCCCCAACGGTCGGGTACACAGTCAGGGTGTGATTGACGCCACCGACCCGGAGAATTACCGTCCGAAGCTTGCTTTCCGCGCCATGCAGAGCTTTGCCTACCTCTTTGACTCCCGGACCACGCCGATGCATGCCTGCTTTGAACTCTATCCCCAGACCGGCTGGGGCATCAATACCCTGCCGCTGGAGGTTGCTTCCGGCCTGACCTGCGCTTTCCGCCGCGGAAATATCCCCCTCTTTGCCTACTATCATCCCACCCACATTGATGCCGACTGGCAGGTGACGCCGGTTCGCATTCAGACCTGGGTGCACGATTCCATGAAATTTGAAAAGCCCGTGCTCATCGACCCGATCACCGCCCGGGTCTACCGCATCAAACATATGACGCCCTGGTGTGACGGCAACTACGGCAATGTCCTGATCATCCCCCGGCTTCCGCTGCTGGACTATCCGCTGTTTGTAACCGACGCATCCCTTCTGGACGAGATCGGCCGTCCGTAACCCCGAATTTGACAACACACCGAAACAGGAGGAATCATCCATGACCATCGAGCAGCGCATCCGCAATCTACAGGTACCCGCCGGCCCCATCGACGTGGTACTGGACACCGATGCTTACAATGAAATTGACGACCAGTTCGCCATCGCCTATCTTCTGCGCTCCGGGGACCGGCTCAACACCAAGGCAATCTATGCAGCTCCCTTCTTCAACGCCCATTCCACAGGTCCCGAGGACGGGATGCTTCGCAGCTACGACGAAATCATCAAGCTTTTAAAGCTCGCCGGTGAAGATGCCCGCATCAAGGATGTCTATCGCGGCAGCGTCCGCTACCTGCCGGATGAAAAGACGCCGGTGGACTCAGATGCCGCCCGCGATCTGTGTGACCGTGCGATGAACTACAGCCCCGAAAAGCCGCTGTACGTGGTCGCCATCGGCGCCATCACCAACATCGCCTCGGCGCTGCTGATGAAGCCTGAGATCGCGGAGCGCATCGTGGTGGTCTGGCTGGGCGGCACCGGTCTTGAGATCGGCCACAGCCGCGAGTTCAACATGCGGCAGGACGTGGCGGCGGCCCGTGTCGTGATGAGCAGCGGTGCACCGTTTGTCCAGCTTCCCTGCGCGGGCGTGGTCAGTGCATTCACCATTTCAAAGCCCGAGCTTCTCTACTGGCTGGCGGACAAGAATCCCCTTGCCGACTATCTGGCGCGCAACACAATCCGCGAAGCTGATGAATATGCCGCCGGCAAGCCCTGGACCAGAGTCATCTGGGACGTGACGGCCGTTGCCTGGCTGCTAAACGACGGCGGACGGTTCATGTCCACCCGGCTGATCCCAACGCCCATGCCGGAGTACGATGACCGCTACGGCGCCAATCCCGACGGCGATCTGATGTGCTATGTCTACTCCATCCACCGGGATGCGCTGATGGAGGATCTGATCAACAAGCTGACAAAATAACCCGCAAAGTCAAAACAGGCTGTGATGCAATGCATCACAGCCTGTTATTTTCATGCAGCTTATGCCTTCACGCGGATGGTGTACACGCAGGGAGTATTGGGGGTGAATCGGTCAAAGCGGATGCGCACGGCATCGGACTTGGCCTCGTAGGGGATGACGAAATCCCTGGGCTCGGTGCCCTTTTCGCTGATTTCATGCATCACGCCGTCGATGGTGACCTGAATGTCAATGCTCTCGCCCTTGGTACCCAGGGTCAGCACGATGTCATTGGTGACGCCGGGCTTGACCTTGAGCTCATAGCTGAACCAGCCGTGGGTGTTGATCTGGCTGAAGCTCTTGCCGCGGTAGGTGCCGCAGATGCGATGGAGCTGGTCGTCCTCGATGTAGGTGTCGGAGAAGTTGACTTCCTTCATCAGGCGATGGGCTTCCATACCGCCGCCGCAGACCACGAAGTCCACCAGACCTTCGGCTTCCAGCTTCTCAGTCTCGCGCTTCTCGATGCGGAAGCTGTCGGTGACTTCCTTCACCAGACCCGGCACGAAGTCGCGGCGCACGCTGGTGCTCAGAGAATCGCCGACGCTGCAGTAGTAGCGCTTGCCGACAACGAGATTGGCCTCGCGGTCGATGTCGAGGATGTTCTTGATGGCCTGGTTGAAGGCTTCCTCATAGGCGGGATCGCGGGTCTCAAAGTACTTGGCGTAGTTGAGGAAGATATGGGCCAGCTCACGCCAGAGGTGGGCGATGTAGCGGAGATTGGCAAAGCGGTACCAGATCTTGTCGTAGGCGTCGGGATCCATGCGCTTGCGCAGCTTCACAATCTCCTCGTAGAGGTGATCGGCATCACGCACGGCGCTGTCCTTCTCCTCGAGCACGCTCTCGATGGAACCACGATCCCAGTTATTGGGGATGAACCACTCGCCGGAGACGATTTCGTAGTTATCCTTCATCATTTCGATGTAGAAATGGTTCTTGCAGTGGTTCAGGCGGGGGAAGGAGCTCAGTTCGCTGAACAGGAAGCCCTTGAGGTAGATGATACGGCTCAGGACGTCCTCGGTGGGCTCCATGATGGCGCGCACTTCCCTGGCAACGCCGGGATAGTTCTTCTCGAAGAAGGCATCGATGGCCTCATCCACGTCCTTACCCTGCATACAGGCGTTCATGATGTCCAGATTGACCTCGTTGACGCTGCCGAAGGGGATCTGGCCGTTACGGTCGATACGGTTGCAGTAGCCTACGGGCTTGAAGCCTTCGCAGTAGGCAAATTTCTCCATGATATGCTTGCGCAGCATCAGCGGCACGCGGCCCTTGCCGAAGAACTCGCCGAAGATGTCGGTCTCGACCATCATGGGGTTATTCTTGATCTTCTCAAAGAAGCGGTTATGAGGCATGGTCAGGCTCCAGTCGAACTGGGTCCACTTATCCATGACCACCAGCTCGCCCGAGATGCTCTCATAAGCCTGCATCATCATCTCATAGTCTTCCTCCACGCTGGCGAAGGGACGCACGATGAGCTCCTTGCCCAGCTTGCGGCAGGAGTTGAAGAGGATCTCGGTGACGTACTTGACGCGGCCGATCTTGTCCAGCTTCTGATTCTTCAGGCGCAGCAGCGGAACCTTGGTCTCATGCAGGGTCAGGATGATACCAGCCATGTTGGGATAGGCGGCGAAGAAGTCCTCGATGCGGTTCTCGAGGAAGTCGCGCACCACGGGATGGGTGACTTCGATATCACCGTCGGAGTTGAGGATCTCGGGATACACGTCGGCGAAACCGTCGGGCAGGTCCAGCTCGTGATGCCACAGATAGACCTTCACACCGTGGGCAGCGGCCTTGTCGCAGCAGCGGTTGACGGCGTCGAGGCACATGTCAACGTATTCCTGATTCTTGGCAGCGTTGAACTGCGCATACTTACGGTAGGGGGTCATGCCGTCGATGTTACCCTTGACGTAGTCATGGGTGGGGCCGACGAGCTGCATATGGGTGATGCCGTGCTCGATGGCGTAGTCGACGGTGTACATGAAGTATTCGTACTCCACGTCCACGGGATTGACAACGGCGATGCCGCGCACCATGTCGCGGTATTCAAACTTGCTCACAGTGAAAAACCTCCGGCTGATAATAGAGTATCTACAGTATACCACAATTACGTACATCTGACAAGAGCTTCCGGGCATGGTAAGAGCCCGCAGCATGGCGCTGCGGGCTCTGTTTTGTGCATGGATCCGTTTCAATTCTGCTGCCGTCTTCGGCGATGCCGGCGTGATATCCAACGTCCCACTGACAGCGGCTTTGTTTCAACCGTTTCCCATCATCAGCAGCCGGATCGCCCACCATGCCACCGGTACCAGAATCGCCGGGAGCATATTGAGCGTCTTGATGCGGTCCTTTACGAAGAAATTCATGCCGATGCAGATGATGATGGCAAAGCCGATGGCGCAGATCTGCGTCAGCAGCTCTCCCTGCAGCACCCCCTGCAGCGCACCGGCGCACAGCGTGATCGTGCCCTGATACACCAGGATCACCGCCGCCGAGGCGATGACGCCCGCGCCCATCGTCGCGCCCAGAATCATCGACGTGACGAAGTCCAGACCGGATTTGATGTAGAGCGTGGTGGCGTTGCCGCTCAGACCCTCCTGCAGTGCGCCGACAATCGCCATCGCGCCCACGCAGGTGATCAGCGTCGCGTTGACAAACCCCGCAGCAAAGCCGCCGCCGGAGCCGAAACGCTTCTCAAGGCCCTTTGCAAAGCCGTCCAGCCGGTCATCCAGCCGTAGAATCTCGCCGATGAGGGTACCGACCACCAGGCTGATGATCAGAATCAGCTCACCCGACGAACCCAGAGCCGTGCCTTCCTTGACGGCGATCATGTTCGTCACCACGCCGCAGAGTCCCACCACGATGATCGAGATGCCCAGCGCCTTATTCACCGACGCCGCCCAGGAGTCGCGGATGCCTTTCTTCAGCAGCAGGCCGATGGCGCCGCCTGCTGCCACCGCCGCTGTATTGACCAGTGTACCGATCATTTTGTTCCCTCTTTCCGAAGCTTTTTCGCAGATTATTATAGCACCGCTTCCGGGATTTGTACAGAAGTTTTCCCCCATGCCGAGGAAAACTCCTGCGTGAACAGGCAAAAGAAGTTGCGGGAGGGAATTGTGTTTTCAAGCCTTGAGTGGTATAATATGAAAAATGTCATCAACCTCAGAAAGGGGATCTCTCCATATGAACAAACCCGATCTCGTACTTTTCAAGGAATACTGCAATGCCTCCGATGCCATGGTCGAGGCAGTCGCCCGCTGCTGGGAACAGGTCAAGGACCAGTCCATCATCATGGATGCCATGGACGCCGCCGCCGCTCATCTGCTTGCCCATCTGCAGACGGGTTACGCCGGCCGCGTCATGGACAATGTCCGCGATTACATGAAGCTCTCCGGTCAGGACGACAGTGTGATCCAGGCGCTGTTTCTGGCTTTGATCCTGCCCGATTCTCTGGAAGCCATGCGCGCACTCGGCATCCCGGAAGACTGCATCAAGGATAATCTCCGCGACTTCTACAACTGGGAGCGCAATTATACTATGTACAATGGCGGCGCCATCGGTTATGAAAGCCTCGGTTGGATGCTGCCCCACTTTACCGGCGAGCTTGTGAAGCTGGGCAGACTGCAGTTTGTCCCCTCCTGCTGGGCTTTCCCCTACATGGTCTACCGCAACCGCGCCGACAACTCTCTGATCGCCCTTGCAAAGGCCGGTCTGGAGGTCACCACCGAAGGCTTCCGCGCAGGCGCCGGCGGCTTTGCCGATCCCGCGGTCTTCACCACTACCTGGGAGCAGACTGCCGAGTCCGTCACCGCCTATCCCGTTGACATGGTGAAGGCCGTCATCCTCGCAGAGCCCGTGACCATCACCTTTGCCGAGTATGAGCTCTTCCTCATGCCCGGCACCCCCGTCATTGACATCCATATTCCCGAGGAGGAGAATTTCTCTCCCGAACTGGTCGCAAAATCCCTGGATATGGCCCGTGAGTTCTACGCTGCCCGCGGTTCCAAGGCCAAGGTCTTTGCCTGTGACTCCTGGCTTCTTGACTACCAGCTCAGCACGGTCACCGCTCCCGGCAGCAACATCCGCAGCTTCATGGAGCGCTTCTCCAAGCTCCCCATGGACTTCGACCATCTGCAGATTCTGGAGCGCGTAATGGCCTTTGATCTGAAGCTTGAAGACCTCCCGGCGTTCGAGTGCCGCACCGGACTGCAGCGCCGCGTCAAGGAGCGTCTGCTCTCCGGCGGCAAGTTTGCCATCACCGGCGGCTTTATCCTTATATAAGGTACATCTCCTGCGCAGTCTCGGGCTGCCCGATTTCCCGCGGAAAAAACCGTCCGTGAAAATCGGGCAGCTTTTCCTTGCATTTTTCCCTCCCGGCGGTTATAACTAAGTTATTAACTATTGTCTGACGATTCCAAGGAGGACTTCTGTATGTACGAACTGAAAAACGGCAGCACCTTTGTCCGCCTCAGCGACGATCTTGAGATGCTGGAATATGGCCGCGGTGATCTTGTTTACCGTACAGCTGCTCCCATCCGTCTGGACTGGACCGGCATTCCGGTCGGACCCAACAACATGGGCAGAAAGGACGTCATTGCCACCGCCGACGCCATCCGCATCGATTTTGCCGACGTCACCTTTGCAGCGCGCTTTCCCGGCAACACCTACTGCCGTCCCGAGCCCCGTTTCACCCCCGATCTGCGCTTTTCCGTGACCCTGCGTCTGGACGGGGATGATCTCATCATCAACGCCACACCCATCGAGAACATCGGCGACTGCAAGCTGCATCTGCTGCTGGCGCAGGGGCTGCTCCGTGCTTCCACCCAGGAAAAAGCCCAGCTTTACATCCCCTATCACTACGGCATGCGCTTTGATTTCCCCCGCAACGACACCTACTCCGCTGCCTACCAGCCCGGCGCTGCCTGGGCGCTGCCCGTGCACGGCATTTTCAAGCCCACCGGCGGCATCGGCGTCTGGTGCGAGGATCCCGACCGCGATTATGCCGTCAGCTACAACATGGATCGCGCCGGTACGGTCTCGGCTGTCTGCCGCGAGATCTACGACAGCCTGGCAAACGAGCCCCGCGAACTTCGCTTCATGCTCTTCGACGCAGGAAGCGACTTCCGCGACCTGTGCCGCCGCTGCCGCGAGCTGCGCATCGCCTCCGGCCGCTTCAAAACCCTCGAGCAGAAGGCCAAGGAACATCCCGTGGTCGGTGAGCTTCCCGGCACCGTCTTCTGGAAGCACAACGTCTACTTCCGCGAGCGTCCCGCAGGCGTGGACAAGACCTGGAGCCTGTATGTCGGCCGTCCTGACTGGAACGAGACCGAGGGACTTCCCGGCAACTGGACTGCCGCCGAGGTCTTTGAAACCGCAAAGGAGCGCGGCTTTGACCGTGTAGCGGTATGCAACACCGGCTGGAACCGTGACGGCTACGACGCGGGCTATCCCACCCGTCTCCCGGTCAATCCCGAACGCGGCACCAACGAGGATTTCCGCGAGGCTGCAAAAGCCGCGCAAAAGCTTTCTCCCGGCTACTTCCTCAACATCCACGACAACTACATCGACGCCTATCGCGGCGAGGAATTTGATCCCGCCGACATGATGCAGGTTCTGCCCGGCAATCCCACCCTCGGCGGCGTCTGGCGCGGCGGGCAGGCCTGGCGGCTCTGTTCCGTCAGCGGCCTGAAGTTTGCAAAGCGCGATCTGCCCCGCATCGCCGAGCTTTCCGGCCCCGGCTGCATCTACATCGACGTCTCCGGCGGTGTCCCGCTCTATCCCTGCCATTCCCCGCTGCATCCCCAGACCAGACGGCAGGACTGGCTGACCAAGCGCGAAATGTTTGAGTTTGCCCGCGACACCATCGGCGCTCTCGCCGTCGAGGACTGCGGCACCGACCATTTTGCCGACGTGGTGGACATCGGCGCCTACGGCGCGCTGCACTTCTCCGGTCTTTCTCCCCGCGCCGACGGTCCCGTCCCGGTGCCGGTACCCATGTGGCAGATGGTCTACCACGACAGCGTACTCAACTACTTCGGCGAGGGATATTCCCCTGTACACGGCTCGGAGTATCAGCTCTATCAGGCAATCCTCACCCTGCTGCCCACGGGCTTTGATGATCATTCCAGGCGTTTAAGCCTTGATCTGCGCTCCGCCTACTCTGCCGCCATGGTAGATTTCGAGACGCTCACCGACCACTATGTCACCATCGACGACGACGGCTCCTTCCACACCCACGGCGTCGTGCGTACCGCATTCTCCGACGGCACCGCAGTCATCGCAAACTTTGACGATGCGCCCTACGTATACGACGGCGAGGAAATCCCCGCCCGCGAGTATATCATCCGCCGGGAGAAGTAACGATGATCAAATTCTTACTGTTCGCCGATTTTCATTACGACAAGGCCAAACATCCCTTTACGGTAGCCGATCTGGAGAAAATTCTGCAGCGCGGCAAAGATGCAGACGTGGATTTTGTCATGCAGTGCGGCGATTTCTGCAACGACGCGATCAATTCGCCCGAAATCTTCAAGGCTTACCTTGAAAACAAACACGGATTTCCCGTGTACGGCATTTACGGCAACCACGAAATGGAGAAGCCGGGAAATTCCATGGAGATCAACACGCCCCTGCTCACCAACCGGCCGGTGGAAAAACCTTTCCCCGATGCTTCCTACTGGTACACCGACATAAAGGGAATCCGTTTGATCGGTCTTGACAGCAACTTTTCCCTGGATCCCGTCACAAACCAGTGGGAACACGCGCCTTCCGGCCGCGCCGGTGCAAAGCCCGGCAACATTAACCTTGCCTACGTCTATCCTGCGGAAATGCAGTGGCTGGACGGGGTTCTCGCCGACGCACAGGCGCAGGGACTCAAAGCCATCCTCTTCTCCCACCACCCGTTAAGCGGCTGCTTTGAATGGAAGGACGGCAATGGAGCTGAGGTAAGGGCGTTGATCGGAAAGTATAAGCACACCGCCGTCATGTGCATCAGCGGCGATCTCCACGTGGAATATTTTGCTGTCATCGACGATGTGCCTTACTACTCCATTCCCGCCACAAGATATCTGGACCGCCGGCTCGACTGGGAAAACGCCTATCCGGACGAGTTGACCTTTGATTACACCGAGTACGACAAGGACGGCAATCCCCTTGCCACCTATAAAAAGAGCGTCAACGACGTAACCGACCGGTATTATTATTTCTGCGACGAGCCTCTCAGCGCCATCGTTTCCATTGACGACGAAGGGAATGTCAACATCGAAGGTATGCAGTCCCCCTGGCTGGGTGGAATTGAGCCTGTAAACAAAGGCCGTCGGTTCCCCAATCCAAACTTCATTCTGAACCGTTCCTTCAAGCTCAATTATTAAGCAAAGGTCGCATATAACAGCAAAAAAGTTGGGAATCTTTCGATTCCCAACTTTTTGTTTATCCGTATATTCTGTCCGGATCATCCGGCTGCAGGTGCTTGAGGAAGCAGAACACCAGCATCGGCACCAAAAACTGCCCGACTGCCAGAATCCACTGCAGGACCTGCACATTGCAGAAGCTCATGCCCAGCAGATTCAGTTCCATATTCGGGAACGCCGCCACAAACGACGTGCCCACAAAGCCGCCCAGAAAACCTGCCACGCTGCCCACCAGACTGTTGAAGGACAGGTAATTGGTCTGATCGGTACGGGGGAGGTTAATATAGATGAGGTTACCCACGGCAAGGCTCTGTCCGATACCGGTAGCATGCTGCAGCAATCGCACGGTGGTCATCAGCCAGAGATAATTTGCGCTGGTCACGCAGGAATACATCAGCGTAATGGGTGCCTGCACGATGGTGGTCAGTGCAAACAGCTTCCACCAGCCGATCTTTCGCAGCGCCTGCCGCCACGGACGCAGCAGCAGAATCAGGAACAGTGAATAGAAAACATCGACGACGTTCATGTAGGAATAGGACACGCCTACATTGTTGAGCAGATGCACGTTGAGCACCGAGACCGGGATACTTGAAAAGAACGAATACAGCCAAAGAACACCTACGGTCAGGATGAACTTACGGCTGCGCAGCGGCAGCATGATGATATCCTGCAGCCGGGGTTTTTCGCGGCTTCTTTCGTAGGGGAACTCCTTGGGCCATGCAAGGATCGCTATATCCACCAACAGCAGAAGATAGGCGATGTAACGGAAAACGACGATAATCGTGTTCTCATAGGGAGAGCCCGCCAGCGAGTCCGCCACCAGACCTGACACCAGCGCCACGGTAAGACCGACCACATTTGTTATCAGTGACTGAATCGCCAGGAAGTCGGCACGCACCCGCTCCGGCATAAACTGCAGATGCCAGACAGAGAACCCGGAACCCACCAGATGATCCACCAGGTTTGCCGTGAAGATCAGGACCACAAACAAAACGGTTTTTAGTCCTGTATCCTCCACAAACCGCGGCAGCAGCGTGACGCCGAGAATCGTCAGGGTTGAGCTGAACCATCGCACGCCTACCAACAGCCATTTGCGGTGTTTGAAACGTTCGAGAATGCTGGGAGCAAAGATGCCAAAGCAGCTTGCAATCGACGGTACGAAGGAGATAATACCGATGTTGACGATGTTGATGCCGTTGGCCATGAGGAAGCTTGTGTAGAACAGTCCCGCCGTCAGACCGCTGATGATGTTGCTGAGGGTCGAATGCATGATTATACAGCTTCGGCCTTTGGCAAGTTCATCGTGGAAGTTGAACAGCAGGAAAAAGGAGCTGCTGCGCACGCGCTGCATGAGGTTCATCGCGATCCCTCCGTATCAAAGCCATATTCAGGTCATTGCGAGGCCATTATAACACAGCTTTTTCACCCTGTAAAGGATAGAATCAGTATTTTC
Organism: Oscillospiraceae bacterium; assembly: GCA_015067675.1. Taxonomy (GTDB): domain Bacteria; phylum Bacillota; class Clostridia; order Oscillospirales; family QAMX01; genus SIG502. The sequence continues at coordinate 19,015 of SVMB01000014.1, forward strand.
TGCCCGGTTGGTCATTTCTCTTGCAGCTTTCGGACAATTCCTGCAAAACCGGGATAAGGGCTTGATTTTCCCATTCCGATTCACTAAAATAGAAGTATACGATCGATGATGGGAGTTGTTTGATTTGAAGCTTTTTATCGGCATTGATCTGGGCACCTCTTCCATGAAGCTTTTGCTGATGGATGAAAACGGCGCCATTCTCAATATTGTCTCCCGCGACTATGATCTGGAGTTTCCCCGTCCCGGCTGGAGTCAGCAGAATCCCGAAGACTGGAAAAAGGCTCTTTTCGACGGTATGCCGGAGCTGCTGGACGGCTTCGACGCCGCAAGCGTCGCCGGTATCGGCTGCGGCGGCCAGATGCACGGACTGGTGGTGCTGGACGAACAGGACAACGTGATCCGCCCGGCGATTCTCTGGAACGACGGCAGAACGGCCGAGCAGGTGGAGTATCTCAACAACGTCATCGGCCGCGAAAAGCTCTCCGCGCTGACTGCCAACATTGCCTTTGCAGGCTTCACCGCGCCCAAGATCCTCTGGATGCGTGAGCAGGAGCCGGAAAACTTTGCCCGCATTGCAAAGATCATGCTCCCCAAGGATTACATCAACTATCTCCTCACCGGCGTGCACGCCTGCGACTATTCCGACGCTTCGGGCATGCTGCTGCTGGACGTGGAGCACAAATGCTGGAGTGAGGAAATGCTCTCTATCTGCGGCGTCAGCCGGTCCCAGATGCCCGCGCTCTTTGAAAGCTATGACTGTATCGGCACCGTGAAGCCGGATATCGCCGCAGCGCTCGGTCTGCCCGCAGGTGTCAAAGTGGCCGCAGGCGCCGGCGACAATGCTGCCGCCGCCATCGGTACCGGAATCGTGGGTGAGGGCGGCTGCAACATCAGCCTCGGTACCTCCGGCACGGTATTCATTTCTTCCCGCAGCTTCGGTGTCGATCCCCACAATGCCCTGCACGCCTTTGCCCACGCCGACGGCGGCTGGCATCTGATGGGCTGTATGCTCTCCGCCGCCTCCTGCAACAAGTGGCTCATGGAGGATATCCTCCGCACCGACGACTACGCCGCCGAGCAGGCCGCCATCACCGATGACAGGCTCGGTGAAAACCACGTCTGCTTCCTGCCCTATCTCATGGGTGAGCGCAGCCCCATCAACGACACCAATACCCGCGGCACCTTCATCGGCATGACCATGGACACCACCCGCGCCGATCTGGTACAGGCAGTCCTCGAGGGCGTGGCCTTCGCCATCCGCGACAGCGTAGAGGTCGCCCGCAGCCTCGGCATTGCCATTCCCAGCTCCCGCATCTGCGGCGGCGGAGCCAAGAGTGCGCTTTGGAAGAAGATCATGGCAAACGTTCTGGGCATCACGCTGGAGATCCCCGCCTCCGAGCAGGGTCCCGGTATGGGCGGTGCGATGCTGGCGATGGTCGCCTGCGGCGTATATCCCACGGTTGAAGCAGCCTGCGCGCAGCTCGTGCACGTATCCTCCGTGGTGGAGCCCGATGCTGAACTGACTGCGAAGTATGAAAAGCGCTATGCGCAGTTTAAAAAGATCTATCCTGCCTGCAAGGAACTCTTTGCGGCAATGGCAAAGGAGTAAGTTATGAAGATTCTGTCTGTATACGATCCGGCGTTCAAGTCCTACGGTCAGGTTGTGACCGGCCTTGATGAAGCGGTCTCCGAAATTGTCGAGGCGCTTGCCGAAACTCCGCTGCCCGACGGCGTGGGGTATGTTCCCGAAGAGGAATCGCTGCAGGAGCTGCCCGCAGCCGTGGAAGTATCCGAGCATCTCTTCGGCGGTATGCCCGTGCAGATGGGCTGGTGCAACGGTCACAATACCAAGCTCAACTGCCTGGAATACCACCGCGATTCCGAGTTCAACGTCGGCACCGACGACTTCATCCTGCTCGTTGCCCGTCAGGATGAGATCGAAAACGGCATGCTGGATACCGCAAAGGTAAAGGCCTTCCGTGTTCCCGCCGGTGTCATGGTCGAGTGCTTTGCCACCACCCTGCATTACGCCCCCTGCCATACCAATCCCCTCACCGGCTTCCGTGTTCTCATCGCCCTGCCCGCCGGTACCAATACCGAAAAGCCCATGATCGAGCCCAAAACGCCGGAAGACCGGCTGCTCTGGGCCTGCAACAAGTGGCTGCTGGCGCATTTCACCTCTCCAGAAGCCCAGGAAGGCGCCTATATCGGCCTGACCGGCGAAAACATTGACATTGCAGACCTGCTGTAAGGAGGAACCATCCATGATGACCAACATTCCTGTCGTCAAGCCCGGCATCATTGCCGTTTCCCGCGACTGCTTCCCTGTATCGCTCTCCGCCTCCCGCCGCGCAGCCATCGTGCGCGCTTTCGGCGAGGGTTTATACGAATGCCCCGTCACCGTCGAGAACGAGCGTGACGCGCTGGCAGCCCTTGCCGACGTCAAGGCAGCCGGCTGCAACGCCCTGATCGTGTTCCTCGGCAATTTCGGCCCCGAGACGCCCGAGACCCTTCTCTGCCAGAAGTTCGACGGCCCCACCATGTACATTGCCGCCGCCGAAGGCGACGGTGATCTCATTGACGGCCGCGGCGACGCCTTCTGCGGCGTGCTCAACTGCTCCTACAACCTTGGCATGCGCCATCTCACTGCCTACATTCCCTCCTATCCCGTGGGCGATGCCGCCGACTGTGCTGCCATGATCCGTGATTTTCTTCCCATCGCCCGTGCGCTCATCGGCGTCAAAAACCTCAAGATCATCACCTTTGGTCCTCGTCCGCAGGACTTCTTCGCCTGCAACGCGCCGATCAAGGGGCTCTACGAGCTGGGCGTCGAAGTGGAGGAAAACTCCGAGCTGGACCTGCTGGTTTCCTACAAGGCACATGAAAACGATCCCCGCATCCCCGAGGTCTGTGCCGACATGGCTGCGGAGCTTGGCAGCTGCGGCAACTGCTATCCCGAGATGCTGCCCCGCATGGCGCAGTTTGAGCTGACGCTGCTGGACTGGGCGGAAAGCCACAAGGGTGCCCGGGAATATGTCTGCTTTGCCGACAAATGCTGGCCTGCCTTCCCCGAGCAGTTCGGCTTTGAGCCCTGCTATGTCAATTCCCGCCTTGCCGCCCGCGGCATTCCGGTTGCCTGTGAAGTGGATATCTACGGTGCGCTGTCCGAGTACATCGGCTCCTGCATTACGCAGGATGCCGTGACGCTGCTGGACGTCAACAACTCCGTGCCGAAGTATCTCTACGACGAGGACATCGCCGGTAAGTTTGCCTACGATATCCGCGACACCTTCATGGGATTCCACTGCGGCAATACGCCCACCTGCAAGATGTGCTCGAGCCGCGCCGTGCGCTATCAGCTCATCCAGCACAGACTCCTTGAGCCCGCAGGCAGTGATCCCGATTTCACCCGCGGTACCCTGGAAGGAGACATCGCCGCCTCCGACATCACCTTCTACCGCCTGCAGTGCGACTCGGAAGGTCAGCTTCGTGCCTACATCGCCCAGGGTGAGGTACTGCCGGTTGCCACCCGTTCCTTCGGCGGCATCGGCATTTTCGCCATCCCCGAAATGGCCCGCTTCTACCGCCATGTGCTCATCCAGAAACGCTATCCCCATCATGGCGCCGTGGCCTTCTCCCACTGCGCAAAGCCCCTCTTCGAGGTTTTCAAGCTTCTGGGCATCACCGACATTGCCTACAATCAGCCCCGCGGCGTACGCTATCCCACCGAGAATCCCTGGGATTGAGGCAATCCATTGCCTCAATGAAATACCCCCTCGACGTGTGAATTCGCTGCGGCGGTGAGTGGATTTTTACAGTTCACCACTTTCCCGTCGTTTCCGGCACATACACGTTCCGTCCACTCCGCTTTGTGTTCTCTTTTCATCAGACGGCGAGCTTTATCGCCGTCTGATTTTTTCCTTCTTCGCAATCACGGAACAGTTTTTGCACCAGCCTCCTGCTATACTGTTATCACAGCGGCAGGCAGAAAGGAGTTTCACGTGAAAAACCTCGAACAGATTCAAAAGACGCTTGATTACATCGAAGAAAATCTCAAAACCGATATCACCCTCGAGGAACTCAGCGCCATCGCGGGTTTTTCACCCTTTCACTACTGCCGTCTGTTTCGCCGTGCCGTTGGCCTGGGCACGGCGCAGTATCTGGCAAGGCGGCGGCTTCTCTGGGCGGCTTACGACATCGCCCACGGGATGAAAATCATCGACGCAGCGCTCAGCTACGGCTTTGATACCGCCTCGGGCTTCTGCCGGGCATTCTCGCGTACCTTTGGATGCGCGCCCTCTGTGTACGCTGCCCGCTTTCGTGCCCGTGAGCCTTACCGCATCCATCTATTGCAGGAGGAACACATCATGTTATCCGAAAAGAAGCTCCGCTCGGTGCTTGCACACTGGAATATGCAGGACGAGCGGATCACAAACACCGTCTACAGTTCCGGTCATCTCAACGAAAACTGTTTTTCCGTGGGAGATGCCCACTTTCTGAAGGTATACACCAATCCCGCGAAGGTGCAGCTCAATCTGGACATCGCGGCGGCGCTGGACGCGGCAGGAATCGGCGCCGCTCTGCCGCTGGCAGCCTGCGACGGAACAAGCTCTTACTGCGACGGCGAACTGTACTTCACCCTCACCCGCCGCGTTCCCGGACAGACCCTCTCAGCGCGTGATCTTCTTGCCGGTACCGCCGCCATTGCACCCCGCAGCATCGGCGTCATGATCGGCAGGCTCCACCGCGTACTTGAACATGCCGGTGATATCCCCGCACGGGATCGTGACATCTTCGCCGAGGTACGGGAGCAGTGGTTTGACCGTGCAAGAGAAGCACTCGTCCTCAGCGAATCCTTTGCCGCCGCGTATCTCGCCGCCCTCGAGGGCTTCTCCGATCTCCCCGTGCAGCTCATTCACCGCGACCCCAATCCCGGCAACATTCTCGCCGACGGCGAATGCATCACGGGATTCGTGGATTTCGACCTTTCCCAGCGCAGCATCCGCCTGTTTGATCCCTGCTATGCCGCCACCGGTGTGCTGGTGGAATCCGGCAGCGAGTATTCCGACGCCGACATGGGGCGCTGGATCTCGCTGTGGCATGAGATTCTGGACGGGTACGACGCCGCCGTCGGGCTGACGGAGGCAGAAAAGCGTGCTGCAAAGTACGTGCTGCTGGCCATCCAGTTCATCTGCGTGGGATACTTCATGCAACATGAGAAGTTTGCAGATCTGGCCCGCACCAACCTCCGCATGACCCAGGCAATACTGGCGCACTGGGATAACCTCTAAGACGCAAAAAGCGAGGAGCTGCCGCTCCCCGCTTTTTTTCCTGACAGATTATTCAGATGTTCTGCCCGGCAGGTACCGTGGTGATGCCTGTAAAGTAATTGCCGCCGTCTGCGATGACAAACTCCATGCTCACCGGCATCTGTTCGCCGCTGCCCTGACCGGGCTGACCGCGAAATCCGCCATCCGGCATCCGACCGCCGCCGGCTCCCCGGTTCGGCATCTGCGAAGGATCAAGCGCGGAGCCGTCGGGCATGGTGATTGTGCCGTCCTCATTCTTTTTAAATCCTTCGGGAAGCTCGCCCCCGCCGAACCCTGGTACCGGCATGGCGTCAAAGCCGCCCTCGGGCTTCTCGGGTCTTTCGCCTTCCTTGAAGCCGCCCTCCGGCATCGGCATGGCTTCAAAGTTGCCGCCGCCAAAGCCGCCCGGCATCATGCCCATACCGCCGGAGCTGCCGGTTCCCGCCAGTTGGGTTTCTCCCTGCCAGAGCGTATAGGTTCCGGGGACGATCATATCGCCTGCAACCACCAGATAGGTGAAGTCGTTCACCGGCGTCCACTGGGCAGTGGTCTCACCGGAGGCATTTTTAAGCGTATAGGTGCTGCCGCCGGACTGGCGACCGGCAAAGCTGAGCACCGCATAGGTGGCGCTGCCGCCTGCAATCCGGTCAAACATATTGCCGGAGGCGGCGATGGTACCGCCGTTTACATAGATACCGTTATCCGCATCGATTCCGGCATCTCCCGAGGTGGCACAGGCGGCGGTGGTGACAGAGCCGCCGTTAATGACCAGCCAGCCGTTGGAGTCAATACCGTCGCCCTCACCGGTGGCGCCGTCACAGACGATATTGACGGAACCGGCGTTGACAGTGGTGACGGAAACGTAGTCCTCGTTGGTATTGATGCCGTCGTTGCCGGCGACGATATTGATATTGCCGCCGTTGATGGTCAGGTGCAGTTCGGTATCCATACCCTCATTCTCGGCGTTGATGTTGAGTATACCATTACCTGCCGCACCACCGGTAACGTTCATGGACTGTTTTGAGTAGAAGGCCGCGTCATATTTGTGGAGCTTTTCGGAATCCTCGACGCTCTTTCCGTCCTCGCTGAGCTCAACGCTTTCATAGATACGCGCCACGTAGGAACCGTTGACCGTGTTGACGCTGCCGTCGGCGATGATGACGTTGGCGCCTGCGGCGGAGGTATCCACGTCCATACGGGCATCGTCCTCATCGTCGTCTCCGCATTCATAGACGTTATAGAAGATGACACCGGGCGCCACGGTGCAGGTGATATCCACGCCGTCAAGTATCAGCGTGACCACGGCATCCGGATCCTCATCTGCATCCTCGCCCAGATCCACGGCGATCTGACCGGCGGAAAGCGTTCCCGAGAGGGCATAGGTACCAGGGGCCGTGATATGCACGACGGTGTGGGCCGCCGCCTCGTCGGCGGTATGCTCATCTGCCGCCGTACCCTCGCCGTAGGTGAAGTCATGGCCAGCCTCATAGTAGACGATATCCCGGGCCGTGTATACATCGGCCCCCGGATCATCGGAAATCGCTGTGCCGTCCACGGTGATGGCGTCATCGGAGAGCGAAATCCGCACCGCGTCGGCGGGGATTTCTTCGCCGGAGGGGAGCGCTGCGGTGGTCATGGAGGACGCTGCCGTCGTCGCAGCGGTGGTGGATGCCGCAGTTGTTGACGCTGCGGTGGTATCGGTATTTCCCGTGCCGCCGCAGGCGGTAAGCACCAGCGTCAGGGTAATCATCAGTGCAAGGATCCGTTTCATGTGGCTACCTCTCTGTGATATAATCATATGGCTACCTCTCTGTGATATAATCATATGGCTACCTCTCTGTGATATAATTAGTTCAGGATTTGACGCTGAAAGTATACCAACCGTTTTTGAAGATTACCCGTGGATTTTTTGAACCGATTGCGAAACTTTCGTGAACATCCTGTGTCACCATCCGCGCAACCTGCGGTTGCTGCGACCGGATGTTGCTTGCAAACGACAGGCAGACGGTGTATACTAAAGCCATGAAATCACCCGAGAGGAGATCTGCGCCATGCCTGTTCGTATTGCCCTGTGCGACGATAACCCGGAGGATCGCCGTCTGATCCAGTCAACGCTCGCCGACTGGGGTCTTGCCCGTGGCGTGCAGTTCACAACCGATGAATACGACAGCGCCGAGGCCTATCTCTTCGCCCACGCAGAACCCGGAAGCCATGATCTGGTGCTTCTCGACATCGAAATGGGCGGTATGGACGGCGTAACCCTTGCCCGCCGTCTGCGCATGGATGACGATAACGTGCAGCTGGTCTTTATCACGGGATACTCAGACTATATCGCGGAAGGATACGAAGTTTCGGCCCTTCATTACCTGATGAAGCCCCTCAAAACGGACAAATTCTTCTCAGTCCTCGACCGCGCATACGCCCGCATACGCAAAAACGAGCGTACGCTCACCCTGGAAACCGCCGATGAGACCGTGCGGGTGACGCTGCCGGAAATTCGCTGGCTGGAAGTGAGCCACAACTATGTCACGGTGCATGCCCGGCGTCCCTACACGGTGAAAAAGACCCTGCGGGAGCTGGAAGAAGCGCTGGACGAGCGGTTTTACCGTGTCGGCCGCTCCGCCATCGTGAATCTATCCTACATCGCCCGGGTGACGAAAACCGAGGTGCATCTCACCGACGGCAGCGTGGTGCCGCTGCCCAGAGGCGCCTATGACGCCGTCAACCGCGCCATCATCGCCCAGAATTAGGAGGCCGCCATGGGACTCTTTTCCCGCCGCACCCAGCGGCAGATCGAAGCCTATCAGCAGGAGCTGCTGACCACCCACTACGCCGAGGTTGAGAATATGTACCGCCGTATGCGCGGCTGGCGGCATGACTACCGCAACCACATCCAGACCATGAAGGCCTACGCCGCTTCAGGAGATCTGGAGGCCATCAACCGGTATCTGGACAAGCTCGACGAGGACTTAAATACCGTCGATATCGTGGTCAAAACCGGCAACGCCATGACCGACGCCATCCTCAACTCCAAAATCTCCCTGGCCGCCGCCCGGGGTATCCCCGTCACGGCGGATGCCCACATCCCGGTAAAGCTGCGGCTGTCGGAGATTGACCTGTGCAGTATCCTGGGAAACCTTTTTGATAACGCCATCGAAGCAAGCCTTGCGCTCCCCGAGGAGCAGAGGCTTATTCGTGTTTACATGGACATGAAGGGCACCCAGCTCTACATCTCCTTTACCAACTTCACAGCCGTGAAGAAGCTGCAGAAAGTTTTCGGACGCTTTGCCACCACCCGCGGTGAAGGCCACGGTCTCGGGCTCTGGCGCATCCAGAGCATCATCGAGAAATGCGGCGGTTACGCCGACTTCAACTCCGAGGACGGCGCGTTCACCGCGGAAATCCTCCTGCCGCAGACGGCAGAGGATTCCGAAAACAAATAGACGCCCTCTCAGTCAGGGAAACTCTGTAAGTTTCCCTGACAGCTCTCCCAGAGGGAGAGCCAAGTGGGTTATGGTGGTTTAGAAGCTTGCCTCTCCCTTTGGGAGAGGTGTCTGCACCATTGGTGCAGACGGAGAGGGCAAATTTGTCCGGACAAAATCACTGTTTTGCACCGGATTCACATTTCACTGTCAAAACGGCGTTTCACGCCGTTTTGACAATTCGTCCCCCAGAAACGACGATTCGTCCCCGGATCCACACAGGGCCGGGGATTTGTGCTATCATGAGCGCGAGGTGATTACTATGACCAAAACCAAACAGCCAAAGCAGCCGCGCAAAAAGCCGCGCTGGAATCTTTGGCAGAATACGGGCTTCATGCTCCGCACGGCATTTGCCTGCAAGCGCTGGGACGCGCCCTTTCTCAGCGTGCTCATCGCCGTGTTTACGGTGCTCATAAGCCTGGCCGAGCTCTACATCGCGCCGGAAATCCTCGCGCGCGTCGAGAACGCAGCGCCGCTTTCCGAGCTGCTGGCCACCATCGGCTTCTTCACAGGTTCCCTGCTGCTCTTAAACGGCCTGATGCGCTACGCCGCCAATGCCACGGACATTGCCTATATGTATCCCCGGCTCTATCTGATGGTGCAGCAGACCCTAAAAGGTATGCATACCTCCTATCCCAACACCGAAAGTGTGGCGTTTGAAGACTTTCTCAGTAAATCGCGGGCCATGGTGGGCAATAACAATGGAGCCGCCGAAGCGTTCTGGCGCAAGGCCACCACGCTCCTTGCATCGGTGCTCTCCTTTGTTCTCTGGAGCGTGCTGCTCTCCCGGGTTCATCCCGTGCTGCTGGCGGTCATCATCGTCGGAGCGGTGGGCAGTATGCTCGCCAACCGCAAGATCATGAACGTCTACTACGCCCACCGCGAGGCGGAAGCCGGTGCGATGAAGGAAATGGAATACTTCCGCTCCCGCGAGGAGGACCGCAAGCTCGGCAAGGATCTGCGCCTGTTTGGTCTGCGGGACTGGATCGAGGATCTCTACGCCGCCGCGGCGAAGGTCTATGCCCATCATCAGAGCCGTCAGGAACGGCATCTCCTGTGGCTGGACATCGTGGAGCTGATCGTAACCTTTGCCCGTCAGGGCGTGGCCTACTTCTTCCTCATCACGATGGCGATCCGCGACGGCATGCCGGCGTCGGAGTTCCTGCTCTACTTCACCGCCGCGTCAAACTTTGCAGGCTTTGTCTCCAAAATCCTTGCTGCCTATACGGATCTTTCCAAGTTCAGCGTGGATATCAGCATCTTCCGGGAATCTCTGGAATACCCCGAGCCCTTCAAGCTGGGCGAGGGAACGCCCATCACCGACATGAGCTGCCGGGAGCTGCGGCTGCGCGACGTGTCCTTCAAGTACCCGGGCGCTGAGGACTACACCCTGCGCCACATCAACCTGACCATCCGCCCCGGCGAAAAGCTCGCCATCGTCGGACTCAACGGTGCGGGCAAGACGACCCTCGTGCGCATCCTCTGCGGCCTGTACGATCCCACCGAGGGTGAAGTGCTGCTGGACGGCGAGGATATCCGCCAGTTTGACCGGAGAGACTACTATAAGCTCTTCTCGGCGGTATTCCAGAACTACTCCGTGATGGACGCCACCGTGGCCGACAACGTGACGATGAGCGTCACCGGGCGCGACGAGGCGCGGATGATGGAATGCATCCGGCTTGCAGGCCTTGAAAAGCTTCTGGAAAAGCTGCCAAACGGCGCCGACTCCAATCTCGGCCGCAGCATCCATGAGGATGGCACCGAGCTCTCCGGCGGCGAGACCCAGCGGCTGCTGCTGGCCCGTGCGCTCTACAAAAACGGCCCCTTCCTCATCCTCGACGAGCCCACCGCCGCTCTCGATCCGCTGGCGGAGCACGACATCTACACCCGCTACAACGACATGTGCCGGGATAAGAGCGCGCTCTTCATCTCCCACCGCCTGGCCTCCACCCGCTTCTGCGACAAGATCCTCTTCATGGAGCACGGGCAGATCACCCAGACCGGCACGCACCAGGAGCTGCTGGCCCGGAAGGGCGCATATGCCGACCTTTTCGAGGTACAGGCGCGGTATTATCAGGAAGGAGGCGTGGAAAATGTCTGAGAAGTTTGAAAAAGTGCCTCTGCGGGAGGCTATTCCCATGAATATCCGGGCGCTGAAGCTCTTCTGCGGTGAAAATCCCGGGCTGTTTCTGTCAAGCACGATCTACAAGCCGCTGGAAGCGCTGGCTCCCTACGTTCCCATCTGGTTTTCGGCCCGGGTCATCTCGGAGCTGGCAGGAAACCGCGATCCCCATGAGCTCTGGAAGTGGGTCATCCTGACCCTCGCCGCCACGGTGCTCACCACCCTGACCGTGGCGCTGGTCAAACGCTGGCACTTCGCCCACGTCAACGGCTGCTGGGTACGCTTCCACCATGCCCCCGCCGAGAAGTTCACCCGCATGGACTACGCTGCCATGGATAACCAGAAAACCTGGGACACCTACTCCCAGATCCGCCAGAACGACAACTGGGGCGGCTGGGGATTGCGCCGCGCGTTCTTCATGTACGAATGGCTGCTGGGAGGTCTGATCGGCCTCGCGGGTGCTGTTGCGCTGACGTATTCCCTGTTTGCATCCCCCGTGGCCGCGTCCTCCGGGGCAGGCAATCTTTCCTTCCTCGGGCATCCGTTGATGTCGGTGCTGGTGATCGCGCTGCTCTTTGGTACCGCCGGCATCTCCACATGGCTCCGGGTACGCGCACGCTCCATGTGGGCCGACAGTGCCGAGGCCAACAAGGAGGGCAACCGCTACTTCTTCTACTACGGCATGGAAATGGGCAAGCGCAGCCGCGCCGCCGATATCCGTCTCTACCGTCAGGATGAAATCAGCAACTATTACATGAACACGGTGTTTCTCCGGCTGTTCAAAAAGGTGTTTGCCCCCTTTGCCTACGGCAGCTATTCTCTTCTGATCACCGGCGGAGCCATTCTGGAAGTGGTCTTTACAGGACTCATCTACTTCTTTGTCTGCCTGAAAGCATGGGCAGGAGCCTTTGACGTGGGCATGGTAACCCAGTATGTGGCGGCGATCACGGCGGTATCTGCCTCCATCGGCAATATTCTGATCGCCGTGGGTGAGATGCCCATCAACGCAGGCTTCCTGCGCACGACCTATGCCTTCCTCGACATCCCCTCTACCATGTATCAGGGCTCCCTCACCACCGAAAAGCGTTCCGACCGCAAGTATGAGGTGGAGTTCCGAAACGTCTCCTTCAAATACCCCGGTACGGATACCTACGCGCTGAAGAACGTGTCGATGAAGTTCGAAATCGGCACCAAACTTGCCATTGTCGGCGAAAACGGCTCCGGCAAGTCAACCTTCATCAAGCTCCTCTGCCGCTTATATGATCCCGACGAGGGCGAAATTCTCCTCAACGGCATCAACATCCGCAAGTACAGCTACGCCGATTACCAGAAGGTATTCTCCGTGGTCTTTCAGGACTTCCAGCTCATCGCACAGCCTTTGGGCGCGAATGTAGCGGGACGGCGTGAGTACGACCGGGCACGCGCCGAGCGCGCGCTGCGGGATGCAGGCTTCGGCGACCGACTCGACGCGATGCCCCAGGGGCTTGACACCATGCTTTACAAGGATCTAGATGACTCCGGCGTTGAGATCTCCGGCGGCGAAGCCCAGAAGATCGCCATCGCCCGCGCGTTATATAAGGATGCGCCCTTCATCATCCTCGACGAGCCCACCGCGGCCCTGGACCCCATCGCCGAGGCCGAGATTTACGCCCAGTTCAACGAGATCTCCGGCGACCGCACCGCGCTCTACATCTCCCACCGTCTCTCCTCCTGCCGTTTCTGCGATGAAATCCTCGTCTTTGACGGCGGCTCCATCGTGCAGAAGGGCAGCCACGACTCGCTCGTTTCCTCCGACGGCAAGTACCGGGAGCTTTGGGACGCCCAGGCGCAGTATTATCAGAAAGAAGCGTAGGAGACGGGATAAAAATCCGCTGTTCCCCCTGTACACGGCTCCAAAAAGGTGGTATACTGATACTGTCTGTGCAGAGGTTATCTCTGCCGGGAATAATACCGTATAAAGGAAGTATATACCATGGAAAGAGCCGTTAAAGTCGGTATCGTCGGCCTCGGCCCCCGCGCCGAAGTGCTGCTTGCCTCGTTCCTTGTCCTCGACGACGTGGAAGTCGTCGCCGTGTGCGATCTGTATGACGAGCCCATCAAGAAGATCCTGGGCATCTTCGAGCGCTACGGCAAGCCCGCCCCCAAGACCTTCCACAGCCATCACGAAATGCTGAAGATGGATGAGCTGGAAGCCGTTTTCATCCCCACTTCCTGGAACTCCCATCTGGCCATCGCCGCCGACTGCATGGAAGCCGGCAAGTACGCGGCCATCGAAGTGGGCGGTGCCTCCTCCGTGGAAGAGCTGTGGCAGCTCATCCATGCCTACGAGCGCACCAAGACCCCTGTCATGATGCTTGAGAACTGCTGCTACGCCCGTGAAGAGCTGCTGGTGCTCAACATGGTGCGTCGTGGCCTGTTCGGCGAGCTGGTCTACTGCGAAGGCGGCTACGAGCACAACCTCCGCGACCGTCTGGCCATCATGGAGTCCACCGGCGAAGAGCGTGCCTATCACAACCGTTACCGCAACGGTGAGCTCTATCCCACCCACGAGCTGGGCCCGATTGCCAAGATCCTGCGCATCAACCGCGGCAACCGCTTCCTGTCCCTGACCTCCACCGCCTCCAAGTCCGTTTCCGTCCCCGCCAAGCGCCGCGAGCTGGCAGCCAAGGGCGAGCCCTACGCCGATGTGCCCTTCAACCAGGGCGACGTCATCACCACCGTCATCAAGTGCGCCGGCGGCGAGACCATCACGCTGACTCACTCCATCTCTCTGCCCCGCCCCTATTCCCGCAACGGCCGTGTGCAGGGTACGAAGGGTATCTGGCTTGAGGATATCAATGGTATCTACATCGAGGGTATGTCCCGCGACGAGACCAAGATCGACCCCGCCGGCAATCCCTACGAGACCCATCACTGGGACAAGGTCGAGGATTACTACGACAAGTACGATCATCCCATCTGGGCTGAGTACAAGAACAACCGCGTCGGCGGTCACGACGGTATCGACTCCCTGGCGATCCGTGCGTTCCTGCATGCCGTGCGCAATCATGAAAACACCCCCATCGACGTCTACGACGTTGCCGCCTGGATGGCCGTCACCTGCCTGTCCGAGCAGTCCATCGCCACCGGTTCCATGCCCGTTGCTTTCCCCGACTTCACCAACGGTAAGTGGATCCGCCGTGAGCCCGCTCCCAGAAACCGCTGGAGTCTGGACGAAGTCTGCGAGGAGTGCTTCGGGAAGTAAGCCCTCCGCATCAACTGCATCACCCTCTCCCGGAGCTGTGCAAGACACGCTCCGGGAGATTTTTTCCACGGAAATCTTAACATTACCCACTGTACAAATATGCACGGACAGTGTATACTGAGTCCGTCGGGAGAACGCTTCTCCTGCTCATAACAACACATCAAAGGAAGAAAAAGCTATGGTCAGACCTGTCAAAGTCGGTATCGTCGGCCTCGGACCCCGCGCGGAAGTGCTGCTGGCAGCTTTCCTGCGCATGGATGAAATGGAAGTCATCGCCGTATGCGATCTGCATGAGGAGCCCATCCGTAAAACCCTGGGTATCTTTGAGCGTTACGGCAAGCCCGCCCCCAAAACCTTCACCAACTATCATGAGATGCTCAAACTGGAAGAACTGGAAGGCGTGTTCATCCCCACCTCCTGGAATTCCCATCTGGCCATCGCCGCAGACTGCATGGAGGCCGGCAAGTATGCGGCCATCGAAGTGGGCGGCGCTTCCTCTATCGAAGAGCTGTGGCAGCTGGTTCACGCCTACGAGCGCACCAAGACCCCTGTTATGATGCTTGAAAACGCCTGCTACTGCCGGGATGAGCTGATGGTGCTCAACATGGTGCGAAAGGGTCTGTTCGGCGAGCTGGTCTACTGCGAAGGCGGCTATGAGCACAATCTGCGCAACAACCTCGCCCGGATGGAGAATACCGGCGAGGAGCGCGCTTACCACAACCGCTTCCGCAACGGCGAGCTCTATCCCACCCATGAGCTGGGTCCGCTCGCCAAGATTCTGCGCATCAACCGCGGCAACCGCTTCCTGTCCCTGACCTCCTCCGCCACCAAGTCCGTCTCCATCCCGGCCTACCGCCGTGAGCTCACGGCCAAGGGTGAGCCCTATCCCGACGTGCCCTTCAATCAGGGCGACGTGATCACCACCATCATCAAGTGCGCCGGCGGCGAAAACATCACCCTGACCCATTCCGTCTCCATGCCCCGTCCCTATTCCCGCAACGGCCGTGTGCAGGGTACGAAGGGCATCTGGCTGGAAGATGTGAAGGGTATCTACATCGAGGGGATGTCCCGCGACGAGACGCTCATCGACCCCGCAGGCAATCCCTACGACCGTCATTTCTGGGATCCCGTGGAGAGCTTTTATGAAAAGTACGATCATCCCGTCTGGAAGACCGACAAGGATAAGCTCGTGGGCGGTCACGGCGGTCTGGATTCCCTGGCCATCCGCGCCTTCCTCCATGCGGTGAGAAATCGTGAAAATCCCCCCATCGACGTCTACGACGTGGCCGCCTGGATGGCGGTTACCTGCCTCTCCGAGCAGTCCATCGCCATGGGTTCCATGCCCGTTGCCTTCCCCGACTTCACCAACGGCAAGTGGATTCGCCGCGAGCCCACTCCCAGAAACCGCTGGAGTCTGGACGAAGTCTGCGAGGAGTGCTTCGAGGACTGATCCGTCCCTGTTTTGCCGATCTTTTGCTTCCGCCGCCGGGATTTTGACCCGGCGGCGTTTTTTTCGCAAAATAGTCGCCAGCACTCTTGTACTTTTGCCGCTCACCCGCTATAATTAAGACAGTTTCCCCCAGAACCCGAAAAATTGATGTGAAAGGAAGAACGATATGATTCAGCAGCAGGCTTTCGCAGGCAATGAGAAGATGCTCAAGGGCGGTCTGCACTGCCACACCACCCGTTCCGACGGCAGAGGTACCCCCGAAGAAGTTATCCGCCTTCACTACCACAACGGCTATGATTTTCTGGCGCTGACCGACCATCGCTATTATAATTACATCAACTTCGCCCCCGACTGTCCCATCACCATCATCCCCGGCATGGAGTATGACAACACCTTCATGCACGGCAAGGGCTTCCGCTGCTTCCACACCGTCTGCATCGGCCCCTCCCGTGAGGACGGCAACGGCTACGAGCAGGACGAGCGTCTAGAATCCGGCAAGGCTCTTACCCAGGAAGAGTATCAGCCCTATCTGGACGAGATCCACGCCAAGAAAAACCTCACCATCTACTGTCATCCCGAGTGGAGCTCCACCCCCGCCCGTTATTTTGAAAAGCTCGAGGGCAACTTCGCCATGGAAATCTGGAACTCCGGCTGCGTGCAGGAGTGCGCCCAGGACATGGACGCCGCCTACTGGGACGAGCTGCTGGGTCAGGGCAAGATCATCTACGGCGTTGCCACCGACGACGGTCATTCGATGAAGAATCACTGCTGCGGCTGGGTCATGGTGCGTGCAGAAAACAATATTAACGCCATCCTCAAGGCTCTGGAGGACGGTGCGTTCTATTCCTCCACCGGCCCCGAAATCTACAACTTCTACGTCGAGGACGGCAAGGCCGTGGTCGAGTGCTCCTTTGCCAAGGAAGTGCGCTTCCAGAGCGACATGCATCCCACCCGCATGGTGCGCTCCGTGAACAATGAGCTGGTGCGTGCCGAGTATCCCATCGCCAACGAGAACGGCGAGTACACCTACCGCTACATCCGCGCCACCGTCATCGATCAGTTCGGCCGCAAAGCCTGGACCAACCCCATCTTCCTGGACTAATCCGAATCAATATTATGAGCCCGCGGCAGTGCAGTTTGCCGCGGGCTCTTTTTTCGTTATTCCATGATTGCTTACATCGCTTCGGTCTTTTCAAGCAGGGCGATCATCTGATTATTCAGCGCTTCCAGCCAGTCAAGACGGGTGCGCAGGATTTCCTCGACGGTGACATCCTCATAATAGATGCTGAACACCTCCCGCAGCACACGCCGCAGCTCTGCAATGTCGCAGCGCAGACCGTCGGTAATTCTTGTAAGCAGCGCCAACCGGTAATCCTCGAGCTTGAACCCGAGCTTCCCCTGATAATACTGGAAGTAGTTGTTCAGCCGGTCACGCTGCGTCACCAGAGACTCCGCTGCTGCCGCACAGCGCAGGAAACGCAGCTCATCAGGCTCGTCCTGTGCATTAAGCGCCTGCTTGTAGTCATAGGGAGACGCTTTGATATTGAGCAGCGACGCGGTAAGCTTTTCATCGGGTTGCTTGCCGTAAAGCTGCAGGAAGAGGTTTTTGATGAACGCAGAATAGTCATCCGCCTCCGCGTTCCACATGGTCGCCGCCGCGTAGAGAATCGTCATCCAAGAGCTCTCCTGCGGCTCGGCGGGACAGTCGGCTGAGCCGATGCGGGTCCAGCCGGTGGCACAGACGCATTCGATGCCATACTCCGCGGCTGCCTTTGCCCAGGCGTCGCAGTTGAGGCCGCGCACTGCCAGCGGCGGCACGCTGCCTGCCCAGTTATCACAGCCGGAGTAACCGCTGGCGCCCCAGATGCGCAGCCCGGCTTCCCTGTATTCGTCGATGTAGGGGAACTCGTTGCCCGCGCCGCCGTAGCCGTAGGCCCAGTACATCAGCACCGCCCGCTTGCCCACTTCCGCGCGGAGCACGCGCTCTTCCTCCTTGGAGAACAGGCCGTAGTGGTTGCGCACGATATCGTCCCACATCACCGGCGTCCAGCCGCGATTGGATACGTGCTCGATGCAGCGGCTGACCTTCCAGAGATAGGAATCCGCCGCGCCAAGCTTCTGGCATTCCGGGCATTCGCCGAGATTGCCCGGCTCGTCCGCACCGATATGGAAATACGGCCCGTGCTCGGCAAAAACCTCCATCAGCTCGTCGCACATGGCTGCCCACAGCGTCTGCACGTCTTCGTTCACCGGGCAGAACTGGAAGATATGCCCGTTCTCCCGCAGATGACGATACCGCTCATGCTTGAGGATATAGTCCACGTGGGCAATGCACTGCAGCTTGGGCACGATGGCGATATGCAGGCTTTTGGCGAGGATGCTCAGTTCTCTGAGCTGTTCGTACGTATACGCGCCTTTGACCGCGATATCCGGTGCGCAGCGGAAGGCATACTTATCCTCCAGCTCCAGCAGGATTGCGTTGACTTTATAGGCCGCCAGTCTTTCAAGTTCTGCCTTGAGCGTCTCAAAGCGGGGCAGATAGCCCTTCAGATCCCAGTGCATCATGCGGATCGGGATGGCCGCCCAGTCGGTGATGCACAGCGCGGGGCATTCGTCGGGAAGCTGCCGGAGTGTCTGCAGACCATAGAAGAGGCCGGCTTCATCGTTTGCATCGATGCGTACGCCGTCGCAGGCTGTGCGCAGCACGTAGGCGTCGGGCTTTGCCGGTACACCCGCCGGGGTGAGCGCCGCGCCGTTTCCCATGGTGATGCAAAAGCCCTCACCGGCGGCTTTCATGGAAAGTTCCGGGACTTGCTCAGCCAGAAAGGCCAGCGCCTGCGCATCAATGCCGCTGTATTGGAGCTTATCAAACCTTGACAGCCTGATTTGGCCGCCGTAAACCGTCATTTTCGCCGGACGCGGGATAAGATTGAGCATCGTTTCCATATCATGAACCCCTTTCCATACATTTAAGACCGCTTCTGCGATCATGATAGCACATTTTGTGTCGGTATGCAATCACTTTTCCGGGAAAAGAAATTCCACCGCAGGGTACAGGCAGATATTGACCGGCTGGAAATGCGTTGTTATAATAAAGACAGTCCCGCATCCGTACTGCAATGGAGGAAAACGCCATGTTCTATCGTGATTGCTACGTTTCCTATGAAAACAGCCGGATTACCATCGGCAACCACGGCATTCGCCGTGTGCTGCGCGTGGAAGATCGCGCACTCATTTCCGAAAGCCTCTCCGGCTCCCAAACCGTCTGGAAAAATCCCGCCGCCGAGCCCCGGCTTGCCCTGGCAGAGCGTTATGTCCGTGAGGGTACACAGCCCCGCGTCACCTTCCGTCTGGACGACCGCGCCCGGAGATCCGCTGCGGCACTGGTGGCCGACGTGATCTGGGACGACGGCGACTGCGCCGTGCATTACGCCTTCCGCGTCTATCCCGACATTCCCTTCATCGTCACCGAGGGCGAGATCCGGGTACAGGGTGCTGCCAAAGCCGATGCCGCCGATGTAGTGGACGGTGTGGGTCTGCCCTGGGGCCATTACCGGCTGCAGAGCGACAAGCTGGTGGATCAGTCCGACCAGCACGACACCTACATCCTCACCCACAAGCAGCTGCTCTACAAAAACGAGCCGCTGTTCTCCGACGGCAATCTCTTCACCATCACCGACGTCATCTCCGGCGACGGCATCCTGCTGGTACGCGACGCGCCCACAACCTTGAGCTCCACCGAGAAGATCGGTCAGGGACTCTGCGTTGAGCGGATGCAGTCCGCCGTACTCACCGGCGCCGGTGTATCCGACGTCACCGACGGCGATATGCACATCTACGGCGCCTCCATCGGCGTCGGCCGCGCCGCCGATCTGCCTGCGCTCTACCGCAAACTCTACCGCGCCGAGTACGCCGGTGAATCCCGCGGTCTCTACAGCCTCTCCAACAACTGGGGCGACCGCGGCGAGGACGCCGTCATGGGTGAAAACTTCGTCATGGGCGAGATCGACACCGCCGCCCGTACCGGCATCGACGTGGTGCAGCTCGACGACGGCTGGCAGAAGGGCATGACCACCGGCTCCACCCGCAATCCCAACGGCGTCTGGGAAGGCTACTATGCCTTCATGCCGGACTACTGGTCCCACGATCCGGACAAGTTCCCCAACGGCCTGAAAGGCGTCGCGGACTATGCCCGTGTGCGCGGCGTGAAGATCGGCCTCTGGTTCTCGCCGGATTCCTCCAATGACTTCGCCAACTGGGAGCGCGACGTGGATACCCTCATGCACTATTACGAAACCTACGGCTTCTCCACCTTCAAGCTCGACGGCGTGAAGCTGCGCACTCCGTTGGGCAAGTCCCGCTACATGGCATTTCTGGAAGCTGTCTACCGCCGGTCAGGCGGCGTCGTCTGCGTCAATCAGGACATCACCGCCCATGCCCGCAACGGCATTGTCTGCGAAAAGCCCTACGGCACTCTGTTCGTAGAAAACCGCTACTCCGACCTGCACAGCTACTATCCCCACCGCACGCTGCGCAATGTCTGGATGCTGTCCCGATACTTCCCGCTGCGCCGGTTCCAGTTTGAGGTGCTCAACCTCCGCCGCAGCGGCCATGTCTACCAGGGCGATCCGCTGGCACCCGGACTCTACTCCATCGACTACACCTTCGCCTCCGTCATGCTTGCCAATCCCCTCATCTGGATGGAGACCCAGCATCTGCCGGAGCCTGACCGTGCGATTCTGGAAAACACCATCACCCTCTGGAAGTCCGTGCGTGAGGAGTTCTTTGCCGCCGACACGCAGCCTATCGGCGATGAGCCCGACGGTGTGAGCTGGACCGGCTTTGAGATTCGCGGACAGCATCACTGGCTGCTGTTGTTCCGTGAGCTGACCGAGAGCGCCGACCACAGCTTCGGCATCCCCGGAAACTTCGAAAAAGTCGCCGGTTCCGATGGCTTTACCTACGCTGACGGCATCGCTCATGCAGACAACGTGCGCAGCTGGGCGCTGCTGCGTGAAGTGTAAGTCCCCAATCAAACAGCAAGGCCGCAGGTATACCCTGCGGCCTTATGTATTCTCTTTCATGATCTCACCGTCAGCTTTTCCAATGTTTTTCCGCCGCTGAGTGCGCGAAGATAGACCCTCGTGCACTTGCCGTAGCGCTCAAAGAGGCATTTTGCCTTTTCTTCATCCCCATAGACCTTCCAGCAGCCGGTACATTTGCAGCACTGGGGGCCTTTGCAGATGAAGCCTTCCA
Source organism: Oscillospiraceae bacterium (assembly GCA_015067675.1). Taxonomy (GTDB): domain Bacteria; phylum Bacillota; class Clostridia; order Oscillospirales; family QAMX01; genus SIG502. The sequence continues at coordinate 39,878 of SVMB01000014.1, forward strand.
CATCCTCGGGCGGATAGCCCAGAAACAGGCCGATCTCATGGGGAAAGTCGCGGCTCTCATGCAGGCGGCGGGCCAGCCGCGCAACACACTGCGCAGGCTTGTGCCCGGCGTAGCCGTGCATATCCAGCAGATCCCCGGCCAGCGCATCCGCAAAGTCTGCCTGCAGCTTCGCCGGACGATAGACGTAGATCAGCGCCGCGCCGTCCTCCACCTTCAGCGCCAGAAAACAGATGCCTTTCCCGGCAAGCCGCCGGTTGAGCCTGCGAATATCCTCGCGCAGCTGCTCATGAGACTCGCAGGGACAGCGAAAAAGACTTCCGGTCTTTATGCCCGCCAGCGTCGGCGAGCAATGCCGTACAATCAGTTCTTCGGACATACGCTCACCTCCCCTTTGTTCAGCACTTCGCCGCGTGCCGGTCCAGAATCCCGCGCAAGGCGCTCATGGAACTGGAATGACAGCGTTCAATGGTGGTACCCCGACCCCGGACCTCGCTGAGAACGCACTGCACCATCTTATGCGAGGTGGTGTTGGTAAACAGTACCAGCAGATCAGGATCCCCCACCTTGTTCTTCAGCCCGTCACGCATCTTGGCAAACACCTTCGCCCGGCAGTTGTATTCCTGACACAGATCGATGTACTGCCTCACCATACATTCATTTCCTCCGACAATTACGACGCTCATGCGTTCATCTCCCTTCAATCTTTTCGGTTAGCAATTGCTAACCATCGGTTATGCAATCCCCGTCACAGCTGCGGGGGCAATCTTGTTTCTGTACTTACGCCGGGATTATTCCGGCAGTTCATCAGTTAGTCTATGCTAACCATCGTATACAAAACAATATCCATCCTTCAGGGACGTTTTTCAAACGTCCCGCCGTGGCTTACTTGAACAGCGAAAAGCTCTTCTTCTCGTAAGGCTCGCTCTTTACATCGGTCACGGTAAATCCGAGAGGCGTGATGGCCTTTTTGATAGCCTCGGCGTCGATTTCCGCTTCGGCGATGATCTCGGCTTCCTTCTTGCGATGGGAGGATTTGACCTTCTGAACCTGGAAGTTCTTACGGATGGTGTCATTGACATGAGCCTCGCACATCTCACAGGCCATGCCGTCGATCCCGACGATGATACGTACCATGGGGCTTACGTCCTTTCTGCCGCTGGGGCGGATATTGTTCTGTCGTTTTTCAGTTAGTCTAAGCTAACCATCTGTTCACAGTATACCGCAGTGAACCGCGATTGTCAATAGGTACCCCGAAATATTTTCTCAGGCACCGCAAATGGGCAGAGCCGGAATTCCCGGCCCTGCCCATTTGTATACTGTATCTTACAGACCCAGAGTCTCTTCAATGTATGCCGCACAGAGTTTGGCCAGCGTCTGATACCCTTCGGCCGCCAGATGCACGCCGTCGGGGCCCCAGAAATCGGGATGATCCGCGATTGCCGCGTAGTAGTCCAGCACCGGCAGGCCGCGCTCGGCGGCGATGGCGCGCACGGCGGCATTGCGTGCGATGACCTGCTCGTTATTCTCCGCGAACTTTGAAAGGTCGGCACGGTCACGCACAGGCGTGGTCAGCACCAGCGTCACGGGCTTATCCGGATACAGGGCGCGGATTTCATCGAGCACCCGGCTGTAATGCGCCGCGTACTCCTCCACGGACAGATGGAAGCCGTGCAGGCCGTTATTGAACAGAATCATCTCGCAGCGGCCCATCTGCTTCACAAACAGATCCACCGACTGCACAAACCAGGGATTGTCCACGGCCTTGGAGGTGCCGTAGCCATCCACCCATGCCTTGCCGTCCAGCATCTGGGTCACAAGGCGGCGATGCTGGCAGCTGATGGAGTCTCCGATGAACAGCACGCGCGGCAGCGTCTGATCCGGTGCATGCTCCCACCAGGTATTATCCCACTCATAGGTCTCCAGACCGTGCAGACGCTTTTCGCCCTCATACGTAAAATCGCTCATGATGCTTCTCCTTCCGATACGCCATGAAATCAAACCTTTGCTGTCAGTATAATGCCAAATCCGCCGTCTGTCAACCTTTCCGCGTCCCTGCCGCCTTGAAAAATGCCGTCCCGACTGCTATAATGGTCTCGCCGCAGATCATATGCATCCAAAACGGGAGGCGCGTCATGTTTACAGCCATCATCACCGCGATTCTGTCCTTTATCAGCACCAATCTGGACGATATCTTCATTCTCACGCTGCTTTTTGCCGCACGGGACAGCCGCGCCGGGCGCATCCGCATCGTGTGCGGGCAATATCTGGGCATTGCGGTACTGGTTTTTCTCAGCCTGCTTGGAGCTGCCGCGCTGCAGCTGATTCCGTCCCGGCTGCCGGCACTTCTGGGACTCTTTCCCATCTGGATGGGCATCCGTGAATGGTGCCGCTGCGACGCGTCCGACACACCTGACACCGCTCCGCAATTGTCAGCCGCCTCTGCCCGCAATCCGCTGAAGCGTCTGCTTCATCCCGAGCTTTTCGGCGTCGCCGCCCTGACCATCGCCAACGGCGCCGACAACCTTGGCGTCTATGTCCCGCTTTTTGCCGCGCTCACGCTTCCCACTCTTTCCGCGACCCTCATCGTTTATGCCCTGATGACCGGCCTGTGGTGCTTTCTGGCTCTCCGGCTCGCGTCCCTCCCCTGTCTCAAAGCCTTTCTGCATCGCTACCGCCGCTTTCTGATCCCGCCGCTGTTCATCCTCCTGGGCTTCATCATTCTCATCAGCGGTCTGCGCGGCTGAACCCTGCGTATCCGCGCTGAATAATCGGAACAATTCACGCACCTTTGCCGTCAGAACAGGTATCCGTTAAAAACATCCACTATGCCGCCCAATGTTTCGGCAAGGAGAATCCGTATGCCCTACGAAGCCATCTCATCCAAAGTGTATTTCGGCGCCGGTTTTCATCCGCACTCCGGCCGTGACCATGCCGGCAGCCGTCTCAATCTCGACTGTCATTTTTCCTGGGACGGTACTCTGTGCCGCGTTCCTGCAATCTATCTGTGCGCGGGCGGGCTGGTGTTGGACCTGCTCGTGCGGGTGGAACCCGAGCAGATTGCCCGGTTCACGCAGCGCTGGGGCGCAAAGCTGCGCACCGATACCCGCTTATCCTCCGACGAGCAGCTTCTCTGCAAAGCCGATGACCCCTTCAGTCCCGACATCATCCCCCGGCTGATTGTCAACAGCAAGGCGATGACTGCCGTACGCGTCGATTCCGTCCGGTTCAATCCCCATCCCGACTGCTGTCCGCCCACGATGCCGGAAGCCGATACGCTCACCGAGCTTTACGGCTGCGACCGCAGCTGCGGCTGGCTGATCGTCCGCGCGTCCTTCCTCTGGGCCACCCGCAAGAAACCGGCGCTGCACAGCCTGTCACTGACGCTGGAGCATCAGCCGCGGCCGGTCCCCGGGGTACACTTCATCGCCCGGTATGCCGGTCAGCAGTTTGTCTTTACCCATCCCTTCACCGGCAATGAGCACCGGCTGACCGTGCTCTCCGTCGTGCATGACACGCCCGGACGTACGCATCTGACCTGCGCGCTCACGCCGGATCTGCCCTCCCACGAGCTGCTCATCTGCGACAGTCGCGCAGCCGTTCCCGAAGCCGCCGAACCCGCCCTGCTGCGTACATCCGACGCCATGCTGCACGAAGCATTCTCCGATCCGCCATTCGTTACCGGGGAGGCTCCCGAATGGAAGCTGGTCTTTTGCCTGTCCCGCAGTGCGCCGGTCTCGCTGATTCTCATGGATGACCGCCGGTTCTGATCCTCTCCTGAAATTTTCTCCGGTTCCCATGTATAGCCAACTGCACCTGCGCCCATACTAGGTTCGGAGGTGCAAAACAGCTATGAACGAACAAACCAACCGGCCCGGCCGCAGTGATGAAAATCGTCACGTGAGCCTCGCCAAATTTCTGGAGGAAAAAGGATTCTACATAATCCTTTTCCTATGTGTCGCCGCCATAGGAATTGCGGGTTATGTGTTCTTTTTCGCCGATCCGACCACGGTTTCCCCTGTAAGCGCGGATGTCACCGACTCCGCCGACATCCTGGCCAACTGGACCACCGCCGCGCTCCCGTCTCTGTCCGACCCCGATGAGGACGAGGAAGTGTTCGGCCGCGCATCCACCACCAAAGCCGCCGCCACGTCCGCGACATCCGGCACCACTGCCGCCACATCTGCCGCCACCAAGCCTGCCGCTGCCTCAACCGCCGCCACGACCGGTGCATCCACCCGGGCGGCTGTCCAGACCACAACGGCTGCGCAGGCCACAACGACCGCGGCAAAGTCCAAAGCCGCCGATTTCTTCGTCCGGCCGCTGCCCGGCGAGGTGCTCAATCCCTACTCCGCCGATGAGTTGGTCTACGACCGCACCAACGGCGACTGGCGCACCCACAACGGCACCGATTTCGCCGCCTCCGACGGCGACAAGGTTTACGCCGTAGCAGACGGCACCGTTGCCGATGTCTACACCGACGAGTTTTACGGTACAAGCCTGCTGCTTGACCACGGCGGCGGTCTGCAGACGGTCTACACGGGTCTCGGCGCCACGCTCACCGTCAAGGAGGGGCAGGAAGTCAGCGCAGGCGACGTTCTGGGCATGCTGGAAGCCTCGATTCTCTTTGAAAGTGCGCAGCCGGTGCATCTGCATCTGGAAATGCTGCAGGACGGGCAGCGCATTGACCCGATGAGTCTGATTCCCGGCTGATACCGAATTGTTTTCTGCACCATAATGGGCATACGCGGCAATTGCAGGCTTGATTTTTTACCCCGAGTATGATATACTGAGTCAGTCCCCGATGAGGGGATGCCCGTATGCCCCGATAGCTCAGCTGTATAGAGCGGTCGCCTCCTAAGTATTTGGTTGACCAATCACTTTTGGGGATTTGGTATTTTGTTCGGAGTCAAATCCGGTCAATTCCTCTAACGGAGGCGGTCGGTGTCATTTCCCGATCTAATAAGGGCGGTTGCGGTTTTGCTAATCGAAATCAAGCCAAAACCGCCCTTCTGTTAGAAAACCGTCAAAATGAGATTGAACGTATTCAAGCAAGATCCACGCAAAATTCAGCAAAATACATAAAATTTTGAACTTGCGCTTGTACCTCAGCTGGATAGAGGGTCCGCCTCCTAAGCGGAACGCCCCCGGTTCGAATCCGGGCAAGCGCGCCAGAGAGCACCGAGAATCACGTTGATTTTCGGTGCTCATTTTTTCTAACAGCGGTTAGAAGAAATCTGTATTATTTCTAACAGAATAACCCGATTTTCTAACAGCTTTTTTTGACCGGTTCGCGGATTCTTACTAAAAAAGTTGATTGGTTACATTTTGCTTGCAGTCAAATACGGTACATTCAGATTACTCTGTTTGGACGCAGCGTATTTCACTTGTTTTTCTTAAACACTGAACTATCGGAATCTACAGCAAGCGCCTTGATTCATTTACGAATCAAGGCGCTTTTGAATGGGTTCAATTAACTTACAGTTTCTTAGACAGAACTCCAAGCAACGCTGCTATTTCCGGATCTTGAAGCATTTTGACAAGCGTTTCCGTCGTTATTCCTTCGGGAAGCGTGATCGGCGTTTGCTCCTGTTGCGGAACACGGTCATAGAAGGCTTCCTGAAACAGCTGGGCATTGTTCTTGCGGTCATCGTCCAAAATGTGAGAATAAACATCAGTAATCATCTTTACCTGTGCATGTCCGGAGTCTCCCTGAACAGCTTTGATGTCACCACCGTTCATTTTCAGCTTGTAAGTGATGCTTGCGTGTCTGAAACTATGAAAGACCACCGGTGGAAGGTCATGTTCTTTGATCAGACGATTCAGTGCATTGGTGATGGTAGAGCCTTCTGTGGGAAGTCCAAAAGGGCCTGCAAAAACCAGATTGTAATTCTGATATTCTGAGCCAAGCATTTCAATTGTATCGTCCTGCGTCTTTTTCCACTCAATTAACATCTGAGCAACAGCTACCGGCATGAATACTTTTCTGACGCTACTCTCGGTCTTCGGCTTTTTAAGTACCAGAATCGTAGAAGATTTAGCAGAGGCAGTTGGAAACTGCTGCAATACGTCTTTATTATCCAGTTCATTCATTCCCTTACGGCTGACACGTTGAAGTTCTTTTTTTACATAAACAGATGGGGTACCAGATCGAATGCTTTCTTCGGAAATATCGATGCAATCCCAAGTCAGTCCAAGTAATTCACCCATGCGGAGCGAACAACAAAAAGCCAGATTCATCGCCATTGCCAATCTGGGATCTTCACAGAGCTGAAGCGCATTGAATAAGGTTTCTGCTGTCCAAATCTCTCGTTTCGCGCTTTCCGATTTTGGAACAGTAGCATTTGATGCAGGATTTTTGGACATGATTTCCCACTTCACCGCCTGATTGAAACAGCTGCGGAGAATTTTATGAATTTCATACACTGTTCGTGGAGTAAGGTATTTCTTAGAAACTTTTTGCCCAGCTTTGGGTACAGCTTTGGTCTTTAACAGGGTCTTATAGTATCGATCAATGATGAGGGTATTTATATCAGATATTTTCATCGAACCGATTTGAGGTCTGATATAGTGTTCAATCAGCGCAATATGTGCGGAGTAAGTGGATAAAGACCATTTTTCTTTACCGTAAAGATCGACGTATTCTTTCAGTAGTTCATCTAATGTATTGCATCGAGGAACCACAAAAGTGCCAATCTGCTCTTTGTATTCTATTTCTTTCAGACGTTTTTTAGCATCTGTCATATTCGGAAATGATTCCCACTTCTGTTTCCGTTTTCCGTCTTTATCATGGTAGGAGTAGACTACATAATAACTTTTATTCTTCTGAACGATAGATGCCATTATTATTTCTCCCTTTTATGTATCTTTTGTATTCTGCTTCGGGTATTATGTATGATTTTCCTGATTTGATGGCAATCAATTCTCCGGTTTGGATTAGTTTATAGGCGTTTTTTCGACTGACACCAAGGTCTGACATAAGATCTTCAAGACGATAAGTATTCTTCGTTGAAGACGCAATGCAAGCATCGTTTTTTTCTTCCTTTTTTTTGGTGAGAAATGAAGATGAATCTTCTATAGTTGTAACTTCCGGAATTTTATCCGGCGACGACTCGATCTTTTTGTAACGATTCTGAGAAGCATACCATCGTTCGAAACTAGAGATCGTCACTCGTTTTTGCCCGGCTACCTCTATAAAGTCAAACACAGTCTGATTTTTGGGATGATCCATAATATAATAGATCTTGTTTCTGTGCAGTCCTAACATCCGTTTTATATCCGGCAAAGAATATGTCAATTCCATTATTTTGTTGTTAGCAGCACGATCTTTAGCCAGCCTGTATTTGCTTTGTGTCGGATACCAACGGTCAAAACTCTCTTTTGTAATACGTTTCTGGTAATCAATCGTGATTTGAGTTAATGCCGGTATTTCCATCACTCGATATGCGCTATATTTGGATACACCAAGCAAAGCCATAATATCACGAGCTGAATAAGAATCAGCTTTTAGTTTCTCACCCGGTTCGGGTCCATTTTGAATACGGTATTTCGTCTGGTTACCGTACCATTCCCAAAAGCTGCTTTTCATGATTCGGATCTGACCGTTGAGCGTTATGGTCTGAATATCCCTGTGTTTGAGAATCCAATAGGATTCCGTTTTCCCGATACCAAGCATTTTACTTAATTCGGGAACAGGGAATGAGTTTTGGTACTTTTTGAGTAGTTCAATTTCGTTCATTGTTAACCTCCACAATTTCTTATCAGATGTATATATTTTACTTGGGAAATTGCAGATTGTTAAGGATGTTGTTTTACTTACATCTGAGTGTCAAGCCACTCATCGAAACTCTTTTTGGAGATACGGTATTTTCCACCGCCAATCTGGAACCAGCGAAATTCATTCCGTTTCAGGAGCGCATACACGGTAGGTCTGCTGACGCACAGAATGTTCTGTAATTCTTCCACTGTATAGCACCGCTTTTCGGCAGTGCTGCTTTGTAATGTAGTTGTCATAATATGTCCTCCTTCTATTACGGAAATTCTTCAACTTCAGGGATGTGGAGTCCGAGGCTGATTTCAATGCAGTCGTCAACCTCATTCATTTGTTCTTTACTGAGCTTGCCGAGATATTTTTTGACGCGCTGCTTGTCGATGGTTTTGATCTGTTCCAGAAGAACCATTGACCTGTTTTCAAGACAGCCTGCGTCTCCAATCTGGTAGTGTGTCGGCAGCTGTGCCTTCTTCCAAGATCGTGATGTGATTGGTGCCACGATCAGGGTTGGACTAAAAAAATTTCCGGCATTATTCTGCAAAACCAAGACAGGCCTCGTGCCGCCTTGCTCTGATCCGATGAACGGATCAAGGCAGGCAAGATAAATATCTCCCCGGCGATAGGTGCGATCTTCGTGCATAGATTATGTTCCTCCTGTGTTTGAGTATGTAAAAGGGCGAACGGTATTGTTACTGTTCGCCCTTTCTATTGGGTTGGAACGGCAGTGATAGTCCGCCATTCCATAGAATAATGTCTTACTTTCTACTCTATTCAGACTGCCTTATGCGTTCGGCACTCGCTTCTACGCCTATGATTCACTTACATAGCCTCTCACCGGATGGCCTGCGGTATGCATACTGTCACACTCGGACTGACCCTGGTGGGGAGTATCCCCTCTCTGTCCTCGTCGCCAATCGGGAACAACCCGACTACTCCGAAGCTGATATTTGTCGCTCCCCGTATAATCGGATCGTCGCGTATCCTTCGGCTTGGCTCTTACAAGAGAGTTCGTTATCTGATAAAGCTATTCAGTTTTCAAAGTACAGTTGCCACAAACGGAGATCTACTCTCGTCTGCTATGGAGGAAATAACTCCCCTCAATAGGTAGCCAACGAGAAAGGGCAAATTAGGAAGCTGTTCACAAAACATTTACAAATAAATTTTTGAATTTGCTCCATCGTGCTCTGACTGCACGATCTGATATCTGCAAAATTCTAGCGGCATCTGTTTGCGAATATCCTTCAAATACAATCAGCGTGATCAATTCAATATCGCACTGTGGCAGCGTTTTAATTATATCGATAAGACTCGATCTTTCAATCATATCGATCCACCCATATCGATTCTTTACGGATCCATCCAATTCCATGGTGCATGACATCACTTCCAGGAATTTTTTTAACAAGGAATTATCACTTTCATCCTGATCGTCTTCTTCAAATATGCGCATATCTAACGGCTGTGTATGCATTTGATAATTCCTTTCGCCACGAAAGACATCCAGATCGAACTGCTGCATCTGCTCAATTTGATAATCGGACATGCCTGTAGCGTGATATTTCTCCGCAAGACGCACTTGTTTTTCATCAAACTTCTTTCTTTCAAATCCATTATTCCAAGCCATTTTCATAGTCTCCTTTTCGAATTTTTGTGGTGAAAAATGAAAAGGACGACTACGGGTATTTCGCTATGTAGCAAAGCCAAAGAGGCATAAAAAAGACCTTTCCCGGGCCATTGGAAGCGGCGGGAAAGGTCTGATCGAGCCGTATGAAGCATTTTTCGAGCAAGCGTTTGAAAAACAAAAAGCGCCGTAGAAAGCAGAAGATACAGTTGTTCTATATCTTCCGGCTTCATACGGCGCTTGATAGCCACGGGATTACTCCCGTCCTTCGCTGGGCTCGATTATGAAATGTATATTGCTTTATTCAGTTGGCGGTTAATACTTAAATTGCGGCTTTCTTTCGTAGAATTGATCTCCGTAATAGCGCTTTTGTCTGCGAAAGTAACCTAGATTATAGATGGTGATCGCTTTACAGTGTGGACATTTCGCTTTGAAGTGCCCGGAGCAATCTGAATAAAGGGTACTAATGTACCATCCGCAATACGGACAATGAAGCTCCCGCTGAGTCAAATCAAGACTTTCAGTATATGAACGATCCAATTTCTCTTTGATCTCGGGCAAAATTGGCTTTTGCTTCTTTGCTTGAACCTTCGCAACTTGCATCATGCATTCCCTCCGAAATTCATTTCCAGTGCAAGGTATTCTTCCATATTCCTATGTTCGACCAAATGCAGATGCTTCAATCGGGTCATGAATGCTGTATACGAAACTCCCAGAATATCTGCCATCTTCTGAACAGACAGCTTATCCTGCTTGCGCATTACACTGTTAGCGTACAAGGGAATCGGTGCGCCATTGCGGTATTTTTTCATGACCTCTTCCACAAGAAAGCGGGGCATCAGCAGAACGGAGGCAAGTCGATCCGTCTGCACTTCACAGAAATTCAAACGCTCATGCAGCTCTGTTGCGGTGTAGTTTTGGTCCTTGTCAAAGCCACGATTAAAACACGGACCGGGGGCAGATGGGCTCATCCGTTCAAAGATAACGTGTGCAGCCTCATGCGCCAACGTAAATCTGCGTCTGCCGCTTTTGTCGGTACGGAGCAAATAATTGTCGATGACTACCGTTCCTTTTGGGTACACCTTTTCGACTACGGTTCCGTTTTCGTGAACCTTCAGTGGATACGAACCATCGGATGTAAATCCGACCTTATCCAAGTCACCATCTGCGATTGTCGTGTACACAATCGGCAAATGCAGAAATTCCGTGATAAATCCTTCGATATCGACGCTTTTGGGATATCGTTTTTGATATTCGGTGATATACTTGTAAATCAGGTATTCACCGACAAGTTCAATTTCATTGTTTGTAACCAGTGTTTTCATTGTTCCCTTTCGTTCCTCCTGCGCAGAACCGAAGATATAACAGGGATTGAGTGGAAGTATGATGCGTTCTGCGTTTTGACTATTGCGTTTTCCTTTCTTACAATTATATATCTGCTTTCACAGGATACGATACGGTCGCATGACGTTAGATGGTTGGTTCCATCTCCTTTGCCTCTACGAACCATTTATCTTCTTCATTGAACAGATACGTCTCTTTTCCGCGCACTATAATGGTGTATCGGATACCGCAGCCTCCTACTTTTAGCGAAGCGGCGCGGCATGTATGGAGCAGACGGTCGATTTCAAAACGCTTACCATCTTCCCATATGATCGTGCGCGGACGTATTTTGCCGTTTACATCCACATCGAGATTTACGGCAACATATACTTTTCGATGTTGTGCGTCCAAGCAAACCACCTCAACTGAATTGACTTACCGACATAATCACCCGACCGATAAACACCGAATCCTCCGGCTGCATCAGTGAGAGTTTAATATAGTCTTGTTTGCTTCCGATTCTTTGCGTCAGAAAGATATTCAGCTTGTTCTGCTCGTAGGGTTTTGTTGGATCAACCACAAGCAACGAATTTTCGGCAATGCCATATTCCAGAAAATTGTTATCACCGTTAGCAATCACACAGAACATTCTGTCAGTATTTTGAAATCCTCCAAAGCCGAGGATATCTTCATTGCAAATCAATGGATGCGTATCGTATTGACGGATCATTTTAGCCTCCCATACCCAACATACCTGTTGGCATAATCAGTTCTGCATCCCGTTCTGCGGGGAGCTTGATGTCTTTGAATAGTACAGCGTTGCGAATGGATTCCTTACCAAAACGTGCGCGGATAGATTCAACCGTCAGCTCCAATCGTTCCCGTTTATCGAGCCTTTCTGCATCGGTAAAGATATCAAGCTGGATCGGACAATCTTCTTCTACGAGACTGATGGCTCTAACGGTTACTGCTCGGATCGGTTTTACCCAACGATAGTTTTTTTGAAATAAGGAAAATGCAGTTTTGGCAAGCTCTGCGGAACTTTGCGTTGGCATTATGAGTCTACATTGCCATTCCTTAACGAACAAGTCATTGGAGCGGATCATTATGGAAACACCACAGGCTCGTTTCTTGTGCTGCCGCAGTCTAGTACCGATCTCCTGTACCAGTTCCAACATTACACACCACACTTCAGCAGGGTTTTCCAAGTCCTGCATTGTGGTGATGCCATGCCCGACACTTTTGACAGGCGACACATAGTCGGTTTTCGTGACTGAGGAATAGTCCTCACCGTTGGCAAATCGTTTGAGCGCCAGTCCGTTTTTGCCAAACCGAGCCTGCAGCATACTTTCCGACGCGGCAGCAAGCTGTCCAATGGTATGAATACCGTACCGTTCAAGAGTTTTCGTTGTGGATCGTCCGACACCAAGCATTTCCGATGCAGGCAAATCCCAGATCTTCTCGCGGAACGTCTCAGGCTCGATGCAAGTGATCGCGTCGGGCTTTTTAAGATCAGAACCGAGTTTTGCAAAAACTTTGTTGAAACTGACACCGATAGATATGGTCAGTCCCAACTCAAACTTGACTGTCTGACGGATTTCTTCTGCGATATCATAGGCGTTACCCATACACCCGCTTCCGGTGACATCGAGCCAGCACTCATCCATACCGTAAGGCTCGATCTGATCGGTGTAACGGATATAGATTTCACGGGCAAGCTTTGAAAAGCGGATATACTGCTCGTAGTGGGGTGGGACTACAACAAGATCCTTACACTTCTGCTTCGCCTGCCAGATCGCTTCGCCTGTTGAAACACCAAATGCTTTTGCCTTATAGTTCTTTGCAAGCACAATACCGTGCCGTTCTTCTACCGAACCACCGACTGCAATCGGCTTGTCCCGCAGCGATGGATCGTTCATACATTCGACGGATGCATAAAAGTTATTCATATCCACATGCAGGATTTTTCGGCGGCACTGAAAGTTTTTGATGAAATTTTCATCCATCATATTGTTTACCTCTTGACACAGCTACAAAACCAATGTAGAATATCATTGTTGGATCACAAGTAAATTGTGAGTTCATTATACACAAGTTAGTTTCGATTGTCAATAGGATATTCCAAACAATCATATTTTAATTTAGATTTCATTGGAGGGATACATATGACTTTTGGAGAAAAATTGCTGTCGCTTCGTCAGAAAAAGGGGTTAAAGCAAATTGATCTTGCAAAAGAACTTGGTGTGAATGCAAATACGATCTGCAATTATGAAACCGGAAAAACATATCCGAGACAGCGAGAAATCTACGCAAAGCTTGCCCAAATACTCGATGTGGAACCTGCTTTCCTCTACAATGAGCAGGATGTATTTATCTCGCAGGCGCAACAGGAGTTCGGCTATCGCGGTAAGAAAGGTGCAGAGAAACTTGTCACAGAACTGAGCGGCTTGTTTGCAGGCGGTGAACTTGCGGAAGATGATATGGATGAAATGATGCTGGCTATTCAGGAAGCATACATTATTGCAAAAAAGAACAACAAAAAATACACGCCAAAGAAATATG
>SVMB01000130.1 GCA_015067675.1 Oscillospiraceae bacterium
TTGCCCGCTTTGACGAAAGCCCCACCAACAAGCTCGTCATCAACGGCAACTACGTCAAGGAATACTGGGGCGAAGGTTCCAGCCGCGCCCGCAACTGGCAGCGTTACGACATGGGCGGCGCCAAGAAGCTTTCCTTCGAAGAAGGCGTTGACTCCTATGTTCCCTACGCCGGTAAGCTCTCCGATAACGTCAAGGTTACCCTGGACAAAGTGCGCAGCACCATGTGCAACTGCGGTTCTCTGAACATTCCTGATTTCCAGAAGAACGCCAAGCTCACTGTCGTCTCCTCCACCTCCATCGTTGAGGGCGGTGCGCACGACGTTATCCTCAAGGATAAGAGCGCGGTTGTCGTTAAGTAAAACAGTTTATAGAAAGGAGACGGTTCACCCGTCTCCTTTTTTGATTTTTTATGATTAAGATACCAGAAAAAATTACGCTCATAATCAATACGCTGGAATCTTCAGGCTTTGAAGCCTATGCTGTCGGCGGCGCCGTTCGTGATGCACTGCTTGGAAAAGCAGCAGATGACTGGGATGTGACGACTTCAGCGCTGCCGGAGCAGGTGAAAGCCTGTTTTGCTGCATATCACGTCATCGAAACCGGCATCCGCCACGGGACTGTAACGGTTGTGATGGATCACATCCCGGTGGAGATCACCACCTTTCGGTTCGACGGAGACTATTCCGATGGCCGTCATCCGGACAGCGTTCGTTTTACAGGCTCTCTGCAGGAAGATCTGGCGCGTCGTGATTTTACCGTGAATGCGATGGCCTACTCCCCTGCCCGGGGGCTGCAGGATCCTTTTGGAGGTCAGGAGGATCTGCGCTGCCGCATTCTTCGCAGCGTTGGAAATGCGCACCGGAGATTTGGAGAGGACGCGCTGCGTATCCTGCGCGGTGTGCGCTTTGCTGCGGTATTGGGCTTTGAAATCGAAGCAGAAACCGCCGCTGCCATTCATGCAGACTGTCCCCTGCTGCGGCAGGTATCAGCAGAACGCATCGCAGTGGAACTGCGAAAGATGCTCTGCGGTGTGGCGGCGGATGCGGTGATTCGGGAATATCCCGATGTACTGCGTGTCTGCATTCCGGCGCTGCCGACCGGTTTTACAGAATCCATGCCGATGGTGGAGCGGCTCCCAAAGCGTTTTGAAGTGCGATTGGCAGCAATGCTGGAGTCGCTCTTACCGCAGGGTGCGCTCGATGCCTGCAGGAAGCTGAAACTGGATACCAGGACGACAATGTATGTACACGATCTTCTGGCGGTGAAAGACAAACTACCGGTTGAGAGTTTGTACGAGATGAAAAAGCTCTATAGACGGTATCGGGATGTGCTGGAAGACGCATTTGAGCTGTTGAAAGTGGAGAATGCGGTATCGCAGGCTGCTGTTGCGTGCCAACGGCAGTGGCATGAGCAGATTTTACAGCGTGGTGACTGCTGTGAGATTGGTCAGCTGGCTGTGAGAGGCCGGGAGATTGCGTCAATTGGATGCCGTGGTGAAGAGATCGGAAAATGTCTGGAAGCTTTGTTGGACGCTGTTATGCGGGAAGAAGTTGAAAACGAAGAATCATCACTGTTGAGTGCCGCCATATCGTGGAAAAGGAGCAGAACATGATTGATCTGAAACAAATGCGCGAGAAGATTGCACGTTGGGAAGCTGACAGGCTGCTTGACGCTGCGGAAAACTCCGGAATGCCGGAATACCATGAAGTCTGGATGAATGCCTTACAGAACAACAAAATCCTGTTCTCGAATGGCAAATACGACGGTGTACGATACAACTCTTTCCGGGAAATCGATTTCCGTGGGCCTGAATTTGTCAATCAGGAGTGGCGTGCGCAGCTCAACCGTTTTTTCTGGCTGCCTCATCTGGCCTGGGAATATGATCGAACTCACGATGAGCGATGGGCGATGATGGCGCGGGACTCTATTGAAAACTGGCTGGATTTCCGCCATTATTCCGGCACCGAAACCGTTGCAGAAGTATGGAAAAATTGCGGTGATAACTGCCTTTCAACCTCTCTGAGACTGGGTTCACGCGGGCTGCACGGCTGGTTTGGTACGCTTCCCTACTTTGACGGCAGCCGGTATTTTGATGAGACGTTTATAGAGCGTATGCTTTCCTCGGCAAAAGATCAGGTGGAGTTCATGCTGCGCAATCTAACAAAGCATGGCAATTTCCGGATCAGCCAGCTCGATACGCTCCTCTTCCTCAGCGAGGTTTTGCCCGGCTTTGAGCAGTACCGCAGTCGTGCTGTGAGAGGTCTCAGCGAAGCATTCCGGATTCAGGTGGAAAACGACGGATCGCACTGTGAGCATACGATCGGCTATCACAAGTGGATGACCCGTGTCTTTACAGCACTTGCAATCCTTGCACGCCGCCGTCCTGAATTGGAATTTGATATTCCATACAGTAAGCTGATGCGGATGTATGATTATGAATTAGCAAACTACACCCCCGACGGAAGAGTTTTTGGTCTCAACGATGTTGGACGGTGGCATCCGTCTGCAAAACCTGAGGACGTGAAGCAGCGGCGGGCTTATGCCGACCGTCTGAGAACGTTCTTTGATTTGCCTTGCGGAGAAAGTCATCAGAGTGCATTCCCGGATGCGGGTCAGTTTTTCTTCCGCGACGGAAATGATGCAATGGTGCTGGATGCAACCCGCTACGGCAGCGGTCATGCGCATATCGTACGCGGTGCGCTGCTGTTTTATCACGGTGACCGGCTGCAGCTTGGAGAGCCCGGCTCTCTTAACTACGAGCGCTCAGATCCATTCTTTTATTACGGCCGCGCATCCACAATGCACAATACGGTAACCGTAAACAACTGGTATCAGGTTTCTGCAAGCAACGCTGTGGTGCCGATCTGCCGTGACACGCCGGAGTACAGCTTTGCTGTTTGCCGCTATACCGGCGGGTATATGAGCTGTACCCATCAATTTCCTGAGGAAGCGCTGCGGACTGTACAGTCCTGCGCCGGACAGCATGTGCGTACCATGCTTTGGATCAAGGGTCATTTTGCAGTTGTACTTGACCTGATCGATGCGGGGTTGCCGGAATATGATTTTGCGGCACACTGGCAGTTTTTGGACGCAAAGACTGTACTGATGGAGAACGGTATGCGCACCGATTCAAACGGTGCTGATTTGCTGATATGCTCGCCCTGGTGCAATTACGACGTGAAAGCAGTGGAGTATAACGGTGACCGTGAGAAGATGATCGGCTTCATATCTCCTGACGGCGGCGGACTCAGCTCGGGAGCGCCGGCTCCCATGCTGTCACTGGAAGGCAGAGCACAAGGGTTAATCAAGCCTGTACAGCTTCTGACGGTTCTTGTCCCTTACGACGACGGTGCGGTACCACAGGTGTCTGCGGACTGTGAGATGATTGATGAAATCTTCCACTGCCAGGTGACCGTCAACGGTAAAACCTGGCACATGGCGGCGGATCTCGCCCTCCTGCGGGATGACTTCAGTGGTACCTCAGTTGAACGTGTGGGAAAGATCGAAACGGATGCACGAGCGGCAGTGTGTTCGCCGGAAGGAAAACTGACCGAACTGAACCTGTAATTTCGTTTTAATGCGAAGCGGCTCCGGATCCTAAATGGATCCGGAGCCGCTTTTTGTAGTTTGATCAGTCGATATCAAAGGAGAACAGATGGAGCGTATCACGGTCGCCCCAATCCTTCCACAGGCGTACGCGGACGGCTGTGACGGTCTTATCAAGCGGGAGATCAATCAGACGCTTGACATTGCAGTCAGTCTCATAAAGCAGATGATACTCCCCTGCTTCGTCTGCATATTCAACAGTGAATGCCTTCATCATCGTCAGCGGAACGTTGACAATGGGCAGGTTGAAGCCCCACTGGGCACGGGTGTTGTGCTTGCGCTCAACCCAGCCGTGAGGCATGCTGTCATCGTCGACCAGAACAGTATTGCGATCCAGGTCAGAGTCCATCAGCAGGCGCACACGCTTGACATTGGCGGTATCCTGTAGGATGTAGGTGACGGTGCTGCCCTTGGGACAGAAGAATCCCTGCTCTTCATCACCGTAGGTCCAGTTGTTGCGGTCGGCGCCGTTGCGCAGATTGTCGATGCCTTCCATGGTGGTGTCACACAGAAGGGCGGCCTTTTCAGTCAGCTCGCTCATGCGGCGGCGGGTGCCGGGCAGGAAGCAGTCGTCATACATCAGCGTCTGCTGCAGCTCGTCCAGATGGCTCTCGTAAACGCCACGGGGCGAACAGGACTCTCTGGCAGCGATATAAGCCGCGGTACCCATAGCCTGACCGACAAGAGCGCAGGTGGCCATGACGCGGGTACTGGACATGGCGGCGTGGGTCATGGAGATGTTGCGGCCCGCGAAGAAGAGATTGGCAATGTTGCGGGAGTAGAGAGTACGATACGGGATGCCGTAAGGTGCCGGCGTCTCGCCCCAGGTGTTGGGATGACCGACATGGTAAAATCCGCCGGGATGATGATCGTCCAGCGGCCAGCCGCCGAAAGCAACCACGTCGGGGAAATGCCCACCGGAGAGGACATCCGTCTGGGTCATGATATAATCGCCGACCATACGGCGGGATTCACGCTTACCGGGCAGGAAACCGAGGAACTCAAGCTGCCAGTATTCAGAGCCGGGGAATTCGCCGCTGTTTTTGACGTGATCCCACAGGCCCAGCGCCAGTGCGATGAGATCATCACGGATGATTTCGGTGTCATGAATGGAGTCCTGCTCGCCGCCGAGCTCCAGGTACCAGAAATTCTGGCTTGCACTTTCAAGATTGGGGACGCGGAACTTCAGCGGTTCAGGCGGAATCTTGGCAGCCCATTCAGGCGCGATAAAAGGAATGGCATGATCGTACTTACGGGCCTGAATCAGGCAGCTCATGCCCATGGTCTTGCGGTCGGCGACCTCGGTGGAGACCTTTTCGTTAAATTCAGAGGCAGCTTCACGGCCGACACGGTATTCTGCACCGGTGAGAGGCGCCAGAATCGAGTCGCCGGAACAGTCGGCAAAGTAATCGGCTTCGACGGTATGGAAGGTCTGGGTGGTCAGCTGCCAGCCCTTAACGCTGACGATACGGTCACCGTCCATGGTGGCGTCAAAGCAGGAGCAGTTGAGCAGCAGCGTAATGTTGGGTTCGTTGATCACCATCTCATACAGGATGGTATCCCAGATGGCGTAGCTCTTTTCCTGATTGCGATGATAGTTGAGCATACGGATTTCTTCCAGAATACCGGTTTCACGGTTATTCTCACCGCCTGCACCGGAAACCCACATACGGATTTCGCTGGAAGCGTTGCCGCCGAGCATGGGACGCTCGTGCATGAGCAGAACCTTGGTGCCGTGACGAGCAGCGGAAATGGCGGCACACATACCGGCGATACCGCCGCCGATGATACAGAACTGTGTACGGTGATGTTTACTGGGAAGAGCCATAATATCCCTCGATTCTTATGATTTTCTGAAATTTTTGGAGCTTGCAAGCAATGCACAGAACAAAAAGACGATACCGGTCAGCACAGCGAATGCAGTTCGCATACCGGCAGCGGTTTCGACGACGCCGAGGATAGTCGGCAGCAGCATTCCTCCGGCGCAGCCGGCAGACATGATGGCACCGGCTGACGTATCGGGAAATTCTGTGCTGCAGACGGTCGCATTGGCCATAATAAGCGGCCAGGCGGGGGCGATACCAAGACCCGCACCCAGGAAAGCGATGCAAAGCCGTACGGGAGTCGGCCACACAAGCGTCAGGACAAGAAATACAGCGCAGACGGCGAGACCGATGATGGTGATGATGCCAAGGCGCTTTGTGATCGCGCTGGCGGCAAGCCTGCCCACACACATACCCAGCCAGTACATGACCAGCAGCCAGGATTTCGATACGATGCCGCCGAGTCCCTTTTCAACATAGCTGCCTGCCCAGAAACCTGCGCTTTCCTCGATACCTACGTAGATAAGCATACAGATGAGCAGAAAGACAAAATAGGGGTTTTTCAGAACCTGGCGCAGATAGAGACCCTTCTGACGGGGCGGTGCGGGAGGAAGCTGCATTCGCATAACAAACGCACCGGTGATCAGAACCGCGGCAACACCGGTCAGGTAAATGATACGCCAATCAAGACCAAAGCTCTGCAGAAGAGAGCCATAGATGGGACTGATGATGGCACCGGCGCAGAATGCCATCTGAGACAGATTCATGACGCGGGTTTCCTGCTCAGGATTTGTCTGAGACAGCAGGCTTGACATGCTCGATTCGATGGTACAGGATCCGCCGCCGGCGATCATGGCACCGGCCATCAGGAGCCAGATACTTGACGACAAGGCAGAGCACAGCATACCTGCGGCCATCAGGATAAAGGCACCGCAGAGCACCGGCTTGCGGCCAAAGCGATCAGCCAGCTCACCTGCTATCGGCGGCAGAAAGAAGGATGCCGCAAAATGACAGGCCACCACAAGGCCGGTTGCCCAACCCTGCAGCGAAAATTCTGTTGTGATATCTGTTACAGCATACTGATAAGCGGCCAGATAAAGGCCCAGGGAAGCCATTGCGATGTAACAGATCAGATCGGAACGTTTCGTTACTTTATTCACTTTGTACGCTCCGTTAACGCCTGATTGTAGATGGGTTCCAGCTCGGTCAGAGCACGTTCGGTCATGGCAATCTTCCATTCCAGATGCTCGCGGTCGCACATGTACTCCATGGAAGGTTCGTAGCCCAGACGGGAGTCATATTCGACATACGGAATCGTGGCACGGGCGTTTTCGATCTCGGCGGCTGCGATCGTGCGCATTCTGTCGATGGTGCCGATGATTTCGTTGGGACTGAGTGCCTTCTTTTCGCTGCCGGCGATATCCTCATTGACCAGACCCCCTGCCCAGATGGGACGATTGCCATCAGGCGGCAGGAGTTTGCACTTGAGAATATACCACTTTTTAACGTTGACAGTTGTGCGGGCGGCGTTTTCGATAAACCGGCCGACACCCAGCAGACGTTTGGCAGCATCCAGCTGACGGCCTTCCAGACCCGGCAGGATGGTTTCAAGCTTATCATTGCCTGACTTGTAAAGCTGGCACATCCGTCCGATGCTATCAATCTCATAATCGAGATTGGCGCGCAGGTTGATATCGTAATTATACATGGTCTGGCAGATCTTGTTGCTGCCGAAATGTGCATAAGGCGGTGACTGAAGCTCGGCCGTCTGCTTGAAAAGAAGCGGATAAGCCGGACCGATGCGGAACGGGCCGTACTGGTCAGGATTGGTGGAAACGTAGTTACGAATGCCCTCGGAATAGTCCTTCCAGACGTCAAGAATCAGATCAACATTGTCACGGCCGTAATCACGGGCGGCAATTTCGCGCATGGCGGTATCATAATCCACAGCGGGCTCCCAGTAGGAGGCGTTTGCAAGCTCGGATACAAAGGACGGATAGAAGCCGAAATGATGGCTCTCCATGATACCGCGGAGTCCCCAGTTGTAGTAGGCCTTTACAAGGCCGTCATAGCGGCGCTTCCACTGGTACGGGGCAGGCTCATAGGGAACGACGCCGATATCCCA
>SVMB01000015.1 GCA_015067675.1 Oscillospiraceae bacterium
CTCAAGGATGTCGGGTGCGGAGAAGGAAAAAGTATAGTCGCTGTCAAGCTTGCGCTCACTGGTTTCACCGGGCGTGAGATGCTGCTTATAGTAGTGACCCACCTCGGCGCCGGTGCGGTCAAAGGCATAGGTCGTATTGCGCAGTCCAGTGGGCGTTTCCCGGTAGGCATTGATGAAGAGCACCGCATTGCAGCGGGCAGCGGTCTGCGACGCCTTTTCAAGGAGGGCTGCGGCGTATTTTTCATGGCTTGCCAGCGCCTGCTCACGCTTTTTGGCAAACGCCGGAACATCCGTGCTCTCCGGCAGGACGATCAGGTCCATGCTCCC
The DNA here is from genome assembly GCA_015067675.1 of Oscillospiraceae bacterium. Classification (GTDB taxonomy): domain Bacteria; phylum Bacillota; class Clostridia; order Oscillospirales; family QAMX01; genus SIG502. The sequence continues at coordinate 328 of SVMB01000015.1, forward strand.
GTCGCAGCGGTCAAGCGCCGCCAGTTCCCAGTTGAACAGTTCTTCCGAGCGTCCGTAATCCGCTGAATACTCCGGCTGTATAATGCACACTTTCATGTTCCGTTGCCTCCACGTGTTTTTTTCCATTATAGCACACGCCCCTCTCCGCTTCAACTCAAACCGGCGTCACCGCACGCCGCAAATCGCCCCGAAAAAAGTCGGCAAAAAAATTGAAATTACCTCTTGACAAACCCAGCCTTTTGCGCTATAATACTCTTGCGCTCGAGAGAGCGGCACGGTAATGCGAAATTGTGTAATGGTAGCACGACTGACTCTGGATCAGTTTGTCAGGGTTCGAATCCTTGTTTCGCAGCCAGTAAGAAAAGACAGGCAATCGCCTGTCTTTTCTGTTTCTTTACCTCTTTTCTGGTTCTACGCTCGAAATTTATCAAACTCCCGGCGTTTTTTTCATTGTCTTCCGAAAGAGAGTTCGGTATACTATCGTGCAGAAAACATTTCAGCGAGGTATACTGCATGATCCTGTTTGATTCCCAAAATGATATTTCACTCGTGCTTGAGCAAAATGCGGATGAGGTAATCCGTCTTGCCGCCCATGATCTACAGGCTGATTTGAGACGCTTATCCGGAAAAAGAAGCGGATTTGACATTGTCACCGACTGCTCCGGGCGGTCCATTATTATCAGAAACGCCTATCACGGAGAACCGGAGTCATATACGGTCCGTATTGACAAAGAGGCCGTATCGATTACAGGTTCCGACGTTCTGGGTACCGTTTACGGCATCTATGCATTTTCCCGAAACTGTCTGAATATTCTTCCCTTTTATCGATTGACCGATCTGTTCCCTGCGCAAAAGGACTCTTTGCTCCTTACGGAACAGACCTTTCTCTCTCCATCCCGTGCTGTTCGTTTCAGAGGATGGTTTCTCAACGATGAGGATCTGCTGACCGACTGGAAACTCAGCGGAGGCCGCAGAAACATCGACTATCGTTTCTATCAAAACGTGATGGACACCGATGTTCTGGATATGATTCTTGAAACTGCACTCCGCATGGAGATCAACCTGATCATCCCCTCTTCATTTGTAGACATCGACAACCCCGATGAAGAAAAGCTGATACAGGCGGTCTGCCGACGGGGTATGTACGTTTCCCAGCATCATGTAGAGCCCATGGGGGTCTCCTATTTTGGGGCGGAGAATTACATTAAAAAGCACGGATTTCAGGGTGAAACGGTGTCTTTTATTAAGAACCGGGAACGCATGGAAGAGATCTGGCGATACTACGCCCAAAAATGGGCAAAATACGGAGATCATGTCATCTGGCAGCTCGGCCTTCGCGGTAAAGCCGATCAGGCCGTTTGGAAATCTGACCCCAATATTCCGCTTTCAATGAAAGATCGCGGTGCAATCCTTACCGATGCCATTGGGACTCAGCATAAAATTATCTGTCAGACACTGAATACCGACCAATTCTACAGCACCGCAACACTCTGGAATGAAGGCTCCGTACTATTCGGCCGCGATTATCTGCAGCTTCCTGAAACCACGGTTCCTGTTTTCTCGGATTTCGGACTTGATCAGATGTTTGGAGAAGACCTTTACAGTGTGGGGCAAACGCTTAAACGTCCCTACGGTGTTTATTACCATGCCTGCTTCTGGTGGCAGGGCCCCCATCTGACAGAAGGCTGCAATCCTGTTAAAATGGCGTATTGCTATCGTGATGCTGTCCGAAGTGAACAGCTATTCTATTCCATACTGAACATTTCCAATGTACGTTCTTTCCATATATCCGCATTCATAAACGCAAAAATTCTACAGTCCCCTACCAATTTCGATGCAGAAGATGCACTTTTTCAGTTGGATAAAGCGATTTTTCAGGAATATGGGCAGCAAGTCAATGAAATGCGTCGTGCATATTATTCCGCTTTTTCTGATTTCGGCGATCAGTACCTGAGAATTACAGCCGATATCACGCAGTTTTACTACCATGAATATCCCGCACTTCCGTTTATCCGAAACGCCGCCACCGATGGACAGCTCGTTTACTTCGGAAAATACCTTCTTCAGGGAATCCCGCAGGAACGGCTTCCTGCCCCGGACGAAAGCACAAAATTGCTGCTAACGGAGAGTGCCGCAAAGTTTTCTTCGCTTCACAAAAAGGCCAGAATACTGGCAGCCGCCCTTCCTGCAGATACCCGTCTGTATTTCGGGCAGTTCGTGATGTACCAGATCAGACATATGCAGTTGCTTACCGAATGGTGTATCGCCTGCATGGAGATGTGTGATGAAACTCTTTCCGTCGCATTCCGTCTGCAGTCAGGCGAACGTGCCTGCTCGTATCTTGAAGCAATATTGGAGGAGCGCACGGTTCTTGAATCCGGCATCTGGAAAAATTGGCACAGAGGTGACAAAAAAATCAATATCTCTGCGCTTCTGGAGCTGACTTCAAGCAAAAAAGATGATCTGAAAGCCAAATACGGCATATTACTGTAAAGTGGGACACATATGGAATACGGTATCAATATCAATTACTTCAAAAAGGCGCTGAGCCTTGAAAAGGCCGTTGAGCTCATCGCAAAGGCCGGTTTTACCCAGCTTGACTATACGCCGCCTGTACAGGAGGACAACTGGAAGGAGCAGATGCTGGAGGCAGCCGCACTCTTTCGTGCCTACGGTCTGAGTGTTCACCAGACCCACTCCCCGTTTAACCGTTACGGCCGCTACGGCGATCAGCACAAGCTATGCATTGACCGCTGCGCCGAGGCCACGGAGTATCTGGGGGCAAAGTTCATGGTCGCCCACGGCGATGAGTTTGACTATGCCAATCTCATCTTCTCCCCCGAAGCAGCGCTGGCGTATAACCACGACTATTATCTGCCCTATGTGGAGCGTGCCGCCAAAAACGGCTACAAAATTGCCTTCGAGACCGTTTTTGATGATTCCATGGGCCGCCGTTTCACCTCCCAGGCCGATGAACTGATGGGGCTGATTACGTCGTACAACTCTGACACCGTCGTCTGCTGCTGGGATTTCGGTCATGCAAACGTCACCTTCAGGCGTGAAGCTCCCGCCATCCTCCGCAGATTCGGCGCGCTCGTGCAGTGCATGCACCTGCACGACAACACCGGCGTCGATGCCCATCAGCTGCCCATGACCGGCGACATCAACTGGCAGGAAACCATGAGCGTGCTCCATGAAATCGGCTACACCGGCATCATGAGCATCGAATACTCCCACGGTGCTATGCCCGAGCATCTGGCTGCGGGACTTATCGACCTGACTTATCGAACCGCAAAGCATCTCTGGGAGATGTAAGCCTCAGGATTTCCGGTGATCCCATAACTACAAAACACAACAGGAAGAGACAGCCCGTCGGTCGTCTCTTCCTGTTTTTCGATTATATGACTGCTTTTATTCCGCATATGCACAGCCGCCGAGGTTTTCCACCGTCGGCACGGGTTCCCCCGCAAACGTCTCATGGATATTGCGGATGCGCAGATTCTCCGCGTTCACGTTTTCCCCGATACGCACTGTCGGACCTTTGGTCTCCGGGTTGCGCTCACAGCGCCAGATGTTCTCAACCAGCACATTGCGGCAGCTGATGCCGTTTTCCAGCCAGATCAGCGCGCCGTTTTTCACATAAGACTGCTGATTTCCGCACTCAGCCCGGCTTTTGGAGGCATAGATATCGGAGATATGAATGTTTTCCAGCAGGATCGGCATATCGTCCCGCAGCGGATAATGATGCGTCAGAGAAACTGCATAGTATCGAAACTCACCGTGGATATTGGATACATGGATATTTCTGATCGCGTCGCCGCGGGAAAGCAGGCGCACGCCGGTGTAGCCGTTATCGCAGTAGATGCCCGAAATATCCACATCCTCGATATCCCCGCGGGTAACTTCGCTGCGGGTGGTGCCGTTGGCGCAGAGGGCAACATGATCGTCGTTGGCGTTGCCGTAAATGCCGCGGATAGAGCCAAAGCGGGCCGGTCCCTGAATATGCACGCCGTCCATGTTGGGCTTGGTCAGGTCATAATCGAGGTACACATGCTCCACGGTAAAGTGTCTGGCATTGGCAATGTGGATAGCATAGGTGGTCGGGTTCTTGAAGGTCACGTTTCTGACGGTCAGATGCTCCGTATGCACGAACCGGATCATGAAAACACAGAGTTTGTTGAGAATATACCGGTCATAATCGCAGGGCTGGTTTTCATCCTCAATCACCTCGCGGGTCTGCGCTTCATGATTGCCGTCCCAGATGCCGCCCTCGATGGTAATATTGCGGTTTACGCGGCGCTCATAGAGTCCGTCGTTGTCCAGAAGTGCGCAGTTGGCACCGTCCGCCAGCCTGAGATGCGCCGTCTGAGCCAGTTTGAAATGCGTATTGTCGTGGATAATCAACGGTGCGGTAATGAGATAGGTTCCGTCCGGGAGTTCCACCGTGCCGCGTCGGTCAAGCATCGCCTGAATCGCCGCCGTATCGTCGTGGATTCCGTCCGCATAAAGCCCGTGTATCTGTTCCATATCATTTTCCTCCTGTTATATCCGCTGTGATTTATACCGGAATGCTCAAAGCCGCCATGCCGCAGAGACCAAGCACCGTTCCTGCAATCTTATACCTGTCAAGCGGCTCCCGGAACACCACAAACGATGCCAGTACCGTCAGAAGCATCGCGCCGCCGTTTGCAACCGGATAGTATATCATGCTGTCCAGCATTCCCGCCAGGGACAGATTGACGATGGAGTAGATACCGATCGCCGCGCCCGACACTGCACCGAAAGCTGCGATATGCCGGTTGAAGCCGCCATCCGTCCCGTTTTTTCGCACAATCAGCGTGGCGGCAACGGAAAACGCCAGCATAAACAGGCAGGCCGTCAGCACAAAACTGGCTTTCTCTGCCCGCCCTGTGGTGCTCTGGTGTACTTTTTCCATCACGCCAGCCATACCGGACAGCACAAAAGCAGCAGCCGCCAGAAGCCGCCATTTTTTCGTTACAACGCAGCCGCTTTTCCCCGGTTTTCCCCGCAGCAGCCAAAGTGAGACAAGCATCATCACGACGCCGATGATCTGCCGCACTCCCAGCGGTTCTTTCCAGAAAAACGGTCCCGCCAGCGACGGAATGATCATGCCGTACATCACGCAAACCGACGTCAGGGCCATGGTGCCCTCTTTCATGGCGGTCACAGACACTGTCTGCAGCAGGAACACGATGACCGCATAACCCAGCGCACATAGAATCGTCGGCTGCGAGAGGGATTTGTCCGCAAACAGCAGCGCAATCAGCGCGATCAAGGCTGCGACACCGTAAGCCACGGCATTGAACCGGAACGTGCTGCCAATCCCCGGCTGTTCCTTCTTGGCATAGGCATTATAGAGGGAACTCTTGAACGCTGCAAGGGATATGGAAAGGATCAATAACATCCAGCTCATGGTGTTTCCTCCTCCCATACAGGTAATTGCACTTCCGTAAGCCATTCCGATACGTCTGCACGGTTCCACTGGCCGTTGATATAGCGTTCTCTCGGCTCACCCCGAAGCGTATATCCATTTTCCCTTGCCCAGTTGACCGCAAACAGATAGGCATCCGGCAGGGTATCGTAGTTTCCCCGGTGCAGAACGCTGATCACCGTCACCGGTTCCAGTTCTTTAAACTTCAAAGTCCCGGTATCCATCCCGAACCGATCCACCGACTGCACATACTCGATGAAGATATTGGATTCCCTGTATCCGTCGTCGGGATAGATCACGCAGCAGTAGTCCGGCTGCGACAGGTGAACATCCGGGTTGGTTCTGACCAGCTCTGCAGCACACGCTTTCATAAAGTCATAAATACTCTCGGCGTTTGCCACATATCCCCGACAGTAATAAACAACCCGTTTCTCAACGTTTTTAACAGCAGCCGCATACGTTTGCTTTTCCGTCTCACCCAACAATCTTTCCACCGCGCAGCGTGCAGATTGAATCTCTTTTTCCCGCTGATCCAGTATCTGTTTCTGCGCTTCAAGCAGCGCACGGCCGTCTTCCTTATTGCCGATCAGCTTCATAATCACATCATTTGGAAGCTGTGCTTCTTTATACGTAAATATCAGGCGAACCGTCTGCAGCTGATCCTCGGTATAATACCGATAAGCCGTGGCCGGATCAGTCAGCGCAGGCCTGAGCAGTCCGATCTTATCATAATACCGCAGCGTTTTGACCGTAACTCTGGCAAGTTTTGAAAACTGCCCTATCTTCAGCATACTACCCCTCCCCTTTTTACATTATATACCCTCCTGCAAGGGGAGAGTCAATACATTCCGCAACATTTTCCCCGTATGACAAACAGGCCCGAATCTCTCCGGGCCTGTTCGTTTTCAGTATTTCTCCTGCGCTTATGCAAAATCTTCTCCGCGGAATGTCGTTTCACCGCCGCGCTTTTCGTCGGCAAGTCTGCCCAGCGTTTTGATGATCTCAATCTCCTCCGGGTCATAGGGAAAGCGTCCTCCGGGACGGTACAGGTCATGCTGCCATTTGGTGAAATCAAAATGCTTCACCGCCTCATAGCCCTGTTCTTCGTATCGCTTCCAGATGCCCTGCGACGGTTCATAAGTCTGGTACTTGCCCGCCACAAAGCCCCACTGGTAGCTGCCCACATTCTCCAGGAAGAACAGCGGCAGCATGAGCTGGATGGTGTTGCCGTTGGGACGGCTGAGCCATTCGGTGTTGAAGATGGGACGGTCATAGGCCTTGAGCTGGTTGAGAATGAGCACATTTTCCATATAGGAAGCGTAGCTGTGGTAGCTGATGACATCGGACTGTTCCAGTGCAAACTGTTCAATCTCCGTCGTCGCGCGGCCTTCCTTCATGCCTCTCCACACATCCGCACACAGCGGCTGAATGGGATTGATCTCCCGGCCGATCTCGAAGAACTTCGCAAGATGAGGCAGACTCTTACTGCCTCGGCCGTTGCCCGGCTCGTTCATCAGGTTCCAGACCAACACCCGCTCGTCATCCTTATAAGTGGTAATCAGTTCCCGTACCATCTCATAGTATTTCGGAGCGATTGTGGGGTCGTCCAACAGATTATAGCGGTTGTCATTACCGTGCTGATACCAGGTCTTGAAATCCTTGCCGCCATGATAACCCGGCTGCCAGAACTGCTCGCCAAATACCGGCGGCACATACTCCGGCGTTCTCACCGAGCATTCGTTGGACAGCACAATCATCGCCGTGATGCCATGGCGGTATGCCGCCGCCAGATACCGGTCAAGCCTGTCCATAAAGCCGTCGTGCTGCTGGTCCCAGACCTCGTATTCGATGATGATGCGGATGGAATTATAACCGATGGACTCCATCAGGGCAAACTCCCGCTCGGCGGTCACCAGTTTTTCTTCAAAGCCGTACTCCTGCCACTGGTCGATCCGGTTTGCGCAGTCGCTGCCCATGAAGTTGCAGCCGCGAATCCAGGGCAGTTTGTTGTACCATGCCCATGCCTTTTCATTGGACCATCTTCCCATCGTAAATCCTCCTCATACGCTTCTTTTCCTGTATTATACCACATCTGTTTGACACAGAACAGTGCTGTGTGTTACAATTCAAAAAACAACAGCCTGCATTACAAGGAGGGATACACCATGCGCCTGTTTCACGTCAGCGAAGATCCCGATATCCGGGTTTTTCACCCGCGCCTGCCCACCCGCCGCGATCTTGATCCCACGGTCGGACTTGTCTGGACAATTGATGAGCAGCGGCTGCCCAATTTTCTCACGCCCCGCAACTGTCCCCGTGTAGCCTACCACGCAGGTGCCGACACCTCCGCGGATGACAGGCAGCGCTTCTTCGCCTCCGGCAGCGTCTCCCACGCTGTAGTCATTGAGCACGGCTGGCTGGATCCCTTGCGCCGTACCACTTTATATGTATACGAGTTTTCCCCGGAAGATTTTTCGCTGCAGGACGCCGTTGCCGGGTATTACGTTGCCAAAACCACGCAAATTCCCATCGCAAAGCACACAATCACCGACCTGCCCGGCGAACTCGCCGCACGCGGCGTGGAAATCCGCGTCACGGACAATCTTTGGGACATCGCCGACGCCGTGCAGGCATCCACCCTCAACTGGTCCCTGTGCCGCATGGCATATGCCGCACCGCGTCGATGATCTACAGCCTTTTTTCTTGACAAACCTGTTCCTGCGTACTAGACTACACTCGTACCGATCCCTTTTCGCAGATTTTTTCAATATGGAGGGTATATCATGAAGAATATGTTCACTTTCAGCGATATTCTGCCCTACGGCAGCTTTCAGGACGGCGCTCTGCGCATCACGAAAGACTTCACCCTCGCGCTTGACAATTCAGGTGAAGCCGAATGCATGCTCGTCTCCGCCTATGCGATGTTTGAAGGCGAAGCGCTTCCCACCATTCAGTTTGCCATCGTCGTGGACGGTCAGGAGACTGACCTCTACGCTTCCCCGTTCTACACCTTCGGCAAGCGCGGCGAGTTTACCATGAAGGAATGGCGCATTCCGCCGCTGTTCCGCCCTGACATGAAGGCTTTTATCCGCGTCCTCATCCCCGAAGGCACCGCTTTATATCTGTGCAGTATGTCCTCCCGCTTCAGTGCCCACACAAAGGACTGGAACGGCGGTCTGCGCCACAACTCCCACCTCGGTTTTGTCGGCATGGCACCCGGCAACACCATGCCCGCACTGGAGCTTGCCGCAAAATGCGGCTATCCTGCCTGTATCGTCGTGCCCAAGGTCACCGCCGACGGTGTGCTCGTCTGCATCCACGACGATACCATCAACCGTCATGCCCGCGACGCCCAGGGCAATCCTCCCGAAAAGGACATGACCGTCTGGGACTACACCTATGAGGAGCTTCTGAAATGGGACTACGGTGTGGCCCGCAATCCCATCTACAAGGGCACGCGGCTGCCGCTGCTTTCGGAGTTCTTTGATCTGTGCGCCCGTACCGGCATGCGTCCCATGTTCAGCACCCATCCCGGCCTTACCATTCCCCAGTGGGAGCAGGTGGGAGATATGCTGTCAAAGCGCGGGCTGCTGAAATCCTTCCACATCAAGAGCTTCTATCCCGACGTACTCAAAACCGCCCGGCAGATTTTCGGCACCGCCATCGACGGCTATACCCGCGACAGCAGCTCCTGGAACGATACCCTCATCCCTTCCCTGCTGGACGCCGGCATCGATCCCCACAAGTCCCGCGTGGGCGTGGAGATTCCCTTCCGCTGTGCCACCGCCGAAACCACCCGCGCCATTCTTGACGCCGGTATGTTTGCAGCGGTCTATTCCGTGCAGCGCACCACCTCTGAGGAATACCGCCGCCTGATGTCCTACGGTGTTACCGAGTTCACCGAGGATCATCACTGCTCGATGGGGCTCAACTGGTAAGAACCGCAGCTAAAACCTTATACAGCAAAAACAGGAGCAGCGCGTATGTGCTGCTCCTGCCCGGTTTTCCGGATAATCTTACTTATGCTCGATCTTAATGGGGAGATTGGAGTCCATGGACTGGTTGCAGGCCATGACGAACTCCAGCGTACGCAGGGCATCGGCGTAGGGAGAGAGAATCTTTGAGCCGTCGCCGGAAAGCACCGCGTCCACGAAGGTACGGTCGCACAGATCACCGGCCTGACCCTGATCCTTGATGGTGATGACTTCGCCGCCGTCGGCACGCATGGCGCCGTCGCCCTTGATGAACTCATTGGCGTTGGGATCGGCAACCTCGGGGGCTTCACCGTAAATCTGCACCTTATTGATGATGTAGTGGTTGAGGCGGGCATCCTTGGCGCTGAAGGTAATGGTGTTATCGCTGCACTGACCACCCTTGGCATAGCAGCCGGTGGAGACGGTGCCCAGAGCGCCGCTCTCGAAACGGATGATGGTGGAGGTCAGGTCATCGGTGTCGTAGCCTTCCACGTCCTTGATGAAGCCGCGGGTACCCATGGTGAACACTTCCACAGGTTCGCCGAGGATATAGCGCATCATGTCCAGGTTATGGATGGTCTGCTCGACAATCTGGCCACCGGACAGAGCCTTATTCTTCCACCAATCGGTACCGGGGATACCGCCCATACGGAAACAGTTTGCAAAATAAATCTGATTGCGGGCAACAAATGCCTTGGTATCATCCACGATGTTGGAATAACGGCACTGGAAGCCGACAGCGGTGATGAGGCCTGCCTTTTCGATCTCGTCGCGGATGCGGCGGGCAAGGTCCAGATCAAGAGCCACAGGCTTTTCCACGAACATCGGGATTCCGCGGCGGATGGTCTCAAACTCGATCTCACCGTGGCAGTAGGGCGGAATGCAGATAAAGACCATATCCGGCTGGATTTCATCGTACATCTCGCGCCAGTCGGTGAATGCCTTGCCGGAACCGGCCTTTTCCACGAACGCCTGAGCCTTTTCGGGAATCAGATCGCAGAAACCCGCCAGTTCGATGTCGTCATACTTCAGAAAATGGCCGAGATGGTAGTTACCGATACCGCCGCAGCCGATCATAGCTAACTTCTTCATATGTACTTTCCTCCTGATATCCTTATATAACGTACGGATGGGAATACTTACATCGCGATGATCTCATCGAGCGCGTCGCGGGTGATGCGGTAGAGATAATCCGGCGTCGCGGGCATAGCGGCAAGCTCCGCGGTCAGATAGCCGTCGAAGCCGATCTTGCGCAGCGCCGCCACAACCTTATCCCAACGGATCGTGCCTTCCAGCATATTCACAAAGTGACCTGCATTGCCGCCGGTCTTGCGGAAATCCTTGACATGGATCTTTACGATACGGCTGCCCAGCACTTCAATCCAGTATTCGGGCATGGAGAAGATAGCCACGTTGCCCACGTCGAAGTAAGCGCCCAGATTCCTGATGTTCAGCTCATCAATGAAGCGGGCCATTTCCATCGGAGACATAAAAAAGCCGTTCCAGACGTTTTCCACGCCGACTTTCACGGAAGTCCCCGTGATCACGTCCTTCATGGACGCCAGAGACTCCTGGGAGTTGTTCCAGGCCTGCATGATGGAGACTTCCTCTCCAATGCCGCCGGGAACGATCAGCACGCCGTCGGCGCCGAGTGCCTCGGCGCAGCGAATCTGGGTCTCCATGATGAGACGGGCGCGGTCGCGACCGGCCTGCGTACCTTCACCGAAGGTACGGCCGCCGGCATACTGGCCGGAGGAAATGCTGGCCACGGGCAGCTCATACTTTTCGCTCAGCGCACGGATGGCGGCAAGCTCCTCTGCGGTGGTATGGATCGTCAGAGAATGAGCGGAAGGATTATCCTCGCTGTCAACATTGAGCTCAACACCTGCAAAACCTGCAGCTTTCAGGGAACGAAACACCGTTTCAAAATCATGGTCAGCCGGACAGGACCAGGCATTCAGAGAACTTTTCATCATTTGCACCTCCATAAGAATTGCTTTTGTCGGCACCTATAGTGTATAATAGATTCATGTCGTTTCATATGGATGAATACTTTGCAAATATGGACAAATCGACTGGATGGAGGATCCTGCATGAACTGGCCGAATACAAATACGGCAAATATAGGTTACTACCGCGTCGAGGGCAGCATCTGCAACGAGGAAGACCTGACGCAGAGGCTGCTGGTCAACTGCTGCGGTGTTACGGTTATCTCAAAACCTTTTCGAACCTTCAATCCGCAGGGTCGTCACGATTTCTATCTGATGCTGCTGCTGGAAGGTGCGCTTGATGCCGTCGCGGACGACACCTCCCTGCATCTTTCCTCCGGCGACGCCGTTATCTATCCTCCCAATCGTGCCTATGGCTATCAGCTCACGGAACCTGAGCGAATGGTTTACCTGTGGGTACATTTCACCGGGTACGCCGTACCAGCCCTTCTGCAAAACTGTCGTCTGGATACCGCGCGGGTATATCATCTCAACGATTCCAAGGAAGCACAGCAGGATTTCGAGGCCATACAGCGTCTTTTTCTCTCCCGTCCGCCGTTTTTTCTTGAAGAATCCTCCATTCGTCTGGAGCTGCTGTTCACCCACATTGCCCGTGCACTCAACACCCCCGAGCAGCCCCGTCCAGCCGACCGTCTGCAGACCTCCCTGCGCTATCTCAACCTTCATTACGCCGAAACCCTGCATCTTGAAGAACTGGCCGGCATGGAGTTTTTAAGTCCCAGCCGCTACTCCGCCCTCTTCCGGCGCGCCACCGGCCTTTCCCCGCAGCAGTACCTGATCCGTCTGCGGCTCAAAGCCGCCCAGGAACTGCTCTCCAACACCGACCTCAGCGTTGCCGAAGTTGCCCGCTCCGTCGGCTATGACGACGCACTCTACTTCAGCCGTCTCTATCATCGCCATATGGGACAGACTCCCAGTGCCGCGCACAAGCGTCCGCGCGACGGCCGCTGACAGTCGCTTTGACTTATTACAAAAATATTGTTCGTTATAAATATTCTCTATCTGTCATTTTTAAATTGAATTCCCGTTGCATTTTCCGCCGAAATCCTGTATGATATATAATACATTCTGCATTTTGAACAGAGAGGAAGATACCATGAAACTGTTTTGCGAGAACAAGCCTTTATACAAGGGAAACCTTCACACTCACACCAAGCTTTCCGACGGCCGCAAGCCTCCCGAAGAGGTCATCGAGCTGTACAAGTCCAACGGTTACAGCTTCCTGGCAATCACCGATCACCGCAAGAAATACCCCAAGGTTGAGTCCGACGATTTCGTCATCATCCCCGCCGGTGAGTATCATCATCAGCCCGGTCACACCGCTTACCACATCGTGGCTCTTGGTCTGAAGGACGACGTGATCACCGACGATACCACCGAGCCTCAGGAAATCATCAACCGCGTGCGCGCCGCCGGCGGCATGCCCGTCATCGCCCATCCCGCCTGGTCCCTGATGACCCCCGACGAGGCCATGGATCTGGAAGGCTGGGAAGCCGTTGAAATCTTCAACGGCATCTCCGAAGGCTATGCCAACCGCGGCTACTCCATCGAGTTCGTCGATGCCGTCGCCACCCGCGGCTGCCTGCCTCTGCTTCTCTCCTCCGACGACGTCCATTTCTTTGAGCATGACCTGTTCCAGGGCTGGATTGTGGTGCAGCCTGACGAGTTCACCTCCGACAGCATTCTGGAAGCCATCCGCGCCGGCCGCTTCTATGCTTCCACCGGTCCCGAGATCCATCAGCTCACCGTCGAGGACGGCGTGATCTCCGTTGAGACCAGTGAAGCCGAGCGCATCTGCTTCATGTCCAACGTCTGGTATACCGCTACCCGTACTGTCCGCGGCGAGAACGGTGCCCCCGTCACCAGCGCATCCTACACTCCCGGACCCAAGGATAAGTGGGTCCGCGTTGAAGTCGTTGACAAGAACGGCAAGCGTGCCTTCTCGAATTTCATCAAATTGGAGAAGACCGAGGGCTGATTTTCCTCGGAAATATACAATATTTCCTCTTGCAAAAATGTTCCGGCCATGGTATAATACCATGGAATGCAAACGGGCAGTCCTCTGCACGCACAGGAAATGGCGGCACGAATGTCCGGAAGGAAGGAAGGATCCTGAATTATGGATTTACTCAAAGCAATTGCTCAGCCCCAGCTCAAAGAGATCCCCGCTATGGGTATCGGCGACACCATCCGCATCCACAACAAGATCAAGGAAGGTAACCGCGAGCGCATCCAGCTCTTCGAGGGTACCCTGATCGCCCGTAAGCACGGCGGCATCTCCGAGACCATCACCGTTCGCCGTATTTCTTACGGTGTCGGCGTTGAAAAGATGTTCCCGCTGCACTCTCCCAACATCGCGAAGATCGAAGTTATCAGACGCGCCAAGGTTCGCCGCGCCAAGCTGTACTATCTCCGCGGCAAGGTCGGCAAGGCTGCCAAGGTCAAGCAGGATATCTAACCACCGCAACGAAAGGGGGACTGTTTCAGTCCCCCTGTTTGTTTATTCCTGTGCAGTTGTGTACTGTTTCAGGAGACGGGAGACGCCATATGAATTCTTCCCCTCAAAAAAAAGGGCACTTTGATTTTAACCGCGAGCTTTTTGACTGGGCGGAATCCCTGGTCACATCGCTGGTCATCATCGTGCTGGTATTTGTCTTTGCCTTTCGTCTCATCGGCGTTGCAGGCTCCAGTATGCTGCCCACCCTGCAGGACCGCAATTATCTGATCGTCAGCGATCTGGGATACACGCCCGAGAGCGGCGACATTGTCGTTGTTACGAAGAAAGGCTTCCTTTATAATCCAAGAACCGGTCACGACGACAGCTTTGTCAAGCGTGTGATTGCCACCGAGGGACAAACGGTCGATATCGACTATACCGCCGGTGTTGTCTATGTGGATGGTGAGGCGCTTGATGAGCCTTACACCTACACGCTGACCACCCGTCGGGGTGATATGCAGTTTCCCTGCACCGTTCCCGAGGGTCATGTCTTTCTGCTCGGTGACAACCGCAACGGCTCCACCGACAGCCGCTATATAGAAGTTGGCATGATTGACGAGCGTTATATCGTCGGGCGGGTGCTGTTCCGCATTCTGCCGCTGAATAAAATCGGCCCGGTAAAATAAAGTCCTGCAGTCGTCTGCGGACACATGAAGTTGACAGGTACTATATGCAGATACAATGGTATCCCGGTCATATGACCAAAACGCGGCGTATGCTCGAGACCGTCATCCCTCAGGCTGACGGCATCTGCGAGATTCTTGACGCCCGTATTCCCGCCGCCAGCCACAATCCCGACATCGACCGTCTCGGCGGCGATCTTCCCCGGCTGGTCGTGCTCAATCGCGTGGATCAGGCAGATCCCGCGCGCACCGCACTCTGGCGCGCCTACTTCAAATCCCGCGGCATGCACGTTCTGGAAACCGACGCCAAGTCCGGCTTTGGCACCAAGCTCTTTGCCGATGCCGTGCGCACACTGCTGGCAGAAAAGCTTGCCCGCTATGCCGCCAAGGGACAGACCGGACGCTCCGTGCGCCTGCTGGTCGTAGGTATCCCCAACGTGGGTAAGTCCTCCCTGATCAATCGTCTGCTGGGACGAAAGGCCGCCAAGGCCGAGGATCGCCCCGGCGTTACCCGTTCCGGTCAGTGGTTTACACTGACTGACGGTATCGAGCTCTTTGACACCCCCGGTATGCTCTGGCCCAAGATTGAGGATGAGCAGGTCGGTATGCACCTTGCTTTCACCGGCGCCGTGCGCGACGATATCCTCAACATCGAAGAGCTGGGCGCTGCCCTTATGGAATGTCTGGGGCAGGCAGCTCCCAAGGCGCTGCTGGAGCGCTATAAGGTAAGCGATGCCTCTGACGGTTATCAGGCGCTTGACACCGCTGCCCGCAGACGCGGTTTCCTCGTTTCCGGTGGTGAAACCGATATCGAGCGTATGTCGCGCATCTTACTTGACGAGTTCCGCGGCGGTAAACTGGGACGCGTCACGCTGGAGCTGCCGCCCAGAGCCGAATGACACCGAAAACCATGGAAAACCCCTTCGCCTATGAGGATGCATGGCATCGCGAAGGTTTTTCGGTCATCTGCGGTGTGGATGAAGCCGGACGCGGTCCGCTGGCAGGCGATGTTTACGCCGCGGCGGTGATTCTGCCGCCGGATTTTGATCCCACGGGCTTAAATGACTCCAAAAAGCTCACTGAAAAGCGCCGTGAGGCGCTGTATGAGCGCATCATCCGGGAAGCCGCGGCTTACTGCGTTGCCACGGCGAGCCCTGAAGAGATCGATGAACTCAATATACTGGAAGCCTCGCTTCTTGCCATGCGCCGGGCCATCGACGGCCTTTCCATCCGGCCCGATCTTGCCATGATCGACGGCAATCAGTGCCGCGGCTTTCAGATCCCCGCCCGCTGCATCGTCGGCGGCGACGGTAAAAGCGCCAGCATCGCAGCGGCATCCATCCTTGCCAAGGTCTCCCGTGACCGCAGCATGGTGGAAATGGCTGCCCAGTATCCCGGTTACGGCTTTGAAAAGCACAAGGGCTATCCTACCGCGGCCCACTACGAGGCCATCGGCAGGCTGGGGATTCTCCCGATTCACCGCAAGAGCTTCCTGAAAAAGCTGCACACGCCCAAGCCCGCTGTCGATCCTGTCGAGCGCGGACGCTATGGTGAGGATGTAGCTGCACGGTATCTGGAGAGTCACGGCTATACGATTCTCGACCGCAACTGGCACAGCGGCACCGACGGAGAGCTGGACATCGTGGCGCAGCTTGACGGTGCCATCGTCTTTGTCGAAGTCAAACAGCGAAAGGATTCCCTGCGGGGTCTTGCCATCGAGGCAGTCACGCCCGCAAAGCAGAAAAAGCTGATTCTTGCCTCCACAGCGTGGCTTGAGCAGCACGCCTGCAAACTGCCCGCCCGTATGGACGTCATCGAGGTCTATACCGGTACTCCGCAGGATTCGGCCTTCGGCCCCACCTATCCCCGTCCCGAAATCCGTCACATCCGGGATGCTTTTGCACCCCGTTCCATCTATTAAGGAAAGAGGCGACATGAATGATTCCCGCACTCTTTGATGCACATTGTGATACTATTTCCGGTCTCTGGGCACGCGGCGAACATCTGGAACAGAACAGCGGCCACGTTGATCTCAACCGTGCCGCAATCTATCCCCACTACGTGCAGTTCTTTGCCGCCTATACAAACATCGGCGCAAAGCCCCTGGCCGATATCACCGATGACGCCGCCCGCAGGCAGGCCATCCGCGAGCGCCTCATTGAAGCCGATGCCGAAGTCTATGACCGCTTCCACGCTCTGGTTCAGTACTTCTATCAGGAAGTCCGGCGCAATCACGACCGCGTGATCGCCTGCCGTACCATCCAAGATCTGGACCGCGCCCGTGCCGAAGGCAAGGTCGCAGCAATTCTCACCGTTGAAGAAGGCGCACAGCTTGACATGACGGTGGAAGAAGCCTACGAAATCGGCGTGCGCGCCATTGCCCTGACCTGGAACTACCGCAACATCATCGGCGGCTCCAATCTCAGCGGCGGCGGTCTGACCGAGTATGGCCGTGAGTTTGTGAAGAAGATGCAGAAGCTGGGCATCCTGGTGGACGTCTCTCACAGCTCCGAAGAGGTCTTTTATGATGTGGTGAAGCTGGCCGAAAAACCCTTCATCGCCTCCCATTCCAACTCCCGCACCATCTGTCAGCATCCCCGCAACCTCACCGACGAGCAGTTCGTGGCCCTGTGCCGCGCCGGCGGTGTGGCAGGCTTCAACTTCGCCAGCCACTTCGTCACGCCCGACGGCGTGAGCACGCTGAATGACTGCGTGGATCATATCGAGCATTTCCTCTCTCTGGGCGGCGCCCGCCACATCGCCATGGGCGGTGATCTGGACGGCATCAGCAGCGCGCCCGACGGCATCAACGGCGTGCAGGATGTCTGCAAGCTCGCCGATGCAATGGCGGCACGCGGCATCAGCGTTTCCCAGATCGAGGATATCTTCTATAACAATCTTTACCGTGTGGTCAAGGAGGCCTGGTAATGAATTATAACAGCACCCGAGGCGGCACGCTTGCCGTCCCCTCTGCCCGCGCAATTGCGGAAGGTCTGGCCCGTGACGGCGGCCTGTACACCCCCGAAAAGCTCGTTCCGCTGACCGATGAGCTGATGGAAGAGCTGGCAGGACTTGATTACGCCGGCCGCGCCGCCCGCATTCTTGGTCTGTATCTCACGGATTTCACGTCCGAAGAGCTGCTGACCTACGCCAAGAAGGCCTACAGTGCCGAGAAGTTTGCCCATCCCGCAGGCTTCGATCCCACTGCGCCCGCCGTTGACGGCGTTGCCGTGCGCAGCCTGTCAAAGCAGGAGCACGTGCTCGAGCTCTTCTGGGGTCCCACCTCCGCTTTCAAGGATATGGCGCTGCAGATGCTTCCCTATCTGCTCACCGCTTCCCTTCGCAAGCTCGGTGAAGAGCGCACCGCCTGCATTCTCGTCGCCACCTCCGGCGATACCGGCAAGGCAGCCCTCGAAGGCTTCCGTGATGTGCCCGGTACCCAGATCGTCGTTTTCTATCCCAACGACGGTGTCAGCGACGTGCAGAAGCGTCAGATGATCACCCAGGAAGGTGAAAACGTCGGCGTCTGCGCTGTTTACGGCAACTTCGATGATGCCCAGACCGGCGTCAAGAAGGTTTTCTCCGATCCTGCCATCCGTGAGACTCTGGACAAAAACGGCCGCTTCTTCTCCAGCGCCAACTCCATCAACTTCGGCCGTCTGGCTCCCCAGATTGTCTACTACGTCTCCGCGTATCTGGATATGGTCAAGTCCGGCGCCATCGCCCGTGGCGAGGCCATCAACATCTGCGTGCCTACCGGCAACTTCGGCAACATCCTTGCCGCTTACTTTGCCAAGGCCATGGGACTGCCCGTGAAGAAGCTCATCTGTGCTTCCAACGCCAACAATGTCCTCACCGATTTCATCAACACCGGCGTTTACGACCGCCGCCGCGAATTCTTCAAGACCCTCTCGCCCTCCATGGATATCCTCATTTCCTCCAACGTCGAGCGTCTGCTCTATTATCTTGCTGACGGCGATACCGCTTTTGTTGCCGGCAAGATGAAGGAGCTGAATGAAAACGGCATCTACACCCTCGACGGTGAGGCTGCCGCTTCCCTGAAAGCTGATTTCATCGGCTACTGCTGCGACGACGTGCAGACCCGTGAGACCATCCGCGAGGTCTTTGGCGAGAGCCGCTACCTCATCGATCCCCATACCGCCGTGGCCATCAACGCCGCCCGCCGTTACCGTGCCGAAACCGGTGATGAGACGCCCACCCTCATCGCTTCCACCGCCAGCGCCTTCAAGTTCTGCGCCGGTGTCCTGGATGCTCTGACCGGTACGCCCGCGGCCGACGATTTCGAGGCCATCGAGACCCTCTCCGCCGTCGCCGGACAGCCTGCTCCCGCACCGCTGACCGGACTGCGCGGCAAGACCGTGCGTTTCGCCGAAACCGTTGAGAAGGATGCGCTGGGCGCCACCGCCTGCCGCCTGCTCGGCGTTGAGGTGTAACCCGAAAGGAGTAGCGCCGTGGCTCTTTATACGCTGGCCGATCTGCATCTGTCCACCGATGTGGACAAGCCCATGGACATCTTCGGCGGCGCATGGCGCGGCTATCAGGACAAGCTGCGCGATAACCTCGCGTCCGTCCTGCATGAGGAGGATACGCTGGTGATCCCGGGTGATCTATCCTGGGGCATCAATCTGCGCGAAGCGCTGGGGGATTTCCGCTTCCTCACGGCTCTTCCCGGCAGGAAAATCCTCATCAAAGGCAATCATGATCTCTGGTGGGAAACCGTATCCAAAATGGAGCGGTTCTTCGCCGAGCACGAGATCGAAAACATCTTCTTTCTCCACAACAATTATCAGCCCTATGAGTCGCCGGAGGGGCGTATCGCCCTGTGCGGCACCCGCGGCTGGTTCTTCGATGAGGAAAAAGGCGATGCTCACGACGACAAGATGCGAAACCGTGAGATCTTACGGCTGGAAGCTTCCCTCAAGGCGGCAAAATCCGCCGGGGAAACCCGCATATACTGCTTCATGCATTACCCGCCGCTTTATCCCGGTTACGAATGCGCACCGATTCTTTCACTGCTGGAGAGTTACGGCGTCGAGCGCTGCTACTACGGTCATCTGCACGGAGAAAGTTGCAGATTTGCGTACCAGGGTGTCAAAAATGGTGTAAACTATCAGCTTGTGTCGAGCGATTCTGTAAGATTTCAACCAATTTTGGTTGCGCCATAAAAAAATGTGGCATAATACTTGAAAGTGTTGTATAATAGATTCTGCAACACAAAAGAAAGAATACGTTTTGGGGGATACTGCAATGGAAATCAAACGCAATGAGAAGACTGCCGTCAATACCGTCGAGCTCGAGATCGCCGTTACCGGCGAGGAGTTCGTCGCTGCCCGCAAGGCTGCTTACAAGAAGAACGTTGGCAAGATCAACGTTCCCGGCTTCCGCCGCGGCAAGGCTCCTCAGGCTATCATTGAGAAAATGTACGGCAAGGAAGTCTTCTATGAAGACGCTGTCAATATGTCCTATGGCCCCGCTTACGAAGCTGCCATCCGTGAAGCCGCTCTGACTCCCGTGGCCCAGCCCGATGTCGAGATCGTTTCCCTGGATGAGAACGGCTACGTTTTCAAGGCCGTCGTGACCACCAAGCCCGAGGCTACCATGGGCGACTACAAGGCCATCCGTGTTGAGAAGGCTGCCGTCGAGGTTACCGAAGAGGATATCGACGCTTCCATCCAGCGCCTGGCTGAGCGCAACTCCCGCACCGAGACCGTCGAGCGTGCTGCCGAGAACGGCGACATCGCTGTCATCGACTTCGAAGGCTTCAAGGACGACGTCGCTTTTGAAGGCGGCAAGGCCGAGGGCCACGAGCTCAAGCTCGGTTCCGGTTCCTTCATCCCCGGCTTCGAAGATCAGGTTGTCGGCCACTCCGCCGGCGAGAGCTTCGATGTCAACGTGACCTTCCCCGAAGAGTATCACAACGAAGAGCTCAAGGGTGCTGCCTGCGTGTTCAAGGTGACCCTGCATGAAGTCAAGGCTACCATCCTGCCCGAGATCGACGATGAGTTCGCCAAGGACGTTTCCGAGTGCGACACTCTGGAAGCCCTGCGCGCCGAGGAGAAGGAGAAGCTCGTCAAGGCCCGCACCAACAGCGCCGACCAGGCTTTTGAGGCTGCTCTCCTTGAGAAGCTCGCCGAGGTTACCGAGGTTGAGATTCCCCAGGCCATGATCGAGAACCGCATCGACCAGATCGCCGATGATTTCGGTTATCGTATGCAGATGCAGGGCATCTCCATGGAGCAGTACTTCCAGATGACCGGTTCTTCCGAGGAAGACTTCCGCAAGGGTTTTGCTGATCGTGCCGAGCAGCAGGTCAAGATCTCCCTGGCTCTGGAAGCCATCGCCAAGCTCGAGAACGTTGAGGTTTCCGACGAGGACGTCGAGGCCGAGTACGTCAAGCTCGCCGGTGAGAACGGCAAGATCGAGCAGATCAAGGCTTACATCTCCGCTGACGCTCTGCGCCAGGATCTGGTCGCTGAGAAGATCATGAACATGCTCAAGGAGAGCGCTGCTCAGGCTGAGTAATCCTGCGCAATACGTATCTTTTGAGATATTTCGCAACACTTTCGCAACTTTATCTAATTGAGGTGACATTATGAGCTTAGTACCCATGGTCGTGGAGCAGACCAACCGCGGCGAGCGTTCCTACGACATCTATTCCCGCCTTCTCAATGACCGTATCATCATCCTCTCCGAAGAGGTCAACGATGTTACCGCCAGCCTTGTCGTAGCGCAGCTTCTGTATCTGGAGGCTCAGGATCCCGACCGTGATATCCAGCTGTATATCAACAGCCCCGGCGGCTCTGTCACCGCAGGTATGGCTATCTACGATACCATGCAGTATATCAAGGCTGACGTTTCCACCATCTGCATCGGCATGGCCGCCAGCATGGGCGCGTTCCTTCTGGCTGCCGGCGCCAAGGGCAAGCGTTATGCCCTGCCCAACAGTGAGATCATGATCCACCAGCCTCTGGGCGGTATGCAGGGTCAGGCCACTGACATGCAGATCCATGTGGAGCGTATGCTCAAGATCAAGGAAAATCTGAACAAGATCCTGGCCGAGCGCACCGGCAAGAGCTATGAGCAGGTCTGCCAGGATACCGAGCGCGATCACTTCCTGACTGCCGAAGAAGCCCGTGAATACGGCCTGATCGACGCTGTCATCGAAAAGAGATAACGGAGGGCGTATAATGCCTAAAAACGACGACAATCGTCAGGTTCGCTGTTCCTTCTGCGGCAAGCGGCAGGATCAGGTCAAGCGTCTGATCGCCGGTCCCAACGTGTTCATCTGCGATGAATGCGTGGAGCTGTGTCTGCACTATCTGGACGACGGTGCGGCCGCTGCCCGGGAAGAAGCATATAACCGCGGCCGTGCACAGGGCCGCGATATGGGTGACGAGGGAGGTACCGCAGGTACCTCCGCCGCTCCCACTTTATACAAGCCCCGCGAAATCAAGGAAATGCTCGATGACTATGTCATCGGACAGGATCGTGCCAAGGCCGCTCTGGCCGTGGCCGTCTATAACCACTACAAGCGTGTTTTCTTCGGTTCCAACATCAACGACGGCGTGGAAATCCAGAAGTCCAACGTTCTGCTGCTGGGTCCCACCGGCTGCGGCAAGACTTTCCTTGCCCAAACCCTGGCCCGCATCCTCAACGTGCCCTTCGCCATCGCCGACGCCACCACCCTGACCGAGGCCGGTTATGTTGGTGACGACGTGGAGAACATCCTCCTCCGTCTGATTCAGGCAGCCGATTTCAACATCGAGCGTGCGCAGCGCGGTATCATCTATATCGATGAAATCGACAAGATCGCCCGCAAGAGTGAAAGCACCTCCATCACCCGCGACGTCTCCGGCGAGGGCGTGCAGCAGGCTCTGCTGAAAATCCTCGAAGGTACCGTCGCCAGCGTCCCGCCCAACGGCGGCCGCAAGCATCCCCATCAGGATTTCATCCAGATCGATACCTCCCAGATCCTCTTCATCTGCGGCGGCGCCTTCGACGGTCTTGACAAGATCATCGAAAAGCGCACCAACACCGGCGGTATGGGCTTCGGCGCTGAGATTCAGCGCAAGGAGGAGAAGGATATGGGCGCACTGCTTGAGAAGATCGAGCCTCATGATCTGCTCAAGTTTGGTCTGATTCCCGAGCTGGTCGGCCGTCTGCCGGTTCTGACCACGCTGGAACCCCTGAACCGCGATATGCTGGTCCGCGTGCTCACCGAGCCCAAGAACGCTTTCATCCGTCAGTATCAGAAGCTGATGGCCATTGACGGCGTGGAGCTCACCTTTGAACAGGGCGCGCTGGAATATATGGCTGACAAGGCCGTTGCCCGCAACACGGGTGCCCGCGGTCTGCGTGCCATCATCGAGGACGTCATGGGCGAGATTATGTTCGAAGCCCCCTCCGACGCCTCTATCGCCAAGATCATCATCACCCGTGAATGCGCCGAAAAGCTCGAGCCGCCGATCATCGAACGTGATCCTGCCCGGCTTGATGCCCTGACGGCCGGTCACGGTAAGCACAGCGCTTCATAAGCAACGGGAACGCCGCTGTCGTTTCTGCTCACACACGATCGCGACCTTCGCGGCGCGCCCGAACCCCTTATGTTCAGGCGCGCCGTTTTGTCGTAAATCGCAGCCGGCGTACTGCACTCCTTTGTGCCGGCAGGAAAGGAACATTATGGATCAACCCAATACCAACATCTCCACCATGCCGATGCTGGCTCTGCGTGGTCTGGTTCTGTTCCCGCAGATGCACCTGCATTTCGACGTGGGACGTCCCAAATCCATTCAGGCCATCGAGCATGCCATCAAAAATAACACCCCCATCTTCCTCGTTGCGCAGAAGGACATCCGTCAGGAGGATCCGCGCACAGAGGATATGTACAAAATCGGCACCATTGCCAAGGTTCACCAGATACTCAAGATCCCCGGCGGGGATAATCTCCGGGTCATGGTGGAAGGCATCGAGCGTGCCACGCTGTCACGTGTCTGGCAGGAGGAGCCCTATATCCGCGCCGAGGTGGAAAAGCATCCTGCCGTCGCCGTAACCTCCGAGGATATCCACGCCGAGGCGCTGATGCGCGAGGCACAGGAGCGTTTTGAGGACTATCTGCACTTCTCCCCCCGTATTCCGCCCGAAGTGATCCTCGATGTGATGGGTACCGAGGACGCAGGCGTCCTGGCTGACTACATTGCCCAGAATCTGGCCTCCCGTTATGAGGAAAAGCAGAAGATTCTGGAAGTGTTCCAGCCGCTGAAGCGTCTGGAACAGCTCATTCTCCTGCTCACCCGCGAAATCGAGGTTCTCGAAATCGCCGGCGAGGTTCAGACCCGTGTGCATGAGCAGCTTGAGAAAAATCAGAAGGATTACGTGCTGCGTGAGCAGATGAAAGTCATCCAGGGCGAGCTGGGCGAAGGCGACGATGCCGCCGCCGAGGCCGAACAGTACCGCAAGCGCATCGCAGCGCTTGATCTGCCCGAGGATTCTGCCAAAAAGCTCTATACAGAAGTTGACCGGCTTGCCAAGATGCAGCCGCTGTCCCCCGAATCCGGCGTTATCCGCACCTATCTTGACTCGGTACTGGAACTGCCGTGGAAAAAGACCACCAAGGAGCGCATCGACGTGGCTGCTGCCCGCAAGGTACTCGATGCCGACCATTACGGCCTTGAAAAGGTGAAGGAACGCATCCTCGAATACGTTGCCGTGCGCCAGCTCTCTCCGGAGCTCAAGGGCCAGATTCTCTGTCTGGTAGGCCCTCCCGGCGTCGGTAAGACCTCCATCGGTAAGTCCATCGCCCGTGCGCTGCGGCGCAATTATGCCCGTCTGTCTCTGGGCGGCGTGCGCGATGAGGCCGACATCCGCGGTCACCGCAAGACCTATATCGGCGCCATGCCCGGCCGCATCATGAATGCCCTGCGCACCGCAGGCTCCAAAAATGCCCTGCTGCTGCTGGACGAAGTTGACAAGCTCGGCTCCGATATGCGCGGAGATCCTGCTTCTGCCCTGCTGGAAGTGCTGGATACCGAGCAGAATACCGCTTTCCGCGATCACTACATCGAGATCCCCTTTGACCTGTCCGATGTTCTGTTTATCGTCACCGCCAATACCACTCAGACCATCCCGCGCCCGCTGCTGGACCGTATGGAGCTCATCGAGCTTCCCAGCTACACGGATGAAGAAAAGCTGCAGATTGCCAAGCGTCATCTCATCCCCAAGCAGCTCAAGCGTCACGGTCTGAAGCGTACCCAGGTGCGTCTGGATGACGATGCCATCCGCGCCGTCATCGACGGCTATACCCGTGAGTCCGGCGTGCGTACGCTGGAACGTGAGATTTCCCAGGTCTGCCGCAGAGCTGCCAAGGAACTGGTGGAATTCCCCGACAAGAAGCGCATCTCCATCACTGCAGGCGGTCTGGAACCCTATCTGGGCGCCCGGAAGATCCATTCCGCGAGCGTCAGCACCGGCTCCGAAGTCGGTGTGGTCAACGGCCTTGCCTGGACGCAGGTGGGCGGTGAACTGCTGGAGGTGGAGGTCAACGTGCTGGACGGTTCCGGCAAGCTCGAGCTGACCGGTAATCTGGGCAAGGTGATGTCGGAATCCGCCCATGCGGCGCTGACCTACATCCGCAGCCGGGCATCCAGCCTCGGCATCGAGCCCGATTTCTACAAAAAGCGTGATATCCACATCCACTTCCCCGAGGCAGCCGTTCCCAAGGACGGTCCCTCTGCCGGTATCACCGTCACCACCGCCATGGTCAGCGCTCTGACCGGTATCCCGGTGCGCCGCGATGTGGCTATGACCGGCGAGGTCACCCTGCGCGGACGTGTTCTGCCCATCGGCGGCCTGCGTGAGAAAACTATGGCTGCTCTGCGCAACGGTATCAAGACCGTCATCGTTCCCAAGCTCAACGAGCCGGATCTGGCGGAAATCGATCCCAATGTCCGTGAAAAGCTGCACTTTGTCATCGCCGAGAATATGGACACGGTGCTTTCCACCGCGCTGACCGCGCAGCCCCGTCCCTGCCCGACGGCAGAAGCAACCCCCGAGACCGTTGATTCCGCCGCACAGCCCGTTGTCGTGCCGCCTCAGCCCGATGAGCCCCGTCCGCTGGGCATCAAATCATAAAGGAGTCTCCCGATGGACTTTAATATTCAGGCTGTGGAGTTTATCAAATCCGCAGCGTCTGAAAAGGACCTGATCCGCAATCCCATGCCCCAGGCGGCTTTCGCCGGCCGATCCAACGTCGGCAAGAGCACCGTGCTCAACTGCCTGTGCCGCCGCAAGAATCTGGCCCGCGTCAGCGCAACACCCGGCAAGACCGCGCATGTCAACTATTTCTCCCTGGACAAGAAGGCCTATCTCGTCGATCTGCCCGGCTACGGCTTCGCCAAAGTCTCCGACGATGAGAAAAAGCGCTGGGGCAAGCTCATGGATGCCTACTTTGCAGACAACGGTTCTCTGAAACTGGTCGTTTTGCTGGTAGATATTCGTCATATTCCTACAGAAGATGACAAAATGATGCTTGACTATGCGCGCCAAACAGGTTATCCTTATATTGTGGTAGCCAATAAGGTTGACAAGCTCAACAAGTCGGAAATTGAGCCTGCCATCGTCCGCGTCGGACTGACGCTGGATGTCCCGCGTGACCACATTATCGTATTTTCCGGTGCCAAGGGGATTGGCCGCGACGAGCTTCTCGCGCAGCTTCACCGGGCGCTGTAATGAAAATAAATGTATGGAGGATTAAAACCATGCCCAAGAACAAGATTACCTTCGACAAGACCGAAGTCTGCATCCTCGACGACAGCGGCAAGCGTCAGCAGCTGCTCAACCTCACCTACGACCGCATCACCAGCATCCAGTTCGACCACAGCACCATGCCTTTCCTGGGCATCTTCAAGAAGCCCTCTGACCGCATCATGGTTTCTATCCGCGGTCTGGAGAAGCCCTGCATCCTGTACTCTGCCCGTGAAGGCGAGTTCTTCCAGGGCTATGTCGACGGTCTGCGCAAGTTTGCCAAGGACAACCGCATCACCCTGCACGACCACCTTTAATCCATACCCGGAGGGCCGGCGGTCTATCCGCCGGCCCTTCTTTTTCATTCATTCAATAAGGAGAAAACGCAATGTTCGGTACTGAAAGTCTCGCTGTCAACGCACAGGGTCATCTGACGCTGGGCGGCATGGATGTCCCCGCTCTGGCCCAAAAATACGGCACGCCTCTGATGCTCATGGATGAAGGCTGGATCCGCAAAACCGCCTCCGCCTATCACGACGCGATCCGAAAACATTACGGCGAAAATGCCGATGTCTCCTACGCCAGCAAGGCCTTCAGCACCGGTTATATGTATAAGATCATGGCCGAGACCGGCCTGTGCGCCGATGTGGTCTCGGGCGGTGAGCTCTATACCGCCCGCGCTGCCGGATTCCCCATGAACCGTGTGTTCCTGCACGGCAACAACAAGACCCCCGATGAGATCATCCTCGCGCTGGAATCCGGCATCGGCCACTTTGTCTCCGACAATCTCACGGAGCTGGCGCTCATCAATGCCCTTGCCGCCGAGCGTGGTCTCACCGCCGACATCATGCTGCGCGTCAAGCCCGGCGTAGAGGCGCATACCCATGATTTCGTCAAGACCGGCCAGATCGACTCCAAGTTCGGTGTCGCCATCGAAACCGGCGAGGCACTCGACGCCATCGGCGAGATTCTGAAGCTTTCCAATCTGCGCTATGTGGGCATTCACTGCCACATCGGCTCGCAGATCTTTGAGACCGCGCCCTTCGGGGAAGCGGCCCGCGTGATGATCAACTTCATGGCTGCCATCCGCGACAGATACGGCGTGGATACTGCCGAGCTCAACCTGGGCGGCGGCTTCGGTGTGCGCTACACCGAGGAGGATGCTCCCCGCACGGTGGAGGAAAACGTCGCCATGCTGTGCGCTGCGGTCAAAGCTGAGCTTGCTGCCAGGAATCTGCCCGCTCCCCGTCTGCTCATCGAGCCCGGCCGCTCCATGGTCGCGCCCGCCGGTATCACCGTCTATACCGTGGGCTCCGTCAAGACCATCCCGGGGATTCGTACCTACGTCTCCATCGACGGCGGCATGACCGACAATCCCCGCTACATCCTCTACGGCTCCAAATACGAGTTCCTGCTGCCCGAATACGCCGCCGAGCCCCGCACCCAGGTTGTGACCATCGCCGGACGCAACTGCGAAAGCGGCGACCTGCTGGGCGAGCACGTGGAGATTCAGCCGGTCAAGGCAGGCGATCTGCTTTGCACTCTGACCACCGGCGCCTACAATTACTCCATGGCCTCCAACTATAACCGCGTCCCCCGTCCTGCCGTTGTCATGGTACGTGACGGCGAGGACAAGGTTGTAGTCCGCCGTGAGACCTATGAGGATCTCATCCGCAACGATATCTTTTAACTTTGCCTGACCGGAAAGCGGCTGCGGCAGCCCCGCAGCCGCTTTCTTATCCATATCAGCTTTCATCCATCCATCACAGTGAGGTAAGCATGAATCTTTTAGAACAACTTTCTCAGGAATTGAATATCAGCCTGCCCCAGGTTGAAGCAGCCGTCAAACTGCTCGACGAGGGCAATACCGTCCCCTTTATCGCCCGCTACCGTAAGGAAGTCACCGGTTCCCTTGACGACACCCAGCTGCGTGATCTGGCTGAGCGTCTGCAGTCCCTGCGCAATCTTGAAAAGCGCCGCGAAGAGATCCGCGCTTCCATCGAAGAGCAAGGCGCAATGACCGAGGAGCTTGCCGCCGCCATTTCCAAGGCCGCCACCCAGTCAGCGCTGGAGGATCTCTATCAGCCCTTCAAGAAAAAGCGTCGTACCCGCGCCTCCGTTGCCCGTGAAAAGGGTCTGGAGCCGCTGGCACAGGAGATCTTCGAGCAGACCGGCATGGAAACCGCCCTTTCCCGCGCCAAACGCTTTATCGATCCCGAAAAGGGCGTTGAAACGCCCGAAGATGCGCTGGCCGGCGCCCAGGATATCATCGCGGAATGGATTTCCGACAATGCAGCCGTGCGCGGTGCGCTGCGTCTGCATCTGGAACGCAATGCGGTACTGCGCTCGGTCGCCGCAGCCGAAGATGCCGGCGTTTACGCCCAGTATGCCGACTTTTCCACGCCTCTGTCCAAGGCTGCAGGCTATCAGGTGCTCGCCATCAACCGCGGTGAGCGCGAAGAGATCCTGAAAACCGGTATCGAGGCCGATCAGGCGGCCTGCCTTAACTGCGTCGAGCGGCTGACCGTAAAGCGCTCCCCGTCTCCCAGCGTGGATGTGGTGCGCGAGGCTGCGGCGGATGCTCTCAAGCGTCTGCTGTATCCGTCGATGGAAAATGAGCTGCGTGCCAATCTCACCGACAATGCCGCCGAGCAGGCTATCCGCGTGTTCGGTCTGAACCTGCGTCCGCTGCTGATGCAGCCGCCGCTGAAAGGCCGCGTGGTTCTGGGCTTTGATCCGGCCTACCGTACCGGCTGCAAGCTGGCTGTCGTAGACGCCACCGGCAAGGTTCTGGATACCACCGTCATCTACCCCACCCCGCCTCAGTCAAAGACCGAGCAGGCCGCCGCCACCCTGCGCACCCTTATCCGCAAACACGGCATCACCGCCATTGCCATCGGCAACGGTACTGCCTCCAAGGAGTCGGAGATCTTTGTCTCCGGACTGCTGAAAGAATTTGGAGGCAAGGTCGCCTACATGGTGGTCAGCGAGGCAGGCGCCTCGGTGTACTCGGCCTCCAAGCTGGGTGCGGAGGAATTTCCCCAGTTTGATGTCTCCCTGCGCTCCGCGGTGTCCATTGCCCGCCGTCTGCAGGATCCGCTGGCGGAGCTGGTCAAGATCGACCCCAAGGCCATCGGCGTGGGCCAGTATCAGCACGACATGCCCGCCAAGAAGCTGGATGAAACCCTGTCTGCCGTGGTTGAGGACTGCGTCAACGCCGTCGGCGTGGATGTAAACACCGCGTCGGTATCGCTTCTTTCCTATATCGCCGGTATCGGTCCGGCGCTGGCAAAGAATATCGTGGCGTATCGTGAGGAAAACGGTCACTTCACCAGCCGCAAAGAGCTGATGAAGGTTCCCAAGCTCGGCAAGAAGGCCTTCGAGCAGGCCGCAGGCTTCCTGCGTGTGTCGGAAAGTGACGAGCCGCTGGACAACACCGGTGTCCATCCCGAAAGCTACAAGGCAGCCAAGGCTCTGCTGAAAGCCTGCGGCGGTCTTGACAAGCTCACCGCCTACGTTGCCTCCCAGGGTGAGTCCGCCGTGGCGGAAGCCATCGGCGTCGGCGTGCCGACGCTGCAGGACATGGTGAAGGAACTGCTCAAGCCCGGACGCGATCCCCGCGATGAGCTGCCGCCTCCCATGCTGCGCAGCGATCTGATGGATCTGTCCGACCTCAAGCCCGAGATGGTCATGGAGGGCACCGTGCGCAACGTGGTGGACTTCGGCGCATTTGTGGACATCGGCGTCCACGAAGACGGTCTGGTACACATCTCCCGCATCTGCGATCGGTTCATCCGTCATCCCTCAGAGGTCCTGCACGTGGGTGACGTGGTCAAGGTCAAGGTTCTCGAGGTTGACGTCAAGCGCAAGCGCATCTCCCTGACGATGAAAGGTATCTGATTATACTGAAATACAAGGCCCGCTGCAGTTTTTGATGCTGCAGCGGGCCTTACGTGTTCATGATAGAGATTTCTGTCAGATTTCTTCGTCGCCATGCTCGGCAATCCAGGCGCGGGTATAGGAGACGGCCTCCAGACCCATATCGCCGATGCAGTTGGAACAGAATATGATACCCTCGATCTGCCCGGACTTGAGCCAGCCGTACATCACATCCAGCTGATACTTCATCAGGCTCAGCGGCATATGGCGCTTGCCGTGGTAGTCCCACATATAGCAGCCGCAGTAGATGGGCAGGTCGCCGGTCAGGGTCTTGAGCTTTTCAAAATTCTTTTCCAGTCCCGGCAGGAGCTTGCCGTCGATGGTCCAGAAGGTGATCGCGTCGCATTCCTTGATGTAGGGGATGCGGTTTTCAAAAAGCTCCGTGCAATAGATAACCGACCAGAGTTCAATGGGACGCTCAGGCCCCTCATGGAGCTTGCGGCGCAATTCCGCGATGGCAGACGGCGGCTGCTTTTTCAGGCTGCCGTCGGAGAAGAAGTCATCAAGGATCGCCGCCTTGACATTGGGATGGGTGTTTGCCATGTTGATGACCTCGTCCTGCATCTCCATATCGGTGGCTCCCACACCCCAGACCACGGATTTCATGCCGTCAAGCACCATGGCCTCCTGTTCAAAGGGTACAGCGGGCCAACCGCCCATGGTCACGCGGCAGACATTTGGCAGGCCGAAGTACATAGCGCCCTCGAAAGCCGTCATCTGATTGACGCCGGGGAGTGCGTAGTTATCGTACATATGATGCAGGTGGGGAGTCTGTCCCCAGAGCCAGAGCTTATCTCTAAGCTTCATGCGTCCTCACCTCCCGGAATCTCATCGTCGCCGTGGGCGGCCATCCAGTCGCGGGCGGCAAAGGCTGCGCTCAGCTTTGTGTCGGCAAGGGTATTGGAATAGAGTGCGATTCCATCGATTCTGCCTGCCTGCAGCCACTCCCGGTATTTATTCAGGAACACGTCCACCATCGCCGGCGGGAAGATCTGCTTTCTGGCAAAATTCCAGAAATACAGGCCCCAGACAGTTTTCTTATTCTCCAGGCCCATCTGTGTGAGCTGCCCCAGATAGGTATCCAGATGCATGGACTCCTGTGGCGTACTCAGCCAGATGTTGAGCACGTCGGCAGTCTCCAGGTAAGGGAGCTGGGACTCAACCACAATCTTGGACGCTGAAATCTGCAGCCAGATCTGAAAATCCTCGCCAAGCTTTTCCTTGATCTGTGCCCGTGCCTCCCGATAGAGCTGGACATCACGGGTGTGAAGCATTCCCCGATGCTCACCATCGGCAAGAATCAGCGCACCGCGAATATTGGGAAAATACCGGGCAATGCGGATGAGTTCGTCAACGCTGTCGGGATCGGTGGGATCGATTGACCAGACCGTGCGATCCAGCACGCTGAGCTTCTCCGCCTCATTGTCAAGCGGCGGCTTGGGGAAGCCAAAACGGCTCACACGCAGCAGATTGCGGGTACCGAAGTAGTATGCGCCCTCCATGGGCGTCATGCGGTTGGAGCCTGCAAGGCCGTTTTCACCGCCAAAATGATCGGCGCCGGGATCAAGACCCCAGAGCCACACTTTTTCCCGTAATTTCAAGGAAAATCCCTCCCCATGCAGGTTTTTGTTCATTGTAACACGTCCCCGCTGCCGCGTCAATGGTGATCGGCGTCCTGATATTGGTCAATCACGCGATTTAAGCGGCGTAAACAGCAAACAGAGGACGCATGGCTTTTGCCCTGCGTCCTCCGGACGTTTATTGCTGACCTTTTCTGCTTTCGCAGGACGGGAGCAGCCCTTTTGCCTGCACAAGCTTTGCAAAACGGTACAATTCATGCGGCTTTACCAGGAACAGTTTCCCGGAATCGCCGCCGGTACGGCGGACGTACTGCATAAATGCGTAGATCGAGCGCATGCCGAGGGCATGTTTTGCCCAGCCGCAGCGCATATTCTCAAACTCGATATCGCCGAGATAATTGGGCGTCAGACCGTAGAAGGGCGTATCAAAGCCCATCACAATCCACTCGGCACGCCCGGTCTTGGCGATGCGTTCCAGTCCCTCCCGCTCCCACTTCTTCACATACTCCGTCGGTTCTCCGGCACTTGGGAACCACTGCGGCGTCTGCTGATTGAGCGCAGTCATGCGGCTTCCGTTATATTCAATGCTTGCAGGTTTTGCGCTGCTGCGATAGGTTATATAGTATTCAAAGCCCAGCTTTTCCACCACCTCAAACTGCGGTCTGCCCGCATTCTGCCGGTAGAATGGACTGGCATCCTGAAACGGATAGATGCCGCGGGGCAGTCTGCGCTCGCCGAGCTGTTCGGCAATATCACGCCGTGCCCTCGTCAGAAGGGATGTCAGCATCTCCGGCGTCATGTAGCCCTCCGCTTCCGTAGCGACCGCCACACCTACGCTTGAGAGCAGCGGTTCCAGATTCGGACAGACGCCGCCCTGCGACAGCGGCAGGTAAAGCTGCTCAACGAGCTCCGGCGCATAGTCATACCAGGTGGACGGGAACGCAATGCCGCCGCGCATACCGTCCAGACACATCATGTCCAGAAAATGCGTCAGCACGGGAAGATGCCCAAGATCCGCTGCATAAAAGAGCGGACAGACGGGAATGCATCCTGCGGTGAGTTTTTCCTCAAGATATTCATCGGAATACTCATCATCCCACGGCGTTTTGACCGTCGGATCATCCATCCAGTCACGCGGCAGCTTCTTCTCCGTCTGGATGGTGAAGCCGATACGCGGATTGACACCCACGAGATTGTGCAGAAGATTGTACCTGCCCAGCTCCGCAATTACCGCATCGTTGTTGCGCACCATCTTCGTGCCCGGATTCCAGACGATCTGATTGCCGATGATGTCGGAATTCCCGATCATATCGGCGTACTTTTTCACCGTCGGTATGAACGCCTCCCATGCCATGTCCTCGTACATTGCCACAACGCCGCGCCGCATGAAATACGTCTGCCAGCGCAGCAGTCCGTTGGGATCGATAAAGCCGATCTGCTTTGCTCTGCCGATGTTTCGTGCCGCAACCCGCTCGGTCACCGTGGCATAGGTATCCGCGTTTCCCACGGAATCCAGTACCTGAACTCCTTCGGGCTGACTGTAAAGCGCCAGCGCCTCGGATACGCCGTTTTCCCGCAGAAGCGTTTCTCCCGTCGCCCATGTATCCTCACCGATGCCAAGGGCGCCAAGCCGCATAATATCCGGCCCACAGTAGGGCGCATAATACCGCTCCCCCTCCCTGCGTTCGGGGATAATCAGCGCAACAGTTGGCAATTTTCTGCCGAAAAAACCGAACACCTCCCGGTAAAATTCCGCTGTTTCATCGTTTTTCCGCGCGCTCAGCACCTTTCCGCCAAATGCCAGTACCTCCCGGCGGAACTGAAAGCTCGGCTCGGTCGTGATGGAGCAGTAGAGGATCTCATCATAGAAATTGGCCAGATAATAAAAGGATTCCAGATGGCCGTGTCCCACCAGCGGCAGGACTTCGCCCTGCCACGACCAGGGTCTGGAACAGATATAGCTTTCAAAATCGATTCCCTCCGCCTGCGCCAGCCCTGCCAGCGTCGGTACGACCGCCGCACAGGCAGAACAGGCTTCGTCGCTGAAAAAAAACAGCAGCTTTTTATTCTTCATATCGGTTTCCTCCGCAATTTCGTATCGTTTCCGCGATCTGCTCCGCCAGCAGTTCAATGCCCTCCTCCGTTGGATGGATCATATCATCCGTCCGCAGAAGCGTCTCCTCCCTGCCTGCGATCACCTGCCACAAATCGTTGACAGGGATCCCTGCGCCGCGCATGACCTCCCGTGCGGCAGCATTGTACCGCATGATATCGGCATTTTCATGCCGTGACAAGAGCGGACTTCTGCGCACGGCCTTTTCCGGTCGTACCGGCGTGGTTGAGGCAAAGAGTATCACTGCACCCGCCCCGGTAAGCTGCCGCAGGATCCTGCGCAGATTCTCCCGATACCGGTCAATCGGCGTAAAATTCCCGTCATCGTCATACACGATCGCGGTATCCCAGAGACCGTTGTTCCAGTGGATGATATCCGGGTTCGGGCAGGCGTTGAGATAATTCCTGATATGAAGCAGCGTATTGGAGGTATCCCGGCAGTTTTCCTCCGGTGCCCACACAGAAAATGCCGCGCCCAGTTTCTCCTGTACCCGCTCCTGTGTCAGCATCCGTATCGAATCGCCCAGCAGCATCACCTTTTTCACACGGAATACACCTTTCTCTTCGTTGTCTTTCGTTTTCGTTCATGGTATAATCAGTTATACTACAATCAAATTCCGATTCAAAGAGCATATTCTGCATTATTTGAAGTTATCCTGCAAACAGAGGAAATTTTATGACCGAAGAGAAGATCACCTTTCCCGTATCCGTTCCGATCTCAAGCCTTCAGGTGCAGCGTTATCGTTCCCCGCTGGGTCATACCTTTGATCTGGGGCGGCACAAGACCTCCTTCACCCTTATGACCATCCTCCGCGGAGAAGTACGCTTTTACACCCACGGCAGTATCATCACAGGTAAAGCCGGAGATTTTTTCTATATCCCCTCCGGTATCCGTTACAGCTCCGTCTGGCACGGAGAGCAGGGAACGGAGCATTACGCCATCCATGCCATCCCCTCCGAAGCCGTCGGATTCAGCGCCGATCCCTATGCGCTGCAGCGCATCGCCGCTCTGTCCTATGCAGACGGACAGCAGCAGCTTCTTTCCGTCTATCACGCCGCAGAGAAGCCCGAAGAATCCGGTACGGTGCTCAGTCTTTTCTTTTCCCTGTATGCCCGTGTGCTGCCTCTGTTGGAACCGAAACCGGAGCATACCACTCCCTGCCTGCTGGACCATGCACTGCATTATATCGACATGCATTATTCTCAGCCGCTGTCTGTCGGCGACATTGCCGAAGCGCTGCAGGTATCCCAGTCGTCACTGTATCATCATTTTCGCCGCGAGTTGGGCTTCACGCCGGTACAGTATATCAATCAGATCCGGCTCAAGTCTTTTATTTCCGAGCTTTCTTCCGCCGATCCCATCGAAGAAATCGCATACCGCTGCGGTTTCTCCTCTTACGGTTATTTCCGTCAGTATTTCAAATCCGCCACCGGCATGACGCCTGCCGCTTACCGACGGATGAAATACGGCAGACATCACGCCTGATCCCGCGCTCTCTGATTTACCCGTGTGCTCTCTTATCCGACCGACAACAGGACCCCCCCGGTAAAACCGGGGGTTCTTCATATGCGGGCATAGCCCTCTGTTCCTCGCGTAACGCGTAAACGCGTAAGTACGGTCTGCCAGCTGCGTAGAGCTTGTTACTTGCGACCTGTGAACGGGTCAGTTCCGGGTATCGCTAACTGTTCACCAAGTTCATCTTCTCTTAGTTGATTTTTGACA
The DNA here is from genome assembly GCA_015067675.1 of Oscillospiraceae bacterium. GTDB lineage: Bacteria > Bacillota > Clostridia > Oscillospirales > QAMX01 > SIG502. The sequence continues at coordinate 35,997 of SVMB01000015.1, forward strand.
TACTCCGCTATTCGCTTTTCATTTTTTCCCACTGTGTCCACATAATATCCACGACACCAAAATTCTCGATTCCTGTACTTGTACTTCAAATCCCCAAATTGTTCGTACAGCATCGTCGTACTTTTCCCTTTCAGATAACCCATAAATCCTGCCACTGAGAACTTTGGTGGGATTTCCAGAAACAGGTGGATATGATCTGGGCATGCTTCTGCTTCTATTATTTTTACTCCCTTCCATTCACATAATTGACGTAAGATTTTCCCGATTGCCTCTCGTTTTTCTTTATAGAATACCTTCCTTCTGTACTTTGGTGCAAACACTATATGATATTTGCAATTCCATTTGCTATGTGATAAACTATTTACGTCATTCATTCCCACGTGGATGACCTCCTGTTACTTTATTTGGTGCAGTTGGCAGACCGCATCTTTATTGTAACAGGTTTTTTCTACTCATCGCCATAGGCTTCTTTGAACCACTCGTCTAACGAGTGGTTTTCTTAGACAATAAAGGACGCAGGCAAAAGCCTGCGTCCTCTCAAACGTTTTCTGTTTAGTTCAATTCCTTGAAGAACTCGATGATCTCACCGGAAAGACCGACGACAAAGGCAAGTCTCACCTTCAGGTTATCACCCAGCTCGGCTTCCTTGGGCGCAATGTGGGACTTGGCGCCGGCCGCCAGAGCGCGGGCATAGGCCTTATCGGGATCGTCCGCACGCAGAGCCAGATGCCACCACACACCGGGAGCCATGCCGCTCTCGGGCTTTTCGCCTTCGCTCTCCTCAAAGAGCTCGATGCTGCCGCCGTCACCCAGATTCAGCAGCGCGATGCGCTTGCCGGGATCGCCCCAGGCAGCTTTGATCTCGCAGCCCAGCACGTCGCAGTAGAACGCCATGCTCTTCTCGTAATCCGCCGCACGCAGCGCGATATGATGGAAGCCCAGACCTTCCACAACTTTATTCGCCATATTCAGATCCTCCTGTTCGGGTTGGATTATTTGTGATTGCGGTATCGGGCACAGTAAAAAATGCGGGGCTCGGTTTCATCCGCCGCCTCCTGCGAGAAGGGACGGTACACACTCACGCTTTCAAAGCCTGCATCCCGCAGCATGGGGATCAGCTCCTGCGGCGTGTAGGCACGCTCCTCATGCTCTTCAAAGCTGCGGTCATACCGACCGTCATCTGCCTCCTCGAAGATGTCCACGCTGTGCACACACAGGCTTTCCTCTTCATCAAAATCCGCATGGTATACACACAGCGCATCCTCGTCCTCCCGGACGTAGTCCACACCGTCAATCTCCCGGAAGTGGGCAGGCGTCAGCGCATCAAAGAGGAACACGCCGCCGGGTTCCATAAAAAGTCCCACCTTGCCGATGGCACGGGCAAGCTTTTTGGGATCTGTTAAGTAGTTGAGACTGTCCAGACAGCACACACAGGCGCCGATGGTGCCGTAAAGATCCAGCTTTTCGGCCTTCTGGCAGAGAAACAGCGGCCGGATACCGGGATTCTCCGGATCCGTCCAGTCCTTGGACTGGGCCTGAGCCAGCATTTCCGCGGAACTGTCCACGCCGATCATTTCAAAGCCGCGCTCGGCAAGCTTCCACGTCAGCGTACCCGTTCCGCAGGCAAGATCCAGCACCAGCTCCGGGCTGATGTTCAGACGTGCAAACTCCGACTCTATATAGTCCGCCCAGCGATCGTAGGGTACGTCTCCCGTAAAGCGGTCATAATGCGCCGCCAGTGCTTCATACGCTTTCATCGTTTCCAAGCCTTTCAATGGCGTCGCGGTATCCGTCGTTGCCGTAGTTGAGGCAGCGGTTCACACGGCTGATGGTCGCGGTACTGGCACCCGTTTTCGACACAATATCGGAATAGATCGAACCCTGCGCAAGCATACGCGCCACATGGAAGCGCTGCTCCATGGAGCGCAGCTCGTTGACGGTACACAGATCGTCGAAAAAACGATAGCACTCTTCTACATCTTTTAACCCCAGAATGGCCTTGAAAAGGGTGTCCATCTGGGGATCTCTCAGCTTGTCGTTCATGTTTTCCCTCGTTTCTCAATGCGCGAACATCGTACTGTCTGCTTTTATATTTTACCACATCGATTTCCGTAAGTAAAGCGCGTTTTATTAAAGTGCAGCATGTTCTATTTTAGAAATTATATTTAAAATCAAAAGTTTGGGATTCTTTTTCGCTCAAACGGTTGCACTTTTTCTCTGGGGATGGTATAGTTATAACGTCTTTTAGTGAAACTGCCAAAATACCGTCGTTCGGAAGCAGTTTCTCAAAAAACCGGATTGTGAAATCCGAAGGAGGGATTCTACCATGGAAGCCATAAAATGGATTCTGCAAATGGCGAACAAGGATCTGAAACGCATTCTGTTCGGTGTACTGCTCACGTTCATAACCACCGGCGCTGCGTTCATCTATCCCGTCATTTACTCCCGGATCATCGACGATGTCATTGTCGGCGGTCAGATGAATCTGCTGGTGCCGCTGTTCTCCGCAGTCGTCATCATCGCGCTCATGCGCAGTCTGGTGTACTACTGGCAGAGCTGGGTGATGGAAAGCGCCACGCAGAATTCCATCAAGCGTCTGCGTCTGTACCTGTACGAGAAGCTTGAGAAGCTCGATCAGGGCTACTACGGTGAAAACCGTACCGGTGACCTGATGATGAAGCTGACCGGTGACCTTGACTGGGTTCGTCACTTCCTGGCGTGGATCGTGCCCAACGTCATCACCAACGTTGTCCTGCTCATCGCCACGCTGACCATCTTCTTCTTCACCAGTCCCCTGCTGACGGTCTGTTCTCTGGTCTTTGCCCCCGTTACCACCTTCGCCTCCATGAAGCTGCGCAAGGTTCTGCGTCCGCTCCATGACCGCGTCCGTGAAGAAAGTTCCCGCCTCAACATCACCGTTCAGGAGAACATCTCCGGCAACCGCGTCGTCAAGGCTTTCTGCCGCGAGGACTTCGAGATCAAGAACTTTGAGGAACGAAATATCGCTTACTGTGATGCCTCCATCAACTCCGTTCGCACCTGGTGGAAGTACGGCCCCTACATTTCCGGTATCGGTTCTTCCATGACCGTCGTTTTGCTGGTGCTGGGCGGTATCTTCGTCATCAACGGCAACATCACGCTTGGTCAGCTGACCCTGTTCCTCAACCTCGCTTGGGGTCTCAACGGTCCCATCAGTCTGATCGCCAACGTCGTCAACGACCATCAGCGCTTCATGGCCTCCGTTGACAAGATCATGACCATCTACTATGCGCAGCCCGACATCGTCTCTCCCGAAAACGGCCAGGACGCCTCTGATATCAAGGGCGATATCGAGTTCAAGAACGTTTCCTTTACCGTCTCCGGCAACCAGATCCTCAAGGATATCAACTTCCATGCCAAGCCCGGCCAGACCGTTGCCATCATGGGTCCCACCGGTTCCGGTAAGACTACGCTGGTTTCCATGATCAGCCGCTTTATGGATCCCATCCAGGGCAGTGTCTGCATTGACGGTGTGGATATCCGAGAGTATAATCTCGGTTCTCTGCGCAGCCGCATCGGTATGGCCATGCAGGACGTGTTCCTCTTCTCTGATACGGTTGACTCCAACATCGCCTACGGTAAGTTCGACGCGGAAGATGAGTGGGTTCACGAGTGCGCCGTCGATGCCGATGCCGACAGCTTCATCAAGCGTATGCCTTACGGCTATGATACCATCGTCGGTGAACGCGGCGTTGGTCTCTCCGGCGGTCAGCGTCAGCGTATCTCCCTGGCCCGTGCGCTTGCCTACGACTCGCCCATCCTGATTCTGGATGATACCACCTCTGCGGTGGATATGGAAACCGAAGAGTACATTCAGGGTCGCCTCAAGGCCCGCAAGAAGAAGGCCACCACCATTATCATCGCTCAGCGTATCTCTTCCGTGCGCGAGGCCGACTGCATCTACATCATCGAAGACGGCCGCGTCAGCGAGTTCGGCACCCATAAGGAGCTGCTGGAAAAGAAGGGCTACTACTACGGTATCTACTGTCTGCAGCAGGGTCTCACCGAAGACGCCCGCGCAGCCAAAGCCGGGGAGGTGAAGTCGAATGGCTAAACAGCGTAATAAGTTCAACGTTGACGAACAGCTTGAACAGTCTTTTAATATCAAACAGCTTGGTCGTGCACTGGTTTACATCAAGCGCCACTCCAAATCCCTGACCATCGGCTTCATTCTTTGCTGTGTTTCCATTCTGCTTGACCTGTTAACGCCTATCTTCACTGAGCAGATCGTTGACAACGCCATTCCCAGCCGCAATATTTCCCTCGCACTCATCATCGGTTTCCTGTATCTGGCCGACATCGTTACCATGCTGATCGTCGACCGCGGTCATGCGCTGATCTTCAACCGCGTCAGCCAGACCATGATCACCGAGATCCGTCACGATATGTTCGTGCATCTGCAGAAGCTGCCCTTTGACTACTTTGACAGCCGTCCTCACGGCAAGATCCTGACCCGTGTTGTCAACTACGTCAACTCCGTCGCCAGCTTCCTCTCCAACGGTATCATTTCCACCCTTCTGCAGGTCGTCAAGCTCGTTGCCATCCTGTTCTTCATGTTCAGAATGCACGCCCGCCTGACTCTGGTCGTTCTCATCGGCGTTCCGCTGTTTGCAGCCCTCATGGTCGTCCTCAAGACCCCCCAGCGCCGCGCCTATCAGAAGCTGTCCAACAAGGGTTCCAACCTCAACGCCTACCTGCAGGAATCCATCAGCGGTATCAAGGTCACCCAGGCCTTCAACCGTGAGGAGATCAACTACGGCATCTTCGAGGAGCTCTGCGAGGACTACCGCAAGGCATGGATGCGTGCCATCAAGATCTCCCGTACCATCGAAAGCTCCGTCATCTTCCTCTCCGTCGTTTTCGTCGCCATCATCTACTACGCAGTCGCGGCCAAGTGGTTCGGCGAGATCTCCGTCGGTGTTATGCTGGCCTTCGTCGGTTATGCAAACCGTTTCTGGGGTCCGATCCAGTCTCTGGGTAACCTGTATAACCAGCTCATCACCAACATGGCATACCTCGAGCGTATCTTTGAGTTCCTCGATGAGCCTATCTCCATCGACGACAAGGAAAATGCCTATCCCCTGCCTGAGATCGCCGGTAAGGTGGAGTTTGACCACGTTCAGTTCCACTACGAAGAAGGCACTCCGGTTCTCACCGATATGCACTTCACCGCCGAAGCCGGTGAAAGCATCGCCCTGGTCGGTCCTACCGGCTGCGGTAAGAGCACCGTCATCAGCCTGCTGGCCCGCTTCTACGACATCAAGGGCGGTCAGATTCTCATCGACGGCAATCCCATTGGTGATGTTACGCTTGCCTCCCTGCGTTCCCAGATGGGTATGATGCTGCAGGAAAGCTTCCTGTTCACCGGCACCATCATGGAGAATATCCGCTACGGTCGTCTGGATGCCACGGATGAAGAGGTTATCGCCGCGGCAAAGGCCGTTCATGCCGACGACTTCATCTCCAAGTTCCCCGACGGTTATGAGACCGAAGTGCGTGAGCGCGGCAGCTCCCTGTCCGCCGGTCAGCGTCAGCTCGTCAGCTTTGCCCGTACGCTGCTGGCCGACCCGCGCATCCTGATTCTGGACGAGGCCACCTCCGCGATGGACTCCCAGACCGAGCAGCTGGTGCAGGAAGGCCTCAACGCCCTGCTCAAGGGCCGTACCTCCTTCATCATTGCCCACCGTCTGTCCACCATCAAGAACTGCCGTATCCTCTACCTCAAGGACGGCGTTGTTGCTGAGTCCGGTACTCACAACGAACTGCTGGCCAAGAAGGGTCTGTACTACGACCTGTACACCGCCCAGATCGGCTGATTTCAATTACATACGGCAAGGAGCCGCGGCAAATGCCGCGGCTCCTGTTTTATTGCATCCACTCAAGTTTTCTCTCGCGCTCAAACTCCTTCAGCTCAAGCATATTTCCCATCAGATCGGTCTGCAGCTCCGAAAATCTTTTCTTTCTGTCCCTTTCCTGCCACACCGCTTCCAGAATCTCGATCAGACGATCCAGCAGTTCATCCACTTCCTCGTCATGCATCTGCAGCATATACCGCATCAGATAGGTAAGTATCATAACCTCCGCTCCGGTTATGATACCGGGATCTGCCCTGATCGTTTCCATGTTCCGCGTTTCCATGTATCGCTCGAATTATATCATCATTTCAAGCATTCTGACGTTCTTCTTATTATGCAAAGAATCATCCATTCTGATTTCCTCCAGTCAATCGTTTTTACACTGATCTCAAGCTCATTATATCAGCTTTAAGCTGATCGCGCAATATCCATTTGCCTTAAATGCGATTATGTCACCTTCCTATCGGCTAAAATATCCATATAGGATGGTGTTTAAATGCAACAGAATACTTTTTCGTTGCGCTTGGCTACGCTTAGAGCCAAAAAAGGCGTAACTGCAAAGCATATGAGTGAGTTACTCGGACGCAACCCCGGCTATATATCCAAAATCGAATCCGGTAAAGGCTATCCGTCACTTGACGAGTTTTTCCGCATCTGCGAATACCTCGACATCTCCCCTGCCGAGTTTTTTGATACCGGCAACGCCGATCCTCTCCATCTGCGCGAGATCATCGGCGACTTAAAGCGTCTGGATGCCAAACAGCTCGACATGATCGGCCCTCTTATCAAGAGTCTGATCGGTAAGTAAACCGCAAAATCGCCGTAAGCGCGTTCAGACGCGCTGTACGGCGGTTTTTCCTATCGTGTGCAATTCTTCTTTTTACGGTGCAAAGCGCCGCAGAGCGTCTCTGAGCGCTCACAGGCATATACGCATAAAAAGCCCTCCGCCGATTGGCGGAGGGCTTTCGGATAGCTTTGGGATTATGCCTTGGCTTCCTTCTTCTTGAAGATGTTGTACATCACGAACAGGGCAATGGCCAGGATCGCGATGGCGATGATCAGGCACAGCCAGGTGTTCTGGATGAAACCGGCCAGCAGGTAGGAGATGAAGCAGCAGACAGCCACGGTGCCGGCATAGGGGATCTGAGTGGACACGTGGTTGATGTGCTTACAGTCAGCACCGGCAGAGGACAGGATCGTCGTATCGGAGATGGGCGAGCAGTGGTCGCCAAAGACGGAACCGGCCAGAGTGGCGGAGACCAGGATGGTGAGCAGAGTGGGGGTAAAGGCCGGAATCTGGGCAGCAATACCGACCACGATGGGCACCAGGATACCGAAGGTACCCCAGGCAGTACCGGTAGCAAAAGCCAGCAGACAGGCGACGATGAAGATGATGGCGGGCAGGAGCTGCATGGGCATACTGGACTTGGAAACCAGATCGCCGACAAACACGCCGGTGCCCAGATAACCCTCGCCGCAGATGCCGGAGATGGTCCAGGCCAGCAGCAGGATGATGATGGCGGGAACCATGCTGCGAACGCCTTCGTTCACGCTTTCCATGAAATTCCTGAAGGAGACGAGCTTGCGGGGAACATACAGGAAGAACGCAATGATGATGGCAGTGAAGCCGCCCCAAACCAGAGAGGTGTTGGCGTCGGTATCACCGAAGGCAGCGATCAGACCCTTGCCTTCGCCGGCAAAGAAGCCGCCGGTGTAGAGCATGCAGAGGATGGTGATGACGATCAGGGAGATGATCGGGATGAGCAGGTCATAGACCTTACCACGGGCATTGGGGCTCTCGGTAGCCAGAACGCCGGAGTTGGTGTCCTCAACGGTGATACCCTGCTCGCGGGCCTTCTTCTCAAACTTGGCCATGGGGCCGAAGTCGAGCTTGGTGATGGCCAGGAACACCAGCATGAGGATGGTGAGGATGGCGTAGTAGTTGAAGGGGATGGTGCCGACGAAAGCGGTGAAGCCGTTCTCGATGCCGCTTTCCTCGATGGTAGCCGCAACGCTGACCGCCCAGCTGGAGATGGGAGCGATGATGCAGATGGGAGCGGCAGTGGCGTCGATGAGGTACGCCAGCTTCTCACGGGAGATGCGGTTCTTATCGGTCACGGGACGCATGACGGAACCGACGGTCAGGCAGTTGAAGTAGTCGTCGACAAAGATCAGGGCGCCCAGAGCAGAGGTGGAGAGCATCGCACCGGTGCGGGTCTTGATCTTGCGGCTGGCCCACTCACCGTAGGCAGCGGAGCCGCCGGCCTTGGTGACAACGGCCACCAGGATTCCCAGCAGACACAGGAAGAGCACGATGAAAGCGTTGCCGCCCAGCGCGTCACCCATGATGGTGAACAGAGCCTCGATGGCGACGATGATGTTGCCGTGGCTGTAGATGAGCGCACCGGAGAGAATACCGATGAGCAGGGACGAGATGACCTCTTTGGTCAGCAGCGCCAGTGCGATGGCGATGATGGGGGGAACAAGCGAGAGCCAGGTAAATTCCATAACCTAAACCTCTTTCCTTTAGAATGTGTATGAGTATACCACAAATTCACAGAGAATGCAATAATTATTTACAATTTCTCTGCATTTCCCCGTATTTTTTTCTTCCGGTTTTTACCACACCGCATCTTCATCAATATATTTTATGTCATAGCGTACACTTAACAGGCAGGTTTTCCCAACATTTCCGTCAATGATCTGTATTTTTACAAAAGGTTTCTTGTCAAATGAACGTCAATGTGGTATACTGATACTGGATTTGGGAGTAAAAGCCGCTGTCCTTCCTTTCGGGAACGCAAAAGACGGGCTGTCTTTTCTTCTGCCGCGGCTTTTGATTGTGCATATGTATACCATCGGAGACAAAATCGTCCATCCCATGCACGGCGCCGGTATCATTGAGAACATCGTTTCGGAACGAGTTGCCGGTACGGTTCGGGAATACTATGTCTTTCGCGTGCCCACGGGTCGCGTTGACGTGCTCATTCCCGTTGACAGCTGTGACAGTCTCGGTGTGCGTCCGGTAACCTCCGCCGCCGAAGCCGAGCATCTGCTCGAAATCTTTTCCACGCTGGAAATCGGCCCCAGTTCCAACTGGAACCGCCGTTACCGCGACAACATGGATCGTCTCAAAAGCGGCGACCTGACCGAGGTGGGCCGCGTTGTCCGTGCGCTTCTCATGCGCGAGCGCAATCACACGCTGTCCTCCGTGGAACGCCGCATGCTCATTTCCGCCCGTCAGATTCTTCTGTCCGAGCTTTCCCTCGCCACAGGCCGTGATCCCACTGAACTGGGCAGGCTTCTGTATGAATCGCTCCCTCCCCCGCAAAATAAAGAAGGATGACCTGATTCAATGCTCAATCTGGTAAAAAACGTTCTCAATCGCGAACATCCTGTCTGTACGGCCATTGTACCGGCTGCCGGCATTTCTTCCCGCATGGGCGGCATTGACAAGCTCTTTGCCGTCGTCGGCCGCAGGCCGATTCTGGCGCACACCCTGCGTGCGCTTCAGCAGACCTCCGACATCACCCATATCGTCATCGCTTCGCAGCCTGAAAACTTTGACCGCATCCGTTCTCTGGCTGCCGAGCACGGCATTGACAAGCTTTATGCCGTCGTTCCCGGCGGCGACAGCCGCGGTGCCACCGTTCAGGCGGCGCTGGCCGCTGTTCCAAAGGATACGGAGCTCGTCGCGGTACATGATGCCGCGCGTCCCTTTGCAACACCCACGCTCATCGGCTTCTGCGTGCGGCTTGCCGCCCGCACCCATGCAGCGCTCCCCTGCGTCCCTGTCAAGGATACCGTCAAGACCGTCTCCGGCGACATCGTCACCGGCACACCCGACCGCAGCACCCTGCAGCTTGCCCAGACTCCGCAGGTTTTCCAACGTCATCTGCTGGAGGCAGCCTATGCCAAGGCCGAACAGGAAAAGCTGGCCTACACCGACGATGCTTCCGTCGTCGAAGCCTTCGGCATGACGGTACACACCTGCAGGGGTGATTATGAAAACATCAAGATTACCACGCCGGAGGATCTGATTCTGGCGGAGGCCATCTGGAAAGGTCGTACAACATGCGCATCGGACACGGATACGATGTCCATCGGTTAGTTCCCGAACGAAAGCTGATTCTGGGTGGGGTGGAAATCCCCTATGAGAAAGGGCTGCTTGGTCACAGCGACGCGGATGTGCTGCTGCACGCGGTGATGGATGCACTTCTGGGTGCTGCCGCGCTGCCGGACATCGGTCAGCAGTTTTCAGACAAGGATCCGGCTTACGCCGGTATTTCCAGCGTGAAGCTGCTCGCCCGGGTATCCGAGCTCATCGCTCAGGCGGGATACACCGTCGGCAACATCGACGCCACCATCCTCTGCCAGCGTCCGAAGCTGGCGCCCCACATCCCGCTCATGCGTGAAATCATCGCCGGTACGCTGGGGACTGAGCTTTCACAGGTGAATGTCAAGGCCACCACCGAGGAAGGTCTGGGATTCACCGGTTCCGGCGAAGGCATCGCCGCCCATGCGGTGGTTTTGCTCCTCAATCGCTGACGCATAAGCCATGACAGTTTTTTCATCTGTCATGGCTTTTATTTTGCTTTTGTATACGTGCATATTTCCCTTTTCGGTGTGGCATACTGTTCCGGGAAAAGGCGATTGCGTCTTTTCCCGGCAGGCGGATGGGTTTATATACAACCGATCATGACGGAAAGGAATATCCGCGCTTTTTACTGCCGCGGATCACGGAAGCAAACCATGACTACCAATTTCCCGCTGCGTTTTGCAGCCCTTGGCCTCTGCACGGCAGTCCTTGTCGGGACGCTTGCCGCCTGCGGAGGTAATCGCAACACTCAGACCACAACCACCGGTACCACAACCGCATCCTCGACCTCTACCGCTGCAACCTCTGACACCGGGATGACCGGCTCCGGTACCTCCGCAATCGACGGCATTATCCACGGCTCCACCTCCGGTGATGTACGTCCCGGTACCGGCAGTTCCGGGATGACCGGCTCGGGCTCCGGCGTCGTTCCGGGCGGTTCCGGCGTTGCCGGCAGCTCCGATATGGCTGGCGAGGTCGATCTGGACCGCGCCACGGTGCGTTTCAACGGTGCCGATTATCGCATTTCCCGCGATGAGCAGCTTCGCCGTGACGAACTTGGCATTCAGCTGCTGATCGTGCAGCGTGTGGTTGATACCCCCGAGCGGGACGGCGATGCCATCGGGCTTCCCGAGGGCACCCGCGTTCATGCCATCAAGGACAACAAAGATTACTCTGCGCTCGCCGTCGAGCTCGACGGTATGTTCTATCGTGCCAATAAGCAGGCGGACTGACGCCTGTACGCAGGAGAAGAGGCCGTTTTTCGGTCTCTTCTCCGTTTTTATTCCGCAATCGACAGGTTTTTCGTTGACAAAAAACCCGCTCAAAGGTACAATAAAGACAGTACACACGGGAGGTGCCTATGTTCGCTGTCGATTACAATCAGCTCTGCTGGAGCACCCCGGACGGATTTGAGCTTGAGAATATCCGCCTCCGGGTTCCGCAGGGTTCCTTTTTCGGTCTGCTGGGTCCGCAGGGCTGCGGCAAAACTGCGCTGCTGCGCCTGACTATGGGATTGCTGCGTCCTCAGGCCGGTACCATCACGGTGCTGGGCAATGACAGCGTCATCGGCAGCCGCAGTGTGCGCCGTCAGTGTACATACGCGCCTGCGTCCCTCTGCGGGGAAGCTGCTCTGGACAGTCGTCTGCGCGTACGGGAATATCTGGCAGGCTCCATGTCTCTGCGCGCCCGGGTGGATCACAGCCGCATTGCGGAGCTGTGCCACCTGTTCCATCTTGACATGCATGAAAAGCTTGCGCATCTTGACGATCCGGAGCGCAAGCGTCTGATGCTTATCATGGCGCTGCTGCCGGAACCGGCTCTCATCCTTCTGGATGAGCCGTCGCTCTATCTGACCAGTCCTGAGCGTCAGCTTCTCTTTGAACAGCTCAAGGCGCTCCACGAAAACGGCTCCACCGTTTTCTTTACCACCCGCAGCGTCATTGAGCTGTGCCGCTACACCACGCACTGTGCGCTCATGACCGGCGGCTCCATCATCTGCGGCGGCGAAACTGCCCAGCTGGACATCCTGCGCAGCCACCGCGTCACGGTCAGCGTCCGCGAGGGAGCGGATGAGCTGGCAGCGGTTCTTGGCGTACGCAATTACACCCAGGCTGATGACAGCATCAGCTTCTTCTATACCGGAGAGATGGATCGGCTGGTGAAACTGCTTTCTCAGCTTGAGGTCCTGAATCTCCGCATCGAGAATCCGACACTGGAAAGTGCCATGGCAGCCTGGCACATCATGGGAGGCAACGAACATGCGCAGACGGTATGAGTTCCGGCGGCTGCGTGCCGCCTTTCTGAAGGTTTTTCTGACAATGCTGCTGCTCATGATTGCGCTTGGCGCGTTATATGCGCTTTTGCAGTCCTATGGCATGATGGAGTCCGTGAGCTACAGCTTTTTGATGCTTCCCGATCCCGTGCGCGGCTTTTTCGGCTTTGTTTCGGCGCTGGATCTGTCCGATCCCCTGGGCTATTTCTGCCGGATGATGCTTCTGCCCATGGCGATATCCTCGATTATCTGGCTTGCGCAGGGTGCCCGTGCGCTCAACGCCGAGCAGGCAAGCGGTCTTGCCGAGCTCCTCTTCACCCAGCCCGGCAGCCGTTCCGGCTTCTTCTGGCGGCGCTGGAGCCAGGGACTGGCCGCCATCGTCGTCAATCTCCTGCTGCTGGCAGGACTGACAAATCTTTTCTTCCTGCTGGCACTGGGACAGACGGATTTTGGTTATCACATGCTGATCTGGACGGTATTTGTCCGTATGCTGGTGGCGCATGTGTTCTGCTGGAATCTGGGTGTTTTATGTTCGGCATTGTTTGCATGGCCGGCGCATGCCGGTTGGGTCGGACTGGCGGTACTGCTCGTTCTGACGCTGACGTCGCTGATTCCCGCCTGTTTCGGCGTGTTCAACGTCGCCTGGTACTGGTCGTTCCTGCATTATTCCATCCCGGAATACGCGCTGCACATGGGCTTTGCCTTCTCCTGGCCGCAGATCGGTGCAATGGCGCTGGCGCTGCTGGTCACGCTGCTTCCCGGCTGGCTGATGATGCGTACCCGCGAGATCGACTGCGAAGTATAGGCGCTGCATCCGCTCTCTGCTGCCGCATCAGACATATGCGCAGGCAATGATTCTTTAACAGCACAAGAGAGACCGGTTTCCGAGGTGGAAACCGGTCTCTTTTCATCTTCTCTATGATCTTTGATCGTCCGCCTGCGCCACTGCGCTTATCCTGTGATGCAGCAGATATCCAGAATCACGTTGCCTTTCTCGTCAGGCTCCGTAAAGCGCGGGCAGGCATAACGCTCCCAGACCCAGAACCGGCCCTCAGCGTCCTTTTTCGGTGCAAGCCCGTCCTGCGCAAAGTGCGCAAGGCATTTTTCCTCATTTCCGTAGATGTCGCCGTCCTCACGGCCGTATACATACGCCACAGCAATCTCCGCCGCAGGAAAGATCAGCTTTTCAAAGCCCTCGGGAACTTCGGCATCATTTGGCGCAAACATGCCGACCCAATAGGCATTCAGTCCCCGGTCATCTCCCCGCTCCAGGCCGATATAGGCACTGCCGTCCGGGAAAACCCGCTCCCAGTCTGCCGGCAGCTTTTCCTCGATCAATGTAAACCAGCCGTTTGCAAAAAATGTCCCCCACATCTCCGGCGGCGTTTTCCAAAGCTTGGACGAAAATGCTTTACCGATGAAGCAGGCCGCAGGTTGGGACTGGGTAAAGGTTCTGATAATCTCTGCCATCGATCTATCCTCCTTTTTATGGGGCAAGTATAGCACATACGTTCGGTTTTGTCAAGCAGCAGGTTCAGAACTTTTGATCTGTCCCGCCGTAATCTCACAAAGCCATTGCAAAATTCGCGCCGAACCGCTATAATGGGATACGGCAAAACCATCCGGCTACATCCCGCGCCGCTGCGGCGCGTTTAAGACCCCCGCCCTCTCTTACCTATACCTATCCAAGGAGAAACCCGTGAAGAAAACCTACATCACCACCATGCCCAACCACATCGGCGCCTTTCTCAAGGCCAGCCGCTGCTTTGCCCAGCTCGGCATCAACATCACCCGCGTCAGCTACAACAAGGCTATCGACTCCCATCTCCTCTTCATCGATGCCGAAGGTACCCCCGAACAGCTTCGTGAAGCGGACATCCAGCTCACCGCCATCGGCTATCTGCAGCCCAACAAAAACGATAAGAGCATCGTCCTCATTGAGTTCACCCTCCAGGATGTACCCGGCAGCGTCACAGACGTGCTGGCGCTCATCAATGAGTTCGACTTCAATATCTCCTATATCAGCTCTCAGGAAAACGGCACCGACTACCAGATTTTTAAGATGGGCCTCTTCGTGGAAGATGCCGCAAAGATCACCGAATTTCTCTCCGAAGCCGAAAAACTCTGCCGCGTACGGGTCATCGACTACAACCACACCGAGAAGATCTTCGACAACTCCATCTTTTACAATTCCTTCGTCTCCGAAATCTCCTCCAACATGAATCTCGGTGACGAGGAAAAGGATCAGCTGCTTATCAACACCAATCTCGCCATGCAGACCCTCGACGAGCAGGGTCTCTCCCCCTACCGCACATTCGACAGTATCGGCCGCTTTGCAGAACTCCTTGCCTCCTGCAAGGGCGACGCCTTCGTGCCTCGCATCACCATCCACCGGCTCACCGATGCCACCGAGCTCACGCTCATCGAGCCCCCCTGCGGTTCCAACACCGCCATTCTTCGTCACGGAGAGGACGTTCTGTTCATCGACTGCGGCTACGCCTGTTACCGTGAGGAGATGGAGGCCATCTTCCGCAAGGTTCTGCCCGATTACGACTCCATCCGCAAAACCATCCTAATCACCCACGCGGATGTGGATCACTGCGGACTGCTGCCGCTGTTTGACGAGATCATCGCCAGTCCCCGCAGCGCTGAGTGTCTGATAGCCGAAGCCTCCGGCGAGGACGGCTTCCGCGAGCGCAACCGGCTGCACAAGCCCTACATCAACATCTGCAAGATCCTGACCGGCTATCATCCCTGCGATCCCGAAAAGATCACCGTTCTCACCCCCGAGGCTCCCGTTCCCACCATGCCGCTGGTGCAGACCGGATTCTTTGCATTCGGCGATCTGCACTTTGAGGTCTATGAGGGCAAGGGCGGCCACCTGCCCGGCGAGACTGTGCTCATCGACTACACCAATCACATCGCCTTCACCGGCGATATCTACCTCAATATCCGCGGTTTCTCTCCCGATCAAGCCAAATACAATCAGCATGCACCGATCCTGATGACGTCCGTTGACACGGATCCGGAGCTCTGCGCACTGGAACGCAAGACGATCATGCAGCGTCTCGGCGCCGGTAAATGGCAGATTTTCGGCGCCCACGGCTACAAAAAGGACTACGGCGTGGCACCCGAAGCGTAATTTTTAATATATCGACACAAAAAACCCGCATACCGTGATGGTATGCGGGTTTTTTTCACGTTTTTTACACAAACAGGCACCAGCACACGCCAAACCGGTCGGTCAGCACGAACTGACAGGGGCTGTAGCTGCACGGACCGATGTCCTCGGTGATTTCCGCGCCGTCTTTGAGCACGTCATAGGCCTTTTTTATCTGCGCCTCGCAGCCTTTGCCCATGTGCAGGCAGAACATCATCGTATTGCCGACAGTCACCGGTTCCGGCTGCTCCATCAAGGCAACCACCTGTCCGTAGACGTCAAGCTCCGCATGGCAGCAGGTACCGTCGTCGTTGAGATAACAGCACAGGATTTCTGCGTCAAACGCGCGTTTATAGAGCTGCAGGGCTTCGTCACTTCCCCTGACAACCACCTGCATCATGGATCGATACATATCGTGACCTCTCGCATGGGTATCCGCTCAGTCCAGGACGTGATCCATAAACTTCAGCTTCACGCCCAGCTTCTCCGCCGTCTCAATGAGCGAGTCGGCCGTGGAACGAGGCAGGAAGATGCCGTTCTTCTGCGCTTCGCGGAAGGCATCCTGCTCAGGTTCGCCGGGATAACGGATCTTATCCACACCGGGAAGCAGCGGAGAATCCTTATAGAACTCGATCATTTTTTCCATACGCGCCTCGTACTCGGCCAGATCGCAGACCTTACTGATATCCAGCGCCATGAAGAAGTGGCCGGTATTGCCATCGGTACCGGGAGTGGTATTCCAGGCGTTGACCTCGCGGTTGACGCCTGCGCCGGAAAGCAGACCGGACAGCACGTCCACCATAACGGCCAGACCGTAGGCCTTATAGTCGCCGAAGGGCAGCAGGATACCGCCGGCAAAGTATTCATTGGGGTCGGTGGTGGGGTTTCCGTTTTTGTCCAGTGCAGTTCCCTCGGGCATGGGCTCGCCCTTGGCACGGAACACCTGAATCTTTCCGTCTGCAAACTTGGACATGGCCATATCCAGCATCAGGTAGTCGTACTTACCCGCCGGGACGCAGTAGGAGAAGGGATTATTGCCCGCGCGGCGCACATTGGTACCGGTAACGGCCATCATGGGGCCGGTATTGGACATCGCCATACCGAACATGCCCTCACGGGCCATCATACGGGTATACTGGCCGGCAGCGCCGAAATGGTGGCTATGGCGCACATTGACGATACCAACGCCGGTCTCCCGCGCCTTGGCAATGGCAAGCCGGGTAACCTTCGTGGAGATGACGATACCCAGTCCGCCGCAGCCATCCGCCACAGCCCAGGAGGGACTGGGTATCGTCA
>SVMB01000131.1 GCA_015067675.1 Oscillospiraceae bacterium
GCCGTCGGTACCCCCGATGGCCTCACCACCGGCGCTGTCCAGCTCAAAGTATTCCACCTGACCGGTGCGCGCCGCCAGCAGCAGCTCGTCCCGGCTTTCGCAGTATACCAGTCTGCGTACTCTGCCCGGCTCGGCAACCGCGTAAACACTCTGCGCATCCGCACTGATTGCATACTCACCCGAGCATAGAGGGAACTGTTCATCTCCCGTGCCGACTTTGAGCAGCGCAACCGCCGTCAGCTTTGCAGGCAAACCGCCGTCGCGCGTCTCAAGATGCACCGCCACGCAGCCGTCCTCCCGGACAACCGCATCAAAACCATGCCGGGCCAGACTGTATACCACGTCCTCGCCGGTCAGACCGGAGCCGTCGGCAAAGCTTGCCTCCCGCAGGGTCATAATAAAGTCCGTGCCTTCCCAGACATAGCGCTCGCAGACCGCCGGAACCGGACGACCGTCATCCGCCGGCATAAACAGCCGCGCATATAAAAGCCTTGCCAGATGCCCGTCGGCGCCGGTGTCGGAGTCAGGCGAAAAACTCGCCGTGCAGGCAAGACCGGGCTCCGCCTTCTCCTGCGGCACATAGCTGACTTCGTCCGGCCGCTCCAATACTGCCGTGGAAGCCGCCGCCGCTGCCTGCGCCTCATCAATGAGCGCCTGCAGCTCCGCATCCGTGCGGATGGTGCAGCCGCTGCATAACAGCAGCACGCTCAAAATCGCCGCACCCAGCCGTATCAAACCGAAAAACGGCCTCATTCGTTCATGCCGCAGCATTTTTTGTATTTCTTGCCGGAGCCACAGGGACAGGGATCGTTGCGACCGGGCTTCTTGTCGCTCTTCTTCGGCTGGGGCTTCACACTGCCGTCGCCGCGGTTGTCCATGGTAACCTTGGCCACCTGCTCACGCTTGGGTTCCTCCTGATTGCGCAGACGCACGGAGAACAAAGACCGTACCGTGTCACGGCGTATCTCGGCGATCATAGCCTCGAACATCTCAAAGCCCTCACGCTTGTACTCAATCACCGGATCGTGCTGGGCATAGGCACGCAGACCGATACCCTGCCGCAGCTCCTGCATGGCGTCGATGTGATCCATCCACTTGCGGTCAACATTGCGCAGCAGGAAAACGCGCTCCGCCTCACGCATGAGCGCCGGCGTAATCTCTTCTTCCTTGGCAGCATACCGTGCAGCGGCGCCTTCATGGAAGCGCTCGATGAGTGTATCCTTCTCCACACCCATCATGCTCTCAGCCTCAAGCATCTCCTCAGGCAGCACAAACCGCAGCTCCTCCACGATGTGGCTGATGCCGGAGGTATCCAACGTCGCCTGATCGCCGTAGGCCGCCGTCACGGCCTCCTCGATGATCTCCTCGTACATCTTCCGGATCACCGGCTGGATGTCCTCGCCGTCGAGAACCTGACCGCGCTGCTTGTAGATAACGCCGCGCTGGACGTTCATCACGTTGTCGTATTCCAGGACGTGCTTTCTGGCCTCAAAGTTGCGGCCTTCCACACGCTTCTGGGCATTTTCAATGGCGCCGGTGAGCATTTTCTGATCAATCGGCGTGTCCTCGTCCAGACCGAGACTCTCCATCATCGTCTGAATGCGGTCCGAGCCGAAGAGTCGGAGCAGATCATCCTCCATGCTGATGATAAACCGGCTCTCACCGGGGTCACCCTGACGACCGGAACGACCGCGCAGCTGATTGTCAACACGGCGGCTTTCATGCCGCTCGGTACCAAGGATGAATAGACCGCCGGCCGCGCGAACACGGTCGCCGTTTTCCTTCACTTCCGCGGAATAGGATTCCACCAGACGCTTGTACTCGGCACGGGCAGATAAAATCTCCTCGTTGTCGGTCTCAGCAAAGCCCATAGCCTCGGCGATGATCTTCTCATCCAGACCCTGCCGTAAAAGCTCCTGCTGGGCCATGAAGTCCACATTACCGCCGAGCTTGATGTCGGTACCACGACCGGCCATGTTCGTAGCGATGGTAACCGCGCCGAACTTGCCCGCCTGAGCGACAATAAACGCCTCACGCTCGTGCTGCTTGGCATTGAGCACTTCGTGCTTGATGCCCTTGGCTGTGAGCATCTTGGAAACCAGCTCACTGACCTCGATGGAAACCGTACCCACCATGATCGGCTGACCCTTGGCGGCACATTCCTCGACCTGCGCCACAACAGCGCGGTACTTGCCCGCACGGCCGCGGTATACGCAGTCGGGATGGTCAATGCGCGCCACGGGACGGTTGGTGGGAATCTCCACCACGTCCAGACCGTAGATGTGACGGAACTCGTCCTCCTCGGTCAAAGCCGTACCAGTCATACCGGAGAGTTTTTCATATAAACGGAAGAAATTCTGGAAGGTAATGGTCGCCAGCGTCCGGCTCTCGTTTTCGACCTCGACACGCTCCTTGGCCTCAATCGCCTGATGCAGACCGTCGGAATACCGACGTCCGTACATGAGTCGGCCTGTGAACTCATCAACGATGATAACCTCACCGTCGCGCACCACATAGTCCACGTCCTTCTGCATCACGCCGCGGGCCTTGATAGCCTGGTTGATGTGATGAACAAGGGTGGTGTGCTCGGGATCCATCAGGTTTTCCACATTGAAACGCTGCTCGGCATAGCGGACACCCTGCGGGGTCAGCGTCGCCGTACGCGCCTTTTCATCCACGATGTAGTGGGCGTCAATGCTGTCCTGCTCTTCCTTTTCGTCCATCTCCTTAACCCGCAGAACCCGGCAGGAAGCGGCAAACTGATCGGCCAGCTGATAAAGAGGCGAACTCTTTTCCGCCTGACCGGAGATGATGAGGGGGGTACGCGCCTCGTCGATGAGGATGGAGTCCACCTCGTCCACGATGGCAAAATGGAAGCCGCGCTGTACCATGTCCTTTTTGTAGATGGCCATGTTGTCGCGCAGATAGTCAAAGCCCAGCTCGTTGTTGGTACCGTAGGTCACGTCGGCGGCATAGGCAGCCTTTCGCTGTTCGGGATCCAGATCATGCACGATCAGACCGACGCTCAGGCCCAGGAAACGATAGATCTTGCCCATCCATTCCGAACCGTGCTTGGCCAGATAGTCGTTGGGCGTGACGATGTGCACACCCTTGCCGGTCAGGGCGTTGAGATAGGCCGGCAGCGTCGCCACGAGGGTCTTACCTTCACCGGTGCGCATCTCGGCGATGCGTCCCTGATGCAGGATGATGCCGCCAATGAGCTGTACGCGGAAATGCCGCTCACCGATGACACGGTCAGCAGCCTCGCGCACGTTTGCAAAGGCTTCGGGAAGCAGATCGTCCAGACTCTCGCCGTTTGCATAGCGATTTTTGAGCTCCTGGGTCTTTTCGCGAAGCTGAGCATCGGTTTTTGTTCTGAATTCGTCCTCCAGCGCCTCAATTTTCCTGAGAATCGGCTGGATACGCTTGATTTCATGATCGGAATGGGTGCCAAAGATCTTCGTAAAAATATTTGCCATTGAAATCTCCTGTCAGTGTGTCAGCGCTGCTGCATTTCCGCGATTTCCCGCGCGGCATTGTCGTAGAAACGCTTGATGTTGGCAAGTCCCCGCTTGTTGCTCTGCATGAACTCTTCGGGGCTGCTGCTTTCCATGGAATAGAAGCCGTCGTAACCGGCGCGGATGAGCATGCGGAAGATGCGCTGGAAGTCAACGATGCCGTGACCGACGGTCACATCACGCAGAAATGCACCGCTGCGGGTGGTGTGCCAACCCTCGCCGGGCCATACGCCTTCCTTGCGCAGGTAATCCTTGACGTGAACATGGTAAGTCACATTGGCAAAGCGGCCCACAAAATCCTCGGGAGCCTCGTCCACGAAGAAGATGTTGCCCAGATCGGCGCAGATGCCGATGTTGTCACGCTTCATCGCATAGAGAAAACGCTCCATGCGCTCACAGCCGTTGAAGTAGTAACCCTGATCCTCGTACAGACAGCGCACACCCTTGTCGGCGGCGTAATCGGCCACTTCACGTGCCCGGCGCACGACTTCGTCAAAAACCTCGTCGAAGGAAGGCGCACCAAAGCCCAGAGGCTTGAGGGCAGAGCCCAGCGTGTGATGCAGATAGGGAGAACCCAGCTCTGCCGCCAGATCCACACAGTGCTTGAGCCGTGCAATCGCCTCAACGCCGTCGCCGACCACCAGATTCATACCGATGGAATAGCAGGAGCAAACCATGCCCTGCGCATCCAGCGCTGCTTTGAGCTCCCGGGCAGTCTCTATGGTGTCCACAGCCTCGCAGGGGTACATTTCGCCGCCGTCAAAGCCCATTTCTCTGGTCACACGCACCGCTTCTTCGATGCCCAGATTATTGAGAAAACCCGAAAAACCGGTAAATAAACTCGTTTTCATAAGAGACTCTCCTTTTTCATGTCCGGCGCAAAAAAACGCCGCAGGATGTTCCTTTGAAGGTATTATAGCACAGTGCCCATGAAAACAAAAGAGATATTTGAAAACATTTCCCCGCTTCACGTTTTTTTCACTATCCGGCCCCGCAGAAAACCAATATGGGCCGCCGCAAACGCGAACGACCCATATCAAATCCAAAAAACTTAGTTGGCGGCTTCCGCACGCTTTGCCTGACGCATACGCTCGGCATGGTCCAGGATGCGCTTGCGCATACGCAGCGTCTTGGGGGTAACCTCCAGCAGTTCGTCGTCGGAGATGTACTCCAGACACTCTTCCAGACTCATGTCGCGGGGCGTCACCAGACGCAGCGCCTCGTCAGAACCCGAGGCACGCATATTCGTGATGTGCTTTCTCTTGCACACGTTAACCGTGATGTCCTCGCCCTTGGGGGAATAACCCACGATCATGCCGGGATAGACCGGCGTGCCGGGGCCGATGAACAGCGCACCGCGCTCCTGGGCATTGAACAGACCGTAGGTCACGGCCTCGCCCATTTCAAAGGCCACCAGAGAACCCACGCCGCGCTTGGGCAGCTCACCCTTGCAGGGCGCGTACTCGTGGAACACGGAACTCATAATACCCTCGCCGCGGGTGTCGGTCATGAACTCGGAGCGATAGCCGAACAGACCGCGGGACGGGATGATAAACTCAATGCGCATGCGGTTGCCCTGGGGATTCATCTCCACCAGCTCGCCGCGGCGGGAACCGACCTTTTCCATGACGCTGCCCATGCACTCAGAGGGCACGTCCACGACCAGACGCTCAAACGGCTCGCAGAGCTCGCCGTCGATCTCGCGCATCAGCACGCGGGGCGTGCTGACCTGCAGCTCGTAACCTTCACGGCGCATGGTCTCGATGAGGATGGACAGATGCATCTCACCACGGCCCAGAACACGGAACGCATCGGTGGAATCGGTTTCTTCCACGCGCAGGGACACGTCGCGCAGCAGTTCGCGGAACAGACGGTCGCGCAGATTGCGGGAGGTGACGTACTTGCCTTCGCGTCCGGCGAAGGGGCTGTCGTTGACGGAGAAGGTCATCTCGACGGTAGGCTCGGAGATCTTGACGAAGCTGACCGGCTCGATGGTAAGCGGATCGCAGATGGTGTTGCCGATGTTGATGTCCTCGATACCGGACAGACACACAATGTCACCGGCGCGGGCAGACTCCACAGGCGCCTTCTTCAAACCGTCGAACTGATAGAGCGCAGTGATCTTGGACTTACCCTTCACGTCCTCGCGATGGTAGTCGCACACGGCGATCTCCTGACCCACGCGAACCTCGCCGCGCTCAATGCGGCCGATAGCCATACGGCCCACGTACTCGGAATAGTCCACGCTGGACACGAGCATCTGGGAGGGTCCCTCCACGTCCATATCGGGCGCAGGGATGTAGTTGATGATGGTTTCAAAAAGATCGGTCAGATCGTCGCCCATCTCGTAGGGAGAGAGGGAAGCCTTGCCGTCACGGCCGGAGCAGTAGACGACGGGGCTTTCCAGACGCTCGGGGTTGGCATCCAGCTCCAGCAGGAGCTCGAGCACCTCGTCGCCGATCTCATCGGTGCGGGCGTCGGGACGGTCGATCTTGTTGACAGCGATGATGACCTTGTGGTCAAGCTCCAGTGCCTTCTGCAGCACGAAACGGGTCTGGGGCATGGGGCCCTCAAACGCGTCAACCAGCAGCACGACGCCGTCAACCATTTTCAGTACGCGCTCGACCTCGCCGCCGAAGTCAGCGTGTCCGGGCGTGTCGACGATGTTGATTTTGATGCCTTTGTAAGAGGCAGAGGTATTTTTGGCAAGGATGGTAATGCCGCGCTCGCGCTCCAGATCACCGGAGTCCATAACGCGATCCTGAACAGCCTGATTTTCACGGAAAATGCCGCCCTGCTTGAGCATTTCATTGACCAGCGTGGTCTTGCCGTGATCAACGTGGGCGATGATGGCGATATTGCGTAAATCCGAACGAACCAAGAGAAGGCCTCCAAATAATAGATTCGAGTTTTTTCCAACCGTATCAGTATAGCACAAACCGCAATTCTTCACAAGCCGAATATTCCACAAGCCAAACACACATACCAAGGGGTTTTGTGGCGGTTTTGCAGAACATTGCCGCAAGGTCGCCCATCTGTCCCTCCGATAAGTGAAAAGGAAGCCCCTTTTGGGGGCTTCCCTGCGTAGTGCATATGCTTTTGTCGCCCGGTTTCTTACTAACCTCGTGTTTGTCTTACCAGACGCGGAGGACGAAGGCCATGAGGACTTCGGCGATCTCGGCGCGGGTGGCAGCCTCGTCGGCATTGATGCCCGCAAGGTCGGCATACAGGCCGTTGGCCTGCGCCCAGTTCCAGGCAGTGCCGATGTCACCATAGGATCTGGTGTTCCAGCGATAGAGCATGGCGCAGAGCTGACCATGGGTCAGGCTGTCATTGAGACCAAACACGCCGTTGCCGTAACCTTCGACGATACCGGCGGCATTGGCCCAGGCGATAGCGGAAGAGTACCACTGGCCGCCCTTGACGTCGCTGAACTGGCCGTTGTACCAGGCAGTGGGCTGGCCTTCCATACGCCAGAGGATGGTCGCCATCATCGCACGGGTGAGATCAGCGTCGGGGCTGAACTGAGCGGCGCCGGTACCGTTCATGATACCGCGGTCGGCGACAAAGTTGATGGCGTCGTATGCAGAGTTATAGGGCATGACATCGTTGAAGCGGATCATGGAGCCTGCGTAGGAGGGAACCTCGGGCTCCACGGGAGCCACGGGAGTCTCAATGGCGTCGATGAAGCTCGGGCCGTTTGCGTCAACCGCGTCGTAGATGATGACGTAATCGGAGAAATGGCCGGTCTTCCAATGGATGTGACCATTTTCGTGCCAGGTTTCATGCTTGGTCTTGCGGCCGAAATCGTCCACATACCAGACAGAGAAGCCCTTGGCAACCTTGCCCGCCGGAATCTCAAAGGGAACTTTCAGCACGGCCTCGCCGCCATTGAAGTCGGAGATACGGCGGCCGGTCTCGTTGCAGACAAAGTAGACTTCGATGG
>SVMB01000132.1 GCA_015067675.1 Oscillospiraceae bacterium
GAATCGGCTGTTATAGACCATAATCTGCCTCTTCTTCATGAACTTTGCGGAGAAAATGAGATCGTTCACCTTCTTTCCGTCGAACCATTCGGGGTAGGCAAACACTCTTTCTTCTGACATAGCGTCAACTCCTTTGTTTTTTATTTGAGTTGATTATACCATACGAATGTTCGATTTGTCGTCCCAGATTTTTCCCACTTTTTTCTCACTTTTTTCCCAAGTTATGTCGACCACCGTTTTGTTTCGAATTTCATCTTTATAATAAAAAACCATCCCAAAAGAACCCTCTTTCAGGATGGTTTTTCTCTTTATGATTCCTCTTGGTCAGGAAAAATCAATAAAATTATGTAAACCAAAGTGCTAAAATACCCCACGCCCCGTAAAATTCTGCGGATGAATTTCCGGGGGGTGTCACATGTCGCAGGCGTCACATGGGGGGGCGGCGTGCCCTCTCCGTCATTGGAACACTTGTGTTCCAATGACACCTCTCCCAGAGGGAGAGGCAAGCCATAATCTGACAGAGAGGCGTTCTGAAACCCCAGCCTTGGCTCCCCCTTTGGGGGAGCTGGCATGGGAATGCGAAGCATTCACATGACTGAGAGGGCTCCCCGCCAAAAACCTCCGGATGAATTTCCGGGGGGTGTCACATGTCGCAGACGTCACATGGTGGGGTGGCGTGCCCTCTCCGTCATTGGAACACTTGTGTTCCAATGACACCTCTCCCAGAGGGAGAGGCAAGCCATAAACTGACAGAGGGCGTTTGGTTCATACCTTGGCTCCCCCTTTGGGGGAGCTGGCATGGGAATGCGAAGCATTCACATGACTGAGAGGGCTCCCCGCAAAAATTCCGTGGATGAATTTCCGGGGGGTGTCACATGTATCATGCGTCACACTTTACTCCTGCTCTTTGAAATCCTCCGCCAGCACCGACATACGGAATGCGCAGGGCCATGCCACCAGCCAGTCGTTGAGATTGCCGCGCTTGCCGGTACCAAAGCCCCAGCGGCAGTGGAACAGCGCCTCGTTCTGGCTGCCCACCGGGCGCAGCAGCCCGTGAACCGTCAGCTCGCCGTCGCCGATGAACTGCGTCACGGCGTTCCACATCATGTCCGCACGCACGCGCCACTTCTCATCCCCCGTGA
The DNA here is from genome assembly GCA_015067675.1 of Oscillospiraceae bacterium. Lineage (GTDB taxonomy): Bacteria > Bacillota > Clostridia > Oscillospirales > QAMX01 > SIG502. Next base: position 1,143 of record SVMB01000132.1, read on the forward strand.
GGTCTGCCAGACGGCGCAGATAGGGCACCACGATGCCCGCGTACATATCCAGATGATGATGCTGGGCGGATACGGAGGTCAGACCCTTGACGCAGACGTTGTAGCGCACGATCTCGGACGAAGGAGCGTAGACCGGCTGGTAATGGAACATCCAGGAGGTGAAGTAATAGGCCGCCTTCTCGGCGTATTCCAGATAGACCGGCTTGCCGGTGAGCTCATAGAGCATCACGGCGCTCATGATGAACGGCGCCGAGGTTTCCTTGTCCACGCAGGAGGTATCCAGCGCACCGGCGGTGCAGCAGAACTTGTCCAGATCCCGCTCAACGTAGTATTTCAGCGCCTTTTCAGCCATTGCAAGGTACTTTTCTTCCTTCGTCAGCGCATAAATCTTCACCAGCGGGCAGATCACGAATGCACCGATGGAGCCGCCCTCGGACGTGCAGACGCCGTCAAGCCGCCATGCCTTGCCAAAGCCGTATTCGGGCGAGAAATGCGCACAGAAGAAGTCGCAGAGGCCCCGGGCTGCCTCCAGATAGGCAGGCTTGTCGATGCCCAGCTCCCGCAGCCGCTCCCAGCAGCGCAGGAACTCATAGGCACCGTAGCCCATGTTGCAGGTATCGGCCTCGGCGTTGTCCAGATCCTCGTAATCCTTTAACTGGGCAGCCAGCAGGCCGGACTTGGCCGTGCAGAAAGAGGCACGGGTGTCGAGAATCTCCAGGGCATCGTCAAGGCTTTCTTTGTGACCGAAGCGTGCCCAGTCCTCGATGAACATACGGGAAAACAGGATATTCTGACCGCACCAGGCAAGCTCAAAGCATTCATCCTCGCGGTAAACAAATTCATCGTCCTGATTCCGGTGGAAGCCGATGATGAAGCCCTTCTTATCCTTATAATGGGTCATCAGGCTGCGGGCAAAGGCAATCGAGCGATCCCAGAGGGCTTTCTTTTCCGGCACGAACATATCCGAGTTATCACCGTAGAGGCCGAGCGCCTGATCCAGCACCTCCGCAATGCCGAAGTTTTCCCAGCGCGGGCGGTTGACGCAGAGATACATACCGGTCTCAAAGACCTCACCGGCGCCCAGCTCGATGAAGCTGTCGTAGCCCTCGGCGTAGCCGTCGCGGGTTGAGTAGGTCACAGGCTTTTCAATCACCGGATGGAACAGTTCCTGATACCACGCGCCGGATTCATGGTCGCGGGACACGCTGCAGGAGGATACAAGGGACGCCGCATCCTCGGCGGATGCAAACAGTGCGCAGGCAAAGTCGGCATTCTCCGTCAGCGTGCAGGCCGGGATCGCCTCGCGGTCATAGCCGAAGATCCACTTTTCCCCGTCGCGTTCCAGACCCTTGGGTTCCAGTCCCGCGCCGAACACATTGCCGTTGACGCTGACGCAGGGAATGAGGTACTTCGCCACGTCAAAGCAGGGGGACACCCGCAGAACCGTCTGAATCTTGCGCGCCCGGTCGCTGAGGTTTTCCCACCGGCGGCGGATGTAAAACAGGGTGTCTTTCTTCTGCTCCACGGTGAGCGTAACCCGATTGGCCGCATCCTCATATACGGCTGTGCTGCCCTGTCCGCCGGTCTCTCGCAGCTCGTATTCCGCGATCTGCTCCCCCTCCGCTTCCCGATACAGCGGCGCCTGCAGGCAGACCACGGCGTTGTCGCTGCCGGATGACAGCGTGAACTTATTATTCATACAGGAAATATACATAACGCTTCCTCCCAAAGAGTTCAGTATGTTCATGATAACACAGTGCGCTCCGTGAAGCAAGTGTATTCACAACGTGAGCGGACAAAAAAACCGGCGGCAGTCTCTCCGACTGCCGCCATTAGCTTGTGTAAAGCCTATTTACTTCACAGCACGAATCATCGCCGTGTGGTCGTCACAGGCAAGAAATCCCACAAGCTCGACTGACGAAAATCCCGCCGCCCGCAGTGCTTCCAGCTCATGGGCAAGGGTCAGCGGCGTATCGAAGTGGACAAAGGTATCCGGGGCAATGCCGTCGCGGGCACGGCGGCGTGCCGCTTCCGCAAACACCAGATCCTCAATGTCCTGGGAGGTCGCGATATAATCACACTCATAGAACACGCCGCCGGGCTTCAGGCTGCGGCGGATGATCTCAAAGACCTCTCTCTTCTTCTCCGCCGTAAAGTGATGCAGCGTTTCAAAGGCAACGGCGGCGTCAAAGCAGTTTTCCCCCGGATCGTACCGGAAATAATCCGCCTGCACCGTGGTCAGCGCCCGGTGTCCGTGCTTTTGCCGGAGCCGGGCCAGCATCTCCCCTGCCAGATCCACGCCTGTGACCCGCAGTTCGGGAAGCCGTGCAAAAATCCCGTCCAGTTCAAGCCCCGTGCCGCAGCCGATATCAAGCAGCGTATCCATGCCGCCGCGTCTGTCCGCTTCCTCCGCCAGAAGCTGCGCAAGCCAGGCATAATGGGGCTTCCACCGCGCCATGTGCTCCTCATAATCGCCGATACGGGCGTCAAAGAAAGCATCCATTGCTTCCAGCGGTACATCCCGGGTATCGTCCAGCCAGCGTTTGAGTTCCATATAGTTCTGATCCATGTTTTCGCCCTCCGTCGGGATTGATGCTTTCATTATATACGCTTCACGCGCCCTTGGCAACAGCAAAACACGGACAGGTTTGATTCTAACCAAACCTGTCCGTGAAAAGGTGACCCAAAAGATCGGCTCAGAACGTGTAGTGATACTCTCCGGCTTCCACATTCTGCTGAATCAGCGCTTTGAAATCCGGATTTCCGACCAGTTCCGCCATTGCAAACTGGTATACGTGACCGCGGATGCCCTGGTTGGGCGAGGACAGCAGATGCTGGGAATGATAGATCGACAGGCCGTTTTCCACATCCACCGCGAGGAACGCACCGGCGGCGCCGCCCCAGCCGAAGTCGGTGAAGATGCTGCCGGGCTTAGGCGTGCGCAGACCCAAACCGTAGCCGTGGGTCTGCGCAGTCCAGTAGGTACTGCGCTGCTGATCATTGAGGCGATCGGTGGCCATGAGTTCAATGGTGTCCTTACCAAGAATCTGATCGCCCACACGCATTGCTTCCAGGAAGCGGATGTAATCCTCCACCGTGGAGGCACAGCCCGCGCCGCCGGAGGCGTATTCCGTACCGATCCGGTAGGAAACGGTCTTGCCGGGGTTGATGACCTTCTTTTCCTCGGCATTGTAGCGGTACTGCTGGGCAATGGTATCAAGCGCGTCCAGCGGCTGCAGGAAGGTGGAATCCTTCATGCCCAGAGGATCGAAGATATGCTTCTTTGTGTAGTCCTCAAACTTTTCCCCGGAGATCACTTCCACCAGTGCTGCCAGCACGTCATGGCAAAGGCTGTACTGCCAGAAGCTGCCGGGCTCAAATGCCAGCGGATCCCGTGCCAGATACCGCATGGCCTCACGGGTGGGGCATCTGCCGCCGGTTTCCTCGCGGCACAGCTTGAGACCCGGCGAGCCCAGATTATAGGTAAAGCCTGCGGTCATCTCAAACAGATGCCGCACAAGAATCGGATTTTCGGCCTTTTTCACGCCGTCCTCGGTCTTAACCGTCATCTCGGCAAACTCAGGCATATAGTCGCAGAGCTTGTCCTCCAGCGAGAACAGGCCCTTCTCCCAAAGCTGCATGGCGGCGGCACAGGTAATGGGCTTGGAGCAGGAATAAATATTATACCGCTCGTTACCCTTCACCGGGATTTTGTTTTCCAGATCGGCGTAGCCGCCCATATACCGCAGTGCACACTGTCCGTCCTTCCAGATCGCCAGGTCAAAGCCCGGAACTCCCATCTTCAGAAAGCTGTCGCACAGCGCCTTGGTCTTTTCAAACATCAGACCACCTCCCGGATTCATTATAACACCCCGCAGCTTTGAAATCAACTGTTGCAAACGCAGGATCGGGATGGTATGATAGGAATATACTGATCTTTCTCTTCGCAGCTCTGCCATTTTACCACAGAAAGGATACTTACCATGTTTGATGTAATCGTTGTCGGCGGCGGTGTCTCCGGCTGCATGGCCGCCATCGCTGCAGCACGTCTCGGTGCAAAGACGCTGATCGTTGAACGTTACGGATTTCTCGGCGGCACGCTGACCAATGCAGGTGTCGGCCCCATGATGACCTTCCACGCCGGTTCCCGGCAGGTTGTCACCGGTATCCCGCAGGAGCTGGTCGAGCGCATGACCGCGCGCGGCGGCTGCATCGGACATATTGAGGATACCACCGGCTATGCCTCCTCCGTGACGCCCTTCGATGCGGAAGTGATGAAGCTGGTACTGGATGAAATGACCGCCGAGAGCGGCGTGCAGGTGCTGTTTCATGCACGGCTCACCGGTGTTGAAAAGCAGAACGACTCCATCACCGCCGTGAGTGTTCAGACCAAGGCCGGCGCTCTCCGTCTGGAGGGTCGTGTGTTCATCGACGCTACCGGCGACGGCGACCTGTCCTTCAACGCAGGCGCCGGGATCCGCCAGGGCCGTGACGAGGACGGACTCTGCCAGCCGATGACCATGACTCTGAAAGTGCGCGGCGTGGACATGGACGCACTCAAGGATGAGATCCGCCGCCGTCAGGCCAATTTCAACGTCGGCGATCTGAGCTCCATGGAGCGCTCTCCCCGGCTTTCCATGGCAGGGTTCTTTGAGGAGTTCAACGCCGCCAAGGAAGCTCACGAAATCAGCACCGAGCGTGAAAACGTGCTGCTGTTTGAAACCGTGCATCCCGGCGAGGTGATCGTCAACACCACCCGGGTCATCCGTCTGGATCCCGTGAATCCCTGGGATCTTTCAAAAGCCGAGCAGGAGGGCCGCCGTCAGGCTCACGAGCTCATCCGGTTCTTCCGCAAGCGCTGCGCAGGCTTTGCAAACGCCGAGCTCATCTCCACCGGCACCCAGATCGGTGTGCGCGAATCCCGCCGCGTCATGGGTGAGTACATCCTCACGGCCGATGATCTTCTCACCTCCCACCGCTTTGACGACACCGTGGCGCTTGGCGGTTATCCCATCGACATCCACAATCCCACCGGCGCTCAGACCGCCACGACACATCTCAAGCCCGGACAGTTTTACTGCATTCCCCTGCGCAGTCTGATCGTGAAGGGGCTTGACAACCTGCTGGTCTGCGGACGCTGCATGTCGGCAACCCATGAAGCCGGAGCCGCCGTACGTGTGGCCCCCATCGCCATGGGCATCGGTCAGGCTGCCGGTACCGCCGCAGGACTTGCCGCTTCCGGGGACACGGCACTGCGTGATCTGGACATTTCCCGTGTGCAGAAGGCGCTCACCGACGCCGGTGCCACCATTGCATAGGAGGTTTTTATACTGCACAGGGCGCAAACGATACAAAAAAACAGTAATCCGTGGCCTGCAGCCGGGAGTTTTCCCCGCAGCAGGCCACGGATTCATTCATTTTATGCCGTAAGACTCACACTTCGTCCCGTCAGCCGTGGTGCTGTTTTGCCATTGAAAGCGTATAAGCCTTTCCGTTCGGTTTTATTGGGCATATGCGTCCACGATTCCCGCGATCACGCGCACAGCGGTCTCCATGTCCTCCACCGTGATGTGCTCATAGGGTCCGTGGAATGCGTGTCCTCCGGTACCAAGATTGGGACAGGGCAGCCCCATGAAGGAGAGTCTGGCGCCGTCCGTGCCGCCGCGAATGGCATATTCCGCGGGCGTCATGCCAAGCGACGAGATCACCGCGCGTGCGTTTTCCACCAGATGGAAATGCTCTCTGATGATTTCCTCCATATTGCGGTAGGAATCACGCAGGGTCAGCTCCACCGTGCCCGCACCGTATTTCTCGTTGATGCACTTTTCGATGTGCCGGAGGGTCTCCTTACGTTCGTCAAAACGGGCAGCGTTATGATCCCGGACGATGTAGTCAAGGGTTGCCTTTTCCACGTCGCCTGCCATATCGGTCAGATGGAAGAAGCCCTCTCTGCCGCAGGTTCTGGCGGGAATCTCACAGGCGGGCAGCATGGCGTTGATCTCCATGGCAACAAGAGAGGCGTTGCGCATGGTATTCTTGGCGCCGCCGGGATGTGCGCTGATGCCGTGAACGGTGAAGTGTGCCGAGGCGGCGTTGAAGTTTTCGTACCCGATGCCGTCAGGGCTGTCGCCGTCGATGGTATAGCCGAAGTCGGCGGCAAAGGCTTCCAGGTCAAAGCTGTCCGGTGAGGTGCCGATCTCCTCGTCGGGCGTGAAGGCGATGGACAGGGCAGGATGGGGCGCGTCACTTGCCTGCAGCTGTTCCAGTACCGTGAGAATCTCGGCAATGCCCGCCTTATCGTCCGCGCCCAGCAGAGTG
>SVMB01000016.1 GCA_015067675.1 Oscillospiraceae bacterium
CTATGGCGCACATTGACGATACCAACGCCGGTCTCCCGCGCCTTGGCAATGGCAAGCCGGGTAACCTTCGTGGAGATGACGATACCCAGTCCGCCGCAGCCATCCGCCACAGCCCAGGAGGGACTGTCATACACCAGTTCATAGCGTCCCTCAGGCTTGACGCCGCCCTCACGGATACAGTGCACATACTTCCAGGTACGGATCAGGCCGTGGGAAGCGATGCCGGTCATTTCATTCTCGATGAGGCCATCGGTCAGGATCTCCGCGTCCTCCTGAGAAAGGCCCGCCGCCAGATAGATATTGATGGAATCCTCACGGAGGACTTCCGGGTCAAAGCGAAGCAGATTACTCATGATTCTCTCCCTTTCCAGCTGATACGGATTGTTGAACAGTCGATCAATTCCATACTCTTATTATAGTCCACCGAACGAAAACTGTCAAGTAGAATGTGTTATATCGACACATTTTTCTGGATGCATTGCCGGTTCATTCCCAGATTTCTTCCGACAAGCGGCAAAAAACGAGCCTTGAGCGGCATCAGGCCTCTCAAGGCTCGTTGGGATTTGGCTATATGCTTGTCATCCAGCAACCCATACTTGCACATCCTGAGTAAATATCTCTATCCACCCAATCTCTGCATACAACCTTATTTCAAGGTCATATGCACTCTTTTCCCTACCACTTAAAATTCCAATTTTAAGTGCCGGATTCTGCTGAAAGTCTGTTATTTTCAAGGTTCTAACTAAAATCCACAACAAAAAACAAAACGAGCCTCAAACGGCGGTTAACCGTTCAAGGCTCGTTGTTTTGCTTATGAGGTAGTCACGATGCGATAGCCGGGGTTATCGCAGTTGGGATGAAGCGGCTTGCACGATGACAATGCTTACCTTCAAATTACATCTCGGCAATCGCAGCCTGGGCAGCAGCCAGACGGGCGATCGGCACACGGAAGGGAGAGCAGGAGACGTAGTTGAGACCGACCTTATGGCAGAAGGCCACGGTGGACGGATCGCCGCCGTGCTCGCCGCAGATGCCGAGCTTAATGTCGGGGCGGGTCTGACGGCCCAGCTCGCTTGCCATCTTCACCAGGCGGCCGACGCCGTTCTGGTCGAGCTTGGCAAAGGGATCGTTCTCGTAGATCTTGCGCTCATAGTAGGCTTCCAGGAACTTGCCGGCATCGTCACGGGAGAAGCCGAAGGTCATCTGGGTCAGGTCGTTGGTACCAAAGGAGAAGAACTCGGCTTCCTTGGCGATCTCGTCGGCAGTCAGAGCCGCACGGGGGATCTCGATCATGGTGCCGACCTTGAAGGTCAGCTCAGTGCCGGCAGCGGCGATCTCTTCATTGGCAGTGTTGACAACCACGGTCTTGACGTAGAGCAGCTCCTTGCAGTCGCCGACCAGCGGGATCATGATCTCGGGGATCATCTCCCAGTCGGGATGAGCCTTCTTGATGTTGAGGGCAGCGCGGATGACGGCACGGGTCTGCATGGCGGCGATCTCAGGATAGGTAACGGCCAGACGGCAGCCGCGGTGACCCATCATGGGGTTGAACTCGTGGAGACTGGCGATGATGGCATTGACCTGCTCAACAGTCTTTCCGGTCTCGTTGGCCAGCAGCTCGATGTCTTTTTCCTCAGTGGGAACGAACTCGTGCAGCGGAGGATCCAGGAAACGGATGGTGACAGGATAGCCTTCCAGGGCCTCGTACAGAGCCTCGAAGTCGCCCTGCTGCATGGGCAGGAGCTTGGCCAGAGCCTTCTCACGACCCTCGACGGTGTCGGAGCAGATCATCTCGCGGATGGCGGCAATACGGTCAGCCTCGAAGAACATGTGCTCGGTACGGCACAGGCCGATGCCTTCGGCGCCCAGCTCGCGGGCCTTCTTGGCGTCGCGGGGGGTGTCGGCGTTGGTGCGGACCTTGAGCTTGCGATACTTGTCGGCCCAGGCCATGATGCGGCCGAACTCGCCGACGATGGCGGCGTCAACGGTGGGGATGATGCCGTCATAAACATTACCGGTAGAACCGTCGATGGAGATGAAATCGCCCTCGTGGTAGGTCTTGCCGGCCAGGTCAAACTTCTTGTTTTCCTCGTCCATGTTGATGGCAGAGCAGCCGGAAACACAGCAGGTACCCATGCCGCGGGCAACAACGGCCGCGTGGGAGGTCATGCCGCCGCGCACGGTCAGGATGCCCTGGGAGGCCTTCATGCCTTCGATGTCCTCAGGAGAGGTCTCCAGACGGACCAGAACAACCTTCTCACCGCGGGCATTCCAGGCCTTGGCATCCTCAGCAGTGAAGACGATCTTGCCGCAGGCGGCGCCGGGAGAGGCGGCCAGAGCCTTGGCAACGGGAGTCGCAGCCTTCAGAGCCTTGGGGTCAAACTGGGGATGCAGCAGGGTATCGAGGTTACGGGGATCGATCATCTTGACGGCGTCACGATCGGTGATCATGCCTTCGTCAACCAGATCGCAGGCGATCTTCAGAGCAGCCTTGGCGGTACGCTTGCCGTTACGGGTCTGCAGCATGTAGAGCTTGCCGTGCTCGACGGTGAACTCCATGTCCTGCATGTCACGGTAGTGGTTTTCCAGTCTGCCGCAGACTTCCTGGAACTGAGCAAACGCCTCGGGGAACTTCTCAGCCATCTGAGCGATGGGCATGGGAGTACGCACGCCGGCGACGACGTCTTCGCCCTGGGCATTGGTCAGGAACTCGCCCATCAGCTTCTTTTCGCCGGTGGCGGGATCACGGGTAAAAGCAACGCCGGTGCCGCAGTCGTCGCCCATATTGCCGAAGGCCATGGACTGGACGTTGACGGCAGTACCCCAGGAGTAGGGGATATCGTTGTCACGGCGATAGATGTTGGCGCGGGGATTGTCCCAGGAGCGGAACACGGCCTTGACGGCGCCCATGAGCTGCTCGATGGGGTTGGAGGGGAAATCGGCACCGATCTTGGCCTTGTACTCGGCCTTGAACTGGTTGGCCAGGGTCTTGAGGTCGTCGGCGGTCAGCTCGACGTCCTGGGTGACACCCTTTTCTTCCTTCATCTTGTCGATGAGCTGCTCGAAGTACTTCTTACCGACTTCCATAACGACGTCGGAGTACATCTGGATAAAGCGGCGATAGCAGTCCCAGGCCCAGCGGGGATTGCCGGACTTGGCGGACAGAACCTCGACGACCTCTTCGTTCAGGCCGAGGTTGAGGATGGTATCCATCATGCCGGGCATGGAAGCACGGGCGCCGGAGCGCACGGAAACCAGAAGAGGATTCTCCTTATCACCGAACTTCTTGCCGGTGATCTCTTCCATCTTGGCGATATATTCCATGATCTGCGCTTCGATTTCGGGCGCGATCATCTTACCGTCATCATAATAACGGGTGCAAGCCTCGGTGGTAATCGTGAAGCCCTGCGGAACCGGCATTCCAAGACCGGTCATCTCGGCCAGGTTGGCGCCCTTACCGCCCAGGAGCTCACGCATTTTGCCGTTACCCTCGGTGAAGAGGTATACGTACTTATGCAATGCTTTGTCCTCCTATTTTTTGATACGTTGCATTATACCACATCTCCCGAAAATTTGCACGTGTTTTTTATAACTGTTTTGCATCTTTAATCGATAATTACGAATTCAGCCGTCAGTTTTACCAATTCAAAAAATGAAGCCGTTCATCCGTTTTACTTCAAACAGCCTGCGTGAAATGCCATTTCCTCCCTTCACACAGGCTGTTTTTGCAAGAAAGATGAAAGTTTTCCTGCATTTCTTATATTTAATGTTAAGAATCCGTTTGATAATTATCGATATCCAGTGCAAAAATTCTCCCTTTTCACGATTTCTGTCACCTTATTCGGTCAGTGGCAAACCCTGCGCATCGTAATTGATTTGTCTGGTCAAAATGAGAATTCCTTCAATTAGGCTCCAAATCACGCTTGCAAACGCGCCGATTCCGCAGGTTAAGAGGCTAATGAGTAATTGCGCCACCGCACGGCCGGTAAATCCCAGGTAAAAATTATGCACACCCAGCCATCCCAGCAGAATCGCAAGAACGCCCGCCGCTATTCTGGACTTATTGGGCTGAGCAGCATAGCCGTAACCGGCATTGCGCATATTCCCCAGCGCCGCGCCGCACTGGATACACACAAGCTGTCCGTCTCCCACCTGCGCACCGCAGTTGTGGCAGAAGTTTTTGCCGATGCCCGCCGCAACGCCGCATTTGATGCAGACCGCCGCATGATCGTCCATCAGATTGCCGCAGTTTTTACAGTACATTTTCTTTTCCTCCCATATCACGGGCCGTACGCACGTCGATTTCCGATCCGATGCCGGAGATTCGCACTTCACGCGCGCCTTCGCCCAGAATCCAGTCGCCGTTCATCTCCTTTTCGGGCTTTTTCCCGTTCAGGGTGAACTGCGCACCCACAAATTCCATATCAAACCGGTAGTCTTCAGCCGCTCCTGCCAGGCTCAGCTCCACGTCACCGTCAACCAGTTTAAAATCGATGCTTTCGCTGTCCAGAACCGCATTGACGTCGGCATCCACGCCGTCAAGGGAGAATCGGCCGGTGACGATCGCCGCCGTAAGCTCGCCATCCACCAGATCAACGCTGATCTGATCGGTCAGGAGCGGTTCATCCGCACGGATTTCACCATCCACGCCGGTGAGCACCATCGCCAGCCATTCCTTGTCCGCCGGATATTCCAGCACAAAGCCGGGTACATCCGCATCCCAGATGCTCGTCACATTGAAGGTAATGACACCCGTATTCTCCAGGTATTCCAGTGCAAGCGTGCCATCCTCCGACTGCAGCCGATACTCGTTTTCATACCGCTCATACCAGGTCAGCCGTACCTTGTCGGATCCTTCCACCGCGCGCAGCTCAAGGTCGGCATCCACCACGTCCAGACGCAGCCTCTGCAGCTCATCGGCCCGGCCTTCCCAGACCTGCATCTTCGGTTCCTTGTGATAGTTCAGCGTCGAAACCCGCCAGCCATCCTCACCGTGGTTGATGTACATCGGCATGCTCAGCCACTGCGCAACCTGTTCGCCGCCCACGTCAATGACGGCATAACCCACGAGCATCGCGCCCACAATCAGCAGCAGCACCGCCGTCAGTCCCAGGATTCTGATCGTCTTTTTCATACCGTTTCACCGCCTTTTTCCCGCTTCTGTGCCAGTTTTTGGCCAATCCAGCGGAAGAATCCCGCCATCGCCCTGCAAATACCCTGCACCAGCAGGACAAGCGCCATCACCGCCAGAATCGACAGCGCAAGGCCAATGAGTCCCGAGCCGATCATGAACGCCACCGAGCCTCCCGTGACGGCGCCGGATCCGAGCAGCCAGATATTGCGCAGGCCGAACATGATGCCCATCACCACCACAGCCACAATCACTGCCACTGCGGCAATGACAAGGCTCAGCAGCAGAGCCAGAATCGCCGCGGCAATTGCGATAATCGCGATGCCCAGCGGCAGCGTGATCGGCAGAGACAGTATTCCCAACGCTGCGATCAGCGCCCGTGAGGTATTGCGCGGCGTGGGCTTTGCCGCCGCGACGGCAAAAGCCGACTCCCTGCGCAGCTGCGCCGCAATCGTCTCCGGAGCATCCATCGAGGCCGTCACCTCTTCTTCGGTACGTCCGGCCTCCACCGCATCTTCGATGTATTCCCGATAGTAATTCAGCGCCTGTGCCCGTTCCTCCTGCGGCAATGACAGCAGCGCATTGCCGAGCCGGGTCAAAAACTGTTGCTTTGTCATACCTCTTCATTCCCCTCTGCATCTGCCATGATAAATTCCACAATCTTTTTCAGATCGTTCATCTCCGATCGAAGCTGTGCAAGCCGCTGCCTGCCAAGCTCCGTCATATGGTAATACTTACGCAGTCGTCCCCCATGTTCGGCATTGTAGGTTTCAAAGCAGCCCTGCTGCTCCAGTCTGCGCAGCACCGGATACAGCGACGATTCCGACACATGCAGCAGATTGATCGTCTGCTGGGTCACGTTATACCCATAGGCATCCTCTTTTTCCACAACTGCCAGCACACAGGCATCCAGAAAGCCCTTCTTCATCTGCGGGTCCACGCTTATCCTCCCCCTTTCCTGCTTACGAGTATACTATACAATAAACAGTATTGTTTGTCAAGCAGTATTATACATTGGACAAGAAATTTTTTCTTTTTAATCTGCCGAAAAAAATCCCGTCGTACACTTGTATCCCCCGCCCGGACATGTTAAAATAAAAGATGATCGTATTTTGTCGAAACAAACCGACCTCATCGGTCGTCAAAAGTATAAACATCTTACAGAACGGAGCGAATTCTATGAAGTTATTTGGCGGCGGAGGCAAGCACTCCGGCAGAAGCCACAGTTCATATCAATCATCCACGCCCCGCATCGACACAGCTTCACTGCCCGATGTGGACGAAATTCTGGCCGAGGAATACGCGTCTCAGCGCACGCCTGCGCAGCCCGTACGCCCGGCGCAGGTACAGCAAAAGCCGACGCCTGCGGCTGAACCCCTGCAGGAAATGCGTGAGTACATCCCCGGCACAGCCCAAAGCTCCGCGGTCCGGCAGTCCCCGCCGCATATCACCGGCTATTCCACATTCGAGGACGACGATACTTCCGTTGTGCCGCGTACGCCTGCGGCACCTCCTCCCGTACGGCCTGCCGCTGTCAGTCAGAGCACCATCCGTATGCCGTCAACATCCTCCCGCCCGGCCGGCGCCCCCTCCCGCCCGGCTGCCTCTTCATCCCGTCCGGCTGCCTCCTCCAGCCTCGGCCGTGCCATTGATCCCCAGAATGTGCATACCACCTCTGAAGTGCGCGGCTACGTGCGTCCCGGCAGTGTCCCTGCAAAGCAGCCTGTAAAAGCTGAGAAAAAGAAAAAGCGCCGCCGCTGGCCCATTACCCTGGGTGCGACCGCCGTGGTACTGGCAGCGCTTTACTGCCTGTGCGTGTTCTCCAACATCCCCTTCATCGCCAAATGGCGCGCCATCTACATCGAAACCGCCATGGGTACCATGACCCATCAGTGGCTGGCCACGGCTTTCATCCCCAAGTCCATCATTGAGGACGTCATGTACGAGCGCTGGAAACTGGAAGAGGAACAGGCCAAGATCGAATCCGACAACTCCATGGTCAATCCCTCCGCCACCACCATGGGTGCGCTGCGTACCGAGGCAGCCACCACTGTCCCCGAACCCGCAGCAACCACGGCTGCCACCACCACGGCAACCACTGCCCCGCCTGTCCCCGAGTGGGAAAAGGAAGACTATCCGCTCTATACCGCCTTCCCTGAGCTTGACCGTGAAAGCTTCATCGCCTATGCAAACGAACACGCCGAGACGCTCTATACCGAGGACGGCCATATCATGATCGATGAAGCCGGCCGCGATCAGGAGGGCACCTCCATTCTGACCACGAACGGTGATCAGGTGCTGGCGCTCGATACGAAAAACGGCATTCTCATCATCAAGGTCACCGGTGAGGAATCCGACGAGATCTATGAGGGTAAGCTTGCACTCATCCGCGATCCCGCGCAGGTCAAGCTGGGCGTTGCCAAGAATCTGGGCAGCGTCGGTCAGCAAGTCGGCCAGATTGCCGAGCGCAACGGCGCCATTCTCGGCATCAACGCCTCCGGTTTCCAGGATGACGAAGGCCACGGCAACGGCGGTGTTGCCTACGGTTTTGTCATGTCCGACGGCAAACGCCTCCAGTCTGCCATCGGCGGAAATTACAAGGTCATTGCCTTTGACACCAACAACATCCTCAACATCACCAATTACAAATCCTCTCTGGATCTGCGCGACGGCGCCGAGTTCCGTCCCGCGCTCATCGTCAACGGCAAGATCCAGGTTTCCGGTTCCGCCGGCTGGGGCATCCACCCCCGTACCGTCATCGGTCAGGCCGAGAACGGCACTGTCATGATGCTGGTCATCGACGGTCGTCAGACCCATTCCATGGGCTGCACCATCGGTGAATGCGCCATCATCCTTGAGCGCTACGGCGCGGTTCAGGCCTGCAACCTCGACGGCGGATCCTCCAGCGTCCTCTACTACAACGGCCGCGTCATTTCCAATCCCTCCGGCGCCGACAAGGTCAACGGACGCTACCTGCCCGATGCCTTCATCGTCATGCCTGCCGCAGAGTCCTCCGCTGACGGCTCTGCCGAATAAAGGAGTCCCATGAATCAGCCTGTCTGCATCGTTCCCTGTTCCGATTACGACCAGTCCACGGTCAGCGCCGCGTTCGACGCGCTGCTGGCCTGTGCCGACCTGCTTGACTGGGTGCGTCCCGGCATGACCGTCGGCATCAAGGTCAATCTCATCGCTCCCCGGCGTCCGGATGCCGCCGTCACCACCCATCCCGCGCCTGTGCGGGAACTTTGCCGCCGTCTCATTGAGCGCGGCGCCAAAGTCATCGTCGGCGACAGCCCCGGCGGGCTCTATACCCCGGCCATTCTGGAGCGCATTTATCAGTCTGCCGGACTCAAATGTGTGGAAGAAGTCGGCGCCAGCCTCAATTACGACGTTTCCGAGTCACAAAAGAGCTTTCCCGAGGGGCATATTCTGCACGAATATTCCTTCACCGCCTGGCTGGACAGATGTGACGCGGTCATCAGCTTTGCAAAGCTCAAAACCCACGGCATGATGGGCATGACTGCTGCCGTCAAGAACCTTTTCGGCGTTATTCCCGGCACCAAAAAGCCCGAATACCACTATCTTTACCCCAGCACGATGGATTTTGCCCATATGCTGGTGGATCTGTGCCGTGCGGTAAAGCCGACGCTCTCCCTCATCGACGGCGTATGGGGCATGGAGGGCAACGGCCCCACCGGCGGCAATCCCCGTCACGCAGGCGTCCTTCTTGCCTCCCGCGACCCGTATGCCTGCGATGTACTGGCAGGTGCGCTGATGGGCATCACGCCCGACGGTGCACCGCTGCTCATGGCAGCAAACGCGCAGGGATTGGCTCCCCTTTCGGCCGATGAGCTCGATATCCGCGGCGAATGGAAGTCCTTCGTGCAGCCCGACTGGAAGAAAATCACCGGTGAGACCCACGCAACCTTCAGCCAGAACGGTCCCCTCATCGATCGGCTCATGCAGACGGCGCTGCGCCGCCGACCCAAGCTTGATCCCGCGCTCTGCATCGGCTGCGCCGAGTGTGCCAAGGTCTGCCCTGCGCACGCCATCTCCATGCGGGAAACTGCCGGGGGCAAGCGTCCGCGTTTTGATTACGGCAAATGCATCCGCTGCTTCTGCTGTCAGGAGTTTTGTCCGAGATCGGCACTCATCGTACATCGCGGCGCGATTGCCCGGCTTCTGAGCCGGTAACAGTCTAAAAATCCGCATAAAAGTCAACGGGAGAAACCATATCGGGTTATGGTTTCTCCCGTTTTTTATTCTGCTTTCCGTCCGAGAATGTCGATGCGGATGAACGCAATCAGTACCGAGCAGATCACCAGTATGTCGGTTGTCATTCCCGCGACGCTTCCCATGGCGATGTCATAAATCAGCCAGCAGGGATTGCTGATGAGATTGAGGATACGTATGGTGCGGGGATTATTGATCCCCAGAGAGACCGACGACAAAAGCTTTGCCGCGATCACAAACAGACTGATCGGTCCGTGCCAGGACAAAAACCCCAGTCCGCAGAACATGGCGCCGAAGATAATCTGAAAGATCAGCGTGCTCTTCCCTTTGCTGATGCGCCGGTAATACACACCGTTTGTGATGCAGCTTACAAAGTTGAGCGTCATGCCCGTATATCCGCCCATCAGCAGATAATGGATTGCTGCCAGAAACTCGTTGCCGATTTTGCAGATTACGATAGCTTTGTATTTTTTCTGCTGCATACCGATCACAACGATGATCGTTCCCATATATCCAAGAATCTGTGCGATCAGTTGTGCCTGTGTCAATCCAAACATTTCAATTCCCTCTTGTTTTTTCTTCTCTGAACGCCTATAATTATAACAGTCAAACATTTCAAACGCAATAGATGTTCGAAATCAAGAAAAACAAACATTCATACAAACAGATGTGGTTATGATATGGGAATGAATCAACGACAAAAAGACATTCTGGACTGGGTTAACCAAAAGCAGCGGGTCAGCGTGACATTTCTTGCCCAAACGCTGTTTTTCAGCGAGATGACGATCCGCCGTGACCTGATCAAACTGGAGAACGAGGGATATCTCAAGCGCTATCACGGCGGAGCTATGGCGCTGTCCCTGACCGAGCTGTATCCGATTGAACAGAGAATGTTCATTAACGAACACGAAAAGCGAGACATCGCCAAATATGCTGAAAAGCATCTGCGCGATAATCAAACCATCTTTCTGCCCGGCAGCTCCACCTGCGCCTATCTGCTGCCGTTCATGAAGAACTACTCAGGGCTTCACATCATCACAAATTCCGTGCAGTTTCTGGTCACCCTTTCGGAGATGAATATCCGCTGCACCATCTCCGGCGGCGAGTATTATGCTGCCGAAAAGGTTCTGGTCGGTCATGCCGCAAACCATTTTTTCCGCTCCATGAACTACGACATCGCCTTTCAGGGCTGCGACGGTATAACGGAAGACGGGCAAATCTCCGTCGTACGTGAGCACGCGGCTGAGCTGTTCCGTATCAGCTTTACCAATGCCGAAAAGCATATCATCATCGCAGACCATTCCAAATACGGTGTCCGCTGCACCTACAACGTCTGCCGTGTCGACGACGCCGATGAGGTGATCATGATTTAGCCCGCCCCCGCATTTCCGATCGCAGAATCTTTTTTTACGCATTCGCGTCTTTTTGGCTCACATACATGTTAACGCACAAAAAGTGCGTACAGATTACTCTGTACGCACTTTTTATATCTTTCTCACTGTTCGTTTGGTTCTTCCGTAACAGATTCCGGAGCCTTTTCCGGCTCGGTTTTGGCTTTAAACATTCCGACAATCAGCCGGATGATTCCAATGATGAAAAACACCGCACCTGCCAGTCCCCAGACCAGCATGTACAGCACCTTCGGTTCGCTCTCCGCCGATCGGCTTGCCCCGGTATAGTGCAGCAGCACGATCAGCAGTGCGCCGATTCCCGGTACAAACCAGCGAATCGGCATATTCTTTTTCCACGCTTCATCAAAACGCTTTTTCCAGTCAGACATCCGCATCTACCGCTTTCTCTTTTTCCTGTCTGCGCCGTCTGTACAGCATCACCAATCCCACTGCCGCAAAGACTGCGGCAGCACATCCGTGAAAGACTGCGAACGGCACAATCACTTTCAGTCCGTAGGGATCCGTCAGATACTCTGCCAGCCGTCCGATGAACACGATCACCTGCGATGCCGCCAGGAAAAACCAGACCCATATCCCGACTTTGTTTCCGCAGCATCCGCATTTCTTCTCCGCCATTCACAGCACCGTCCTTTCCCTTGCACGCAGATATTACCGCTTTCATTCTATCATTCACGTTCTCTTTTGTCAATCAGCCGCGAAAAAGCCGTATTGCCGCAAAGCCACATTCATTTTCCGAAAAAGGACTAAAGAAGCGGCAGAAACCATCAAACCCGTGATTTCTGCCGCCCAATGATTCTATTCCGTTATACCGCCGCAAGCTCAAGCCAGGTCAAAACCGCGTTTTCGTGCCCGGTCTTGATCTCGATCTCCTGCGTCAGCGCGCCCAGGTCATCCGCATCCACCACGCAGCCATAGCAACGTGTTTCCCCGGACACATAATTACCCGTCTGCATACCGATGCCGGGAATGTAGGCGAGATTGATCTTCTCCCACTTCGTGCAAGATTTGCCGTTGACGCGCACATCGGCGTCCGGTGCATCCAATCCCTCGATGCCGACGATCAGCATCGCCCGCTTGCTCTTAGGGATCGGGCCTGTGGTGATGGCAAAGCTCTGCGCCTCCTTCCCAAGCTTTGCCGGGAGCGGCTGCCACATGGGCGGGTATTTGGCAAAGCCCTCTCCCGCCTGCGGGATGACCGCAAAACGCACGCCGCGCTTATAGATGGATTCCAAATCCGCGCAGCCGGAGAGAACTTCCATATTCCGGATGTACGGGTGGGCACTGAGCATATGCTGATCAAAGGTCCGGTAGGGCGCGTCGGAGTTGACGAAGTAGTTGAAGAAATACACACCGTCGGAGCCTGCCGCGAGATATCCGGCGGCAAGACCTCTTACGATCTCTGCCGTGGCATAACCCATGCCGCGGTCGGGGGCATAGTTGACGGCGGTCTCGATGCCCGCCGCCACCTCGACGCCGGGCAGCAGCGCTTTCCACTCCGCCACGGGAATGCCGCTGTCGCCGCCGGTCCAGCGCGGCGTGGGATTGATGATGTCCACCAGCTTCTCACGCGCCCAGCAGGCAGGGTCAAAGCCGTAGAAGGTGGTATGTTCGTAGTCGCGCATGACGCGCACGAGAATACGGATGGGGTGTCCGTGGATTTTTTCGCAGTCAGAAACGATCTGCTTAACGTCCCGCATAAACTGATTCATGATCTCGGTGCAGGCTTTCATATCCGCCGTCAGATAGCGGAAGCACTGGCACTCGCGCATGAAGTCAAGCTCGATGCCGTACACATCGTAGCGCGAGAGCTGCTCGCGGATGTAGCTGAGCATCAGGTCGCGGACTTCCTTTACGCTGTAATCAAAGCATTTTCCAAAATAGCCGTAGTCATCGCCCAGCGTCCAACCGTTTGCGAGGGCTTTTTTCAGGAAACTGTCGATCTTTTCATGCTTCAGAAGCGCAAACGGGTGGCAGTCGTTCATGCGGACGGAGATCCAGGGGTTCTGTCCGTTTTCGCGGCAGCGATCGATCCACACCTGGAACGGATCGATCTGCCAGCGCTCATAAATCAGCTGATAGCAGCGGTGCATATTCAGGAAGGAATCCTCAATTCCGTTTTCCGTACCCCAGCGGCAGAGTCCTCCCAGCGTCCCGATGCACGAAGAAGGGGTTGCCGACAGTTGGCAAAAGATGTCGAACAGAACATCCGTCACCTGGGTGGAGCGGTAAATATCCACGAAAGGCCAGAGCATCTCAGGATACACGTTTTCCTGTTCCAGTACCGTATTCAAAAAGGGACAAACATAGGAATTGATGTCGATATTCATGTATAAACGGGCCATAAGTTACCTCTTTTCAGGCAGTGTTGCATTGCTTTTTCGCATTTGCTGAGTTTTATACTCCAGATCAGTCGTTGATGCCGTAGGGTGCGCCGAAACTGGCCTGCCGCTGGGCGATGAAGGGGCGTGCAGTCGCCTTGATGGCGTGGAGAATGCAGGAGTTGAGCTCCACCGCGATGCGGACCTTTCGTCCCAGCGCTTCGGCAAGCTTCTTTTCCTTCCACACCGGCCGCACATCCACGCCGCCGTCAAACTCAAACGGCACACAGTCATCAAAGGAGAAGCCCGGCAGCGGCTCGCCGCTTTGATCAAGAATGGCAAAGCGTGCCCAGCCGCATTCGGCACGGAGGTTGAAGCTCAGGTCATCTTTCAGCAGCTCAATGCCCTTGGTGACGATCTTTGCCTCATAGCCAACGGCCTCCAGACCGCAGAAGCCGTCCCGGCGGATACGGTAGATGGGGCTGCCCATCTGCACGCGGCCATTGAGCGCGTCGTACATCTTCTTATTGTTCTCCGACGAGCCGTGGGTAAACACCGCACCGTTGCAGAGGATATAGTACCACTGCCCGTCCACGCTGGGGCAGATATCCATGGGAGACAGACCCATGCAGCCGGGTGTGGGCGGATAGGGACGCTCGATGAGGGTCTTGCCGGAGGTGTAGGTGAAGTCCACTCCGTCGTAGCTGTAGACCAGTTCAGGCTCCATATAGCCGAACATTTTATAGAAGTCCATGTCCATCAGGCCCACATTGTAGCGCCAGACCATGCCGTAGAAGATGCCGTCGTACCAACCTGCGGTCATGGAGTAATGCTGAATCTGGGTGTCGTCGGTATTGTACACGGCACCCGGGTGGAGAATGACACGGGGCTCGGTCCAGTTGACCAGATCGGGCGAGGTTTTGATGGAAATGCGGCGATCCACTGCAGCGCTGCGGTAGAGCAGTGTGTAGTTCTGAGTCACCGGGTTATAGAAAAGTGTATTGCGGGCGTCACTGGTGTAGGGATGCACGACCATCTCCGGATGATGCTCCCAATGCAGGCCATCGGCTGAGAAGGACATGACCACCGGCGTATGGCGTGCGCCGGATTCACGCAGCGGTGCCATGCGCGTCATGGCGCAGAGCTTATACCGACGTGCCGGATCGGGATCCAGCGGATCATACAGCACCGACGCACCGTGCAGGCCGCCCGCACCGTCAAAGACGATGTTTTCGCCGTACTCTCCCTGCACCGGATGCATATCGGCAGGATCGGTTCCCTCCACCAGCCGCAGATCGCGGGGGCCGTCGATGCCGTAATCCCGCAGTGTCTCGTAATAGACGCGGTAGAGTCCCCGTTCGGGGTCTGAAAGCATGGAAGAATAGGCGCCCGACGGCACCAGCGCATAAGGTTCCGGCTTAAACCAGCGGCGGCGTGTTCCCGGACGGAAATCAATAAAATAGTCATCAAACAGGGGCAACGTTACACGATTTTCCATGGTATTATCCTTCTTTTCGATCATTGTGAAGTCTTTGGCTCATGCGACAGTGCGCATAAAACCTTCCATCAGGCAAAATGATAGCCAAACAGATCGGCGTCACGCAGGGTAAAGCGAAGCTGTATCGTCTCCCCTTCCAACATACCGGGGCACCGTCCTTCGCCGAAGCCGATGCGCTCCTCGACGCTGTTGCCGTAGAGTTCTTCGGACTCCCAGACCTCGCCGGACTCGCGCAGGATCTCAACCTTGACGGAACCGATTGCGGACGTGGCGTAATTGAGCATGAGCTCACTGCCCGTGAAGGTGAACGGCTCTGTGGTCATGGTACCGCCGGTGTAGTTGCCGTGCAGAGCGGCAAAACCGTGGCGGCGCAGCGTATAGCGGCGGATGCAGGCATTGGAATGCATATAATGCTCGCCGACATAGATGGAAAATTCCGTGGGAGAGGTCTCGAGGATACCCGCGGCGGTGATATAGCAGCGCTGGGTCCAGTTATCGTCGCCGATGGCGGGGCGGATGAAGGCTTCCGGATAAAGACGGCTGAAATGGGTTCCGTCACGGGAGGAAAGCAGCACACCGTCGGAGATGCCGCCGTGCTCATGGGAAGGCACTTTCTTGCGTTCCTCGTTAAATCGCATGGGGAAGCTGATCAGATAGTGTTCGGCACCCGGGCAGGGCGTGGTGGCGTTGGTGTAAAAATGCTCCCAGGGATACTCGGGGCTGTAGGCGTTGGGGATCTGCTCGCTCCAGTGGACAAAATCCTCGGAATCCGCGTGCTGGATGGCACGCACGCCGTCATAGACGTGCCTCTGGGGCTCGAATTTATGGAAATACCGGCTGTAGCAGCGGTACTTCCCGGCAACGGTGTCATAGAAAGCCAGATTTTGGGAGTCAAAGGCACCGTCGGTGAGGATCGGAGAGTAATCGGTCACGGTCCAGTGGATACCGTCTGAGGAAACGTAGGCGCTCAGACCGTTGAAGTTATGGCCTGCGGTACCCTTATAGCGTTCCGAAGCGGGGCATCCGGGCTTTTTGTCGATGAAAGGCGTGAAGTTATGGGCGTTGACTCCGGCAAAGATTGCGTTATTGGCGGTGCTGCCCTCAATTTCAATGATTCCCAGCTCGGGCTTGGTCCAGTGGATACCGTCGGGGCTCACAGCTATGCAGGTAAACTGATTCTCGGAACGGTCGCCGACATTTTCTGTATCCTTTGAAAACCAGGAAGCACGGTAGTACAGCCGGTACTCATCCCCGTCCTTCAGAACCGTATTGTAAACACCGCTGCCGATGTCCTCCCAGGGCTTATCCATCTCCACCGCGATCTCACGGGGAATGGGCTGCTGCAGGCGAAGCTCAAGGCCGTCGCGCGCGGCGATCATCTGCTCATCCAGAAACAGCTCCCAGCGGGAAGCGATGTGTGTAGTGTTCTTCATACCTTTTCCTCCTTGCCGCGCATGACGCGGGCACATAAAAAATTGAAACCTGAAATCAGCTGGAACACAACCGTAATGATAATCAGCACCGGCAGCGGCATAAATCCCGCCACGGTGGTGGCGAGCATCGTACCGCCGTTGTGCAGGATCATACGCCACGCGTTATAGGTACCGGCGATTTCCACGGGTACTGCGTACAGCAGCGCCGAAGGCACCGCATAGTCCACGAGCGTACGTCCGAACATGAGAATGGCATACATTGCCAGAAACAGCATCGGTGTACCGCGCAGCAGCATCAGCGGCAGAGAAAGAAAGCACAGGCTTCCGGCGAAGATTGCATACCGCGGATGCGTACGCCGGGATACTACGCCGAACAGCGCACAGCCTGCCAGCGTTGCAAGCGACTGCACACTGACCATCGCCGTGGTCAGCGTCTCATCATATCCCAGCGTCAGTGCTGCGGCTGCCAGCACCGTGGTGGTGCCGTTTGCGATGCCGCGGGTGATATTGCCCACAAACAGATGTGAGAACGCCTCGTGGCGAAACATCGCCATCAGCGGGATCTTTTCAGCTTTCTTTCCAGCGGGTGTCTCGGTATCGGGCGGCAGCAGGGATTTCTGGAAATACTGCAGCACCGCCGCACCCAGCAGGAACAGGCAGGAGATGCCAAAAGCAAAGGCCATCAGCGTCGAATAGGAATAGCGCACACTCAGCGCACTCATCAGCGCACCTACGCCAAAGGATACAGCACTGGATACCACGCCGCAGATCGCCATCACCGAACCGTATTCTTCGGTGCGGTAAATGAAGTAGGGCACCTTATACTCGCAGACCGTGTGGAGCGCCGTGCTCACCGACTGCATGATGCTGATGACCAACAGCCACAGATAGGCAGGCAGTCCCGCATCGCTCTGGGCACACAGCGGCAGATAGCATAAAAACAGCAGTGCGCCGGGCACCTGCACCAGCGCCGTGCGGCGCAGGAGATTACCGCCGTCGGCAAAGCGTGCAAAGAGGATAATCGACAGCACGTTTGCGGCCTGATAGATGGAAGCGTGCAGGTAGATATACTGCTCGGAAAAGCCGATGGTGCTCAAAAAAGTCTGCACCAGCGAGCCCGAGGCACACAGCAGCGCCGCCGTGCGCAGCGCATAGGCAAGAATCGCGCGTATTTTGTTTTGTGATATTATGTTCATTTATTATCCCAATCCAACCGTGCCGTACGCGATTGACTCACGTACGGCACAGTCTTTGTTATTTCAATTACAGCGTCCACTTCGTGTACATGACCGAGGGGAACTCGTCCTCTCCGTTGACCTGGTAATAAACCGTCAGGAGGCTGCCGTCGGCAAGCTCCACCGTGGCGGGATAGCCCAGATCTCCGTTGGGCGCGTCGTCGCGCAGGATGTATTCGTCAGGCCAGGTCCTGCCGCCGTCGTAGCTCACGATAGCCCGCTCTCCGAAAGGCTCCTCACGTCTGCCGAATGTGGTAACAATTGCACCGGAGGAGTGTACCAGCACATGAGGCGGTGCGCCGTTGACGCCGAGATGAACCGGTACGCTCCAGGTCTTGCCGCCGTCGTGGCTCACGGTCTGATAGAGCGTAAAGCCCGGGTGATGGCCGCGGATCATGCCGATGAGGGTGCCGTCGGGAAGCTCTGCCACATGAGGCTCATGCAGATGATCCCACGTAATGCCTTCCATCTCAGGCAGCGGCACACGGCCCAGCTCCGTCCAGGTCTTGCCCTCGTCCCGTGACTCCATGGCGTAGATCACGTCGGGGGTGGACTTGTCATGGCACCACATTTCCTTGCCCAGATAGAGAAGCGAGCCGTCACGGCGCAGGATGGGGCCGTGAGGCGCCGAGATCGGCATCCAGATCTGCTCGCCCCAGCCGATACCGTCGGCATCGGAAACGCGGATATTGGAGCCGCCGCGCGGCATATCCTCCGGAAGATTTTCGTACTCTGCCAGTGCGCTCGCGGAGCCGGGCCATGACTTAATGATATAATCGTGGAGCCATTCGTTTCCCAGATAGGACTCCACAGGATGGGTAAACCAGCTCACCAGCAGCTTCTTTCCGCCCAGGCAGATCACACCCGCGTCGCGGTCATCAAGCCACGTATCGTTGATGATCATGGGCACACTCCAGCGCCGGCCGCCGTCGGTGCTTTTGCTCATCAGGGTCTTGCCGAACGGGCAGACGTGGCGGGCGCGTGCGCCCGACCAGACAGTGTACAGCGTACCCTCATCGTCCTTGCAGACGGATGCCCAGCCGTTGTAGCGGAAGAAGGTGTCGGTATTGCGATAGATGATACCGTGTTCAAATGCGGTTCTCTTTTCCATAGCTGTTTCCTCACTGTTTTATATTTTTTCAGCCTTCCCGCCGGTTTGGCGGGAAAGAGGTTTCCTGTTCGGACGCTTTTTTCCGCCATGCGGCGGGAAGCATGCCTTCGCTTTCCTTAAATGCCCGGTTCATGGCAGCTACTCCTGAAAAACCGGTTTTTTCGGCGATCTCCCGCAGAGACATATCCGGATACAGGACAAGCATCCGGCGTACTGCGGCAATGCTGCTCTGCTGGCGGATCTCCTGCAGATTTTTCCCGTAAAGCTGTCGAATGAGTCTTGCCGTATGGCGCGGCGCGTAACCGAGCCTTTCGGCGATCTCCTGCAGGGAATACTTTTCTGCTGAATTGATATAGCCTTCCAGTTCAAAGAGCACCTTATCGCTCACATCTTCCGCATCAAACGTTTCCGGCCCCCGCAGGCCGTCAAACTGTTCAAACAGCCCCACCAGTACGTCGTAAGCCAGCATCTGCCGTCTGCAGTGATCCCGGAACCGCTTTCCCGCAAGGCATGAGTGCAGCGCCATGAACTGATAGAGAAGTTCCGGGCTCAAAGGGCGGGCAATGCAGGAATTTTCCTGCAGAGTATCCATAAAACGGGCATATTCCCCGGTTTCGGGGCCTTTTTGCTCCATGCGCAGACAGAGAACGATATTGGACGCCTGCCTGTCCGCCCGTACGATGGCAAAATGGGCCGTATGGGGCGGGATGATAAAAATCTCCCCGCAGGAAATGCGGTAATCGGTCTGATCGACACAGAGATGCGCCTCGCCGCCGGTGATGACATGCATTTCATAGTAAAAATGGCTGTGGTAAATATCAAAATAGTCGCTGCTGCGAAGCTCTTCTTCGTAAGCCGAGGCTTTGTTCTCTCCCTGTTCCGGCGCAAAATCCACCCGATACAGGGTAAACGCCGCGTCTCCGATCTGCGCTTCGGTATGAAAGATTCCAAGCTGTCCCGGCATCCGTGTCACTCCCCGTCAGTGGTTGTTCTGTGGTAATGATAGCATATCACAACAGCGGTTACAAGAAGCGATCAGGACATTTTTTCAGGATTCATGTCCTCTTTTGCAGATATCCGCGATCGGCACCGGCTTCCCCGGAGACGGGATGCAAAAAAGCTGCAGCAAACCATAATGCTTGCTGCAGCTTTGATGAGGTGATATTACATTTTGGACGCGATGGCGCGCAGGAATTCCTCGGAATTGACCTTGCGCTTATTCTCCAGCGTGGACAGGCTCACCAGGTCGCCGGTCATGACACCGGACTCGATGGTGTCGATGGTCGCCTTCTCCAGACGATCGGCAAAGGCCATGAGCTCGGCATTGCCGTCGAGCTCGCCGCGCTTGCGCAGTGCGCCGGTCCAGGCCCAGATGGTGGCCACGGAGTTGGTGGAGGTAGCCTCACCCTTGAGGTGCTTATAGTAGTGACGGGTAACGGTGCCGTGGGCAGCCTCGTACTCCCATGCGCCGTTGGGGGAAACCAGAACGCTGGACATCATGCCCAGAGAACCGAAGGCTGTGGCAACCATGTCGGACATAACGTCGCCGTCGTAGTTCTTGCAGGCCCAGATGAAGCCGCCCTCAGAGCGCATGACGCGGGCAACCACATCGTCGATGAGGGTATAGAAGTATTCGATACCGGCGGCCTCGAAAGCAGCCTTGTAATCCTTCTCGTAGATCTCGGCAAAGATATCCTTGAAGCGGTGGTCGTAGGTCTTGGAAATGGTATCCTTGGCACCGAACCAGAGATCCTCACGGGCTTCCAGCGCAAACTTGAAGCAGGCGTGGGCAAAGGAAGCGATGGAGGCGTCGGTGTTATGCATACCCATGACGATGCCGTCGCCCTTGAAGTTCTGGATATCGGCACGCTGAACGCTGCCGTCGGGGGCAGTGACAACGAGTTCTGCCCTGGAGCCTGCCGCCGCGCGCAGCTCGGTGGACTTATAGATATCACCGTAGGCATGACGGGCGATGGTGATGGGCTTTTTCCAGGAACGGACGTAGGGATCAATACCCTTCACCAGGATCGGACGGCGGAAAACGGTACCGTCGAGGATGGCACGGATGGTGGCGTTGGGGCTCTTCCACATTTTGGAGAGCTTATACTCTTCCATGCGCTGCGCATTGGGCGTGATGGTGGCACACTTGACGGAAACGCCGTACTTGAGATTGGCATTGGCCGCGTCCACGGTAACCTGATCGCCGGTGGCCTCACGATTGGGCAGTCCCAGATCATAATACTCGGTCTTTAAGTCAACATAGGGGCAGATCAGAATATCCTTGATCATCGACCAAAGAACTCTGGTCATTTCATCGCCGTCCATTTCGACGATGGGCGTGGTCATGGGAATCTTGCTCATTTCGGTTTGTTCCTTTCGTATATGGTAGGAAATTCTTTTCAGATGTATCCGCGCTTATTCACCCATGGGGTCAATCAGCGTCTGCACGAGGGGAGAATCCTTGCCCAGGATGATGGTCTTAGCATCGCCGCCGAGGGTATCACGCAGAGCGTCAAGGGAGAGCTGGAACTCATAGAACGCACGCTTTTCCTCGGTATCATAGGCATCGGCGAGAATCTGCATATACTCGCGCTCACCCTCAGCCTCGATGGCCGCGGCTTCCGCTTCGGCATTGGAGACGATGATGTTGACCTGCTTATCCACATCGTTGCGGATAATAGACGCCTCATAAGCGCCGTCGGCGGTGTACTTTTCAGCGATCTGGGTACGGTCGGAGATCATACGGTCATAAACAGCCTGCTCATTATCGGTGGGCAGATCCAGGCGCTTGACCTTGACATCGGTGATGCTGATACCGTAGTTTGCGGTTTTCTCCGCCACCTCGAGGGTAATGGCTTCATAGATATCGTTACGCTCGGAGGCGTCATCCTGATTGATGATGGCGTTCTGTTCCAGCGTACCCATGTGATTTTTCAGCGCGGTATAGGTCACGGCGTTGAGACGTACCTCGGCCTCACCCAGAGAACCCAGGCTCTGGTAGAAGGTCTGGGGATTGTTGATGGTCCAGAGTACGTATGAGTCAACGGTCATGATCTTATTGTCCGCAGTCTGCACCTCGGAGGGATTGATGTCGTAGAGCATGATGGTCTTGGGGAACTTCTTGACCGTATCGACGAAGGGCAGCTTCACGTAAAGACCGGGAGAGGTCACGGTGGTTTCAAACTTGGAGAAGCGCAGGGTACAGGCGTATTCGTTTTCCTGCACGGTATAGAATGCGTCGGAGAGGACGATCACCAGCAGCAGCACAATGACTGCCAGAAGAACTTTAATGCCGCTTTTTTTCTTCATTTGTCGTTACCTCCTTACTGAGCGTTCGTGCCGGAACCTGCCTGCACCGTGGTGCCGGTCAGACTCTCCAGCGGCAGCAGCTTCTGCACACCGCCGTCGGTGGCATCAATATAGATGCGGGCGTCGGGGAATGCCTCCCGGATGGCTTCGTAATACATACGCACACGGGTGATCTCGGGATTGAGGGCATATTCGGAGTACATCGCCTCAAACATGGCAACCTGCTGACGGGCTTCGTTGATGCGGTTCTGACGCACGTACTCTGCATTCTGCAGCAGCTTGTCAGCCTGCGCCTGTGCCTGGGGAAGCTGGGCATTCTGATAGGCACGCGCCTCGTTGATCGCGGTCTCGGCGCCCTGCTTGGCGGTTTCCACGTTGCGGAAGGCCTCGACGACAGCCTCTGTGGGCGGCTCGGCGTCCTGAATTTTGACGTCGGTCAGCATAAGGCCGATGTCATACTCGGTAAGCTGCTGGGTGATGAGTTCCTTGACCTCCATCTGGATCTCGCTTTTACCGTCGGTGAGGATGCTGTCAACAACAGCGGAGCCGATGACGTTGCGGATCTGGGACTGGGCAAGGTTTTTGAGCACGGAATCGGGCTCGGAGGATGCATACAGGTACTTGACCGGATCGGAGACCTTGTACTCGATGAAGAAGTCCACGTTGACGATGTTGTAGTCGCCGGTGATCATCTTCGACTCGTCCTCGTGCAGCTCAAAATCATTGCCGTCGCCTTCGGAGCGATAGCCCAGCTCAATTTTCTGGTAGACGTTTTCCTCCACCAGATAGACCTGCTGAATACCGAAGGGCAGCATGAAATGCATACCCGCGCCGGTCACATCCGTGACACGGCCGAAGGTCGTGACAACTGCGGATTCCTTTTCATCCACCGTATAGAAGCAGGTGGAGGCCGCAGCGACAACAAAGAGCACTGCCAGCACGATCACGGCAATTTTTGCGATCTTTTTGCCGTTAAAGTTGACATTGACAGGCTTTCTAGGAGGCTGATAGCGACCCGGATCAAAACCCTGCTGATTACCGTTCTGGAAATCCAATGTAATTCACCTCATTTTCAGATTTGGATGTATTATAACACGCGGCGCCCCACTTGTAAATGGCGACAATCACAAACCGGAGGCGATTTCGGAAAAGAAAAAACACGCGGAGTCGATGCCTGTTCAAAAATTGTATGCAAACGATTTCTGTTTTTCTCCTGCAACAGCAGGCAGCCCGGGGCTTATTCGCTCCGGGCTGCTTGCAATCGGTTTTATGCTGTGGTAAACTTTTGTCGTACCTGAGCGATCTTCTGCTCCTGCGCGGCCTCCACACAGTACCAGCCGCGGTTGTGCATCTCATCGAAGAGCTCGGTCTGGATGCGGTGCTCATCCTCCAGCACGCTGAGGAAGGCATCGCGCAGATTGGTGTGCTCACATTCACCGGCGAACATATTATAGTTGGCGGTGATCATCTTCTGAGAGCTGAGCAGATCCTCAAGGATCTGCTGTTCACTCATGTTGAGTGCGTTGTTGGCCATCTTCTGCATCCTCCTTTAGTTCAGAAAGCTTCTGATGCGGTCGAAATGCTGCTGATGGCGGGACGCGGTCTGCTCAAGCTTGTTTTTGATCACAGCGTCGCTGCACAGAGCCGCCATGCCGCGATACTTCGCGACCAGCACCTGCTCGCAGGCAAGCTGTTCTTCAAGAGCCGTGAGCTCCTTGCCCGAAAGGTTAGCCATAGTCGGATTTCCTTTCCATTGTCGGCAATATGCGCTGTATGCGTCCACTGCCGTAATCCGTCAGAATCGCGGTCTGCCGCAAATGATCACTCAAGAGGAACCGGCCTCCTGTGTCCGTTCGGCTGCCGCGCCTGACAGTGACAGTATCTGCACCTATCCGCCGTTTATGTGCAGCAGATTTAACCAAGCGGCAGCAGCCAGTGAAGGCTGCCGTCGATTTCCCGAAATACCATTTTTTGAAAAACCGAGCTGAACAATAGCTCTCCGTTCGTTTCAAACGGTTCTCCCACATACAGGATCCCGTTTTCCCGGTATACTACCGCCTGCCGCCGCTCCTGAACACCGTCCGGCTGTTCACAGGATTCCCGCCGCTCATCCGGCGCCGGATCCGGTTTCGCTTCCGGTTCCGTCAGCGGTGCATCCCGGCTTCTCAGCTCCGCCCGGCAGGATTCATCCGGACATACCCCGGCCAGTCCCTGCCGCGTCAGCGTGCGGTTGAGCACCATCTCCTCCCCCATCGGCTGCGGTACGCCCAGTCGCAGCTGTGCGCCGCGGGCATCGGTCAGCCAGAGATACCGTACGCCCTCGCAGCGTTTGATTTTTGCCTGAAAATGCCAGCGCAGCCCGTCTGAATTCCACGCCAGACGGCCTACCGGCTGTATTCCCTCGTAAATTGCACATTCACCCATTGCTGCCTCCGTTCCAGGGCACCGGGACAAACTTTTCAATGCCTTTTTCGCCCGATACCTCTGTTTTTTCCGTATCAGAAAGGATATTCTTCATGAACACTGCCTTCTATCTTTCCCGTTCCCACGATCCGTGCTTTAATCTCGCTGTCGAAGAGCATCTGCTCTCCATCTGCGATCGTCCCACGCTCTATCTGTGGCAGAACGACAACTGCGTCGTCATCGGACGGCATCAGAATCCCTGGACAGAGTGCGATCTTGCAGCTCTGGAAGCAGGCGGCGGCAAACTCGTGCGCCGACTCTCCGGCGGCGGCGCGGTCTATCACGATCTGGGAAACCTCAACTTTACCTTTCTCATGCCCACCGGCATCTATGACCAGACCCGGCAGAATACCGTGCTGCTGCGTGCCGTACAATCCGTGGGAATCGACGCCTCCTTCACCGGCCGCAACGATCTCACCGCCGACGGACGCAAGTTCTCCGGTCACGCCTTCTGCCAGCGCAAGTCGGCAGCTTTCCACCACGGTACGCTGATGGTTGATTCCGACCTGGAACGCATGACCTCCGTGCTCAGCCCCGACGCCGAGAAGCTGCGCTCCAAGGCCATCGCCTCCGTGCGCTCCCGCGTCGTCAATCTCCGGGAACTGGCCCCCTCGCTGACCATCGAGACGCTGTCCAATGCCGTTCTGGCATCCTTCTGCGCCGAATACGGCCCGGCAGATGCCTTTACTACCGACGAGCTTCCTGCGGCTGCTATTACGCCGCTGCGGGAAAAATACGCCTCCTGGGATTGGCGCTTCGGCGAAGCGCCCCGCTTTGAGGCAGAACTCAAAAAGCGTTTCCCCTGGGGCGGCGTTTCGGTCTATCTGGAACTGCGCGACGCCTGCATCGTCAATGCCCGCGTCTATTCAGACGCCATGGATCCCACGCTGCCCGAACGACTGAGCAGCGCACTGCAGGGGCTTTCCTATCGTCCGCAGGCAATCGCCGATGCGCTGCGCCCTGTGAATCCCGATATCGCCGACTGGCTTGCAGCTGCCCTGTAGCTCAGAACAGCAGCTTTACCGACGCAATCCCCGCCGCATAGGCTGCAGCCAATCCTGTCAGCACCGCCGGCAGCGTATAGCGCGTCTGCTTTGCCCGTGTTGCACCGAAATATACGGTCACGGTGTAAAACGCCGTCTCGCAGGAGGCAAGCAGCACCGCTGCAATTCTGCCCGTCTCCGAGTCAACTCCCGCATCCCGGATGATCTGTGAACCCAGCGCCAGGGAACCGGCTCCGGTAAAAGGCTTGGTCAGCAAAAGCCCCACCAGCTCCGGTGCAATGCCGATCTTCCCCAGTACCGGCCCCAGTGCCCACGCCAGCAGTTCTACAGCCCCCGATGCCCGCAGCATCGATACCGCCGCCAGCAGTCCCACCAGAGTGGGAATGAGCTTCATCGCCGTCTCAAAGCCTTCCCGCGCACCCCGCAGGAAGCTTTGAAACACCGACTGCCCTGTCAGCATCGCCCATATCACCGTTGTCCCCAGAAGCATCGGCAGAATATATGCACTCATCGTTTTCTTCCTCCGTGTCTGTGTTCCAGTCTGCGCAGTCGGCTTCCCGCAGCCAATGCCGCGGCGCAGGATACCGCGCTCGTCAGCCAGACCGCCGGCAGAATATCATAGGGATTGGCCGCGCCAAGACTCATCCGCAGCGCCGTTACCGTGGTCGGCAGCAGCGTCAGCGATGTTGAGCTGAGAATGACCAGCGTACACAGACCGGTGCTTGCTCGCTCGCTTCCGTCCTCCAGAAGTTTCGCCGCCTGCAGTCCCAGCGGCGTCGCCGCATTGGACATGCCCAGCAGATTTGCGCTGACACAGGCCGCCACTGCCGCCTGCGCACGTTCGTCGGCATCCGGAAAGAGCCTCTTCAGCAGGGGAGACGCAAGCTTTGCCAGTTTCCCCGCCGCACCGCAGTCGTGCAGCATCGCTGCAAGCCCTCCAAACAGACACATGGCTCCCGTCAGGCTCAGAATCAGCGTCACCGCATCCTGTGAGCCCTGCAGCAGCGCATTCGTCAGCGCCTCTCCCCTGCCCCGCGCCAATGAAAAAATCAGGGAAACCAGAATCATTCCCACCCATACCCGATCTGTCATCCTCACGCCTCCTCTCCGCATTTCAGTGTATGCTTTCAAACGCATCCGTTTGTCGTCTTGGTTATCTTCTGATATTATATGACCTTTTTATGAATTAAGTGACACTAATTTACATTTTCTGTAATTTTATTGACAGGTCTTTGCTTCTTTGCTATAATAGTTATATCAAATCGAATGACAAGTCTTTGAAAGGAGGATATGCGTGCAGACTCCCTGCTGCAATCGGAGTCCTGCCGCTGGAGCGATATGAAGTCTACCGGTATCGTCAGAAAAGTCGATGAACTCGGACGAGTCGTCCTTCCCATTGAGCTGCGCCGTACATTCAACATCGCAGAGCGCGACGCCCTGGAGATCTATACAGAAGAAGGTATGATTATTCTCAAAAAGTATGAGCCTACCTGTATTTTCTGCGGAGATGCCCGTGAAATCGAGACCTTTAAGGGCAAGAATATCTGCAGCAAGTGCCGCCGTGAACTTCGCCTGTAACATCCTGCCAATCTTTCCCGATTCAAAATACAGCAAAGCCCGATGCAAGCGCTGCCAGCGCTTACATCGGGCTTATTTTTTACTGCCGTTCTATCTTCAATTGTGCGCTTTTCAATAGGTTGTTGTTGTTAATTTTCTGTTAATTCGCCAATTATTTTCTGCTGCGTTCTGCCTTTCGGCATGAATTTGTGAACATTTAGTAAACTTCGTTCTGACAACCGTCAGTTCAGCACAATTTCCGGCTCAACACTGCGTTTTCCGTCCAGAATATCCGCAGTCCACGCATCAAGCTTATCAACCGGCATACGTTCGGCAAAGACAAGCGCCGCCTGCCGCAGCGTCTGCGCATTCTGAGACGCCAGCGCATCATACATCAGCAGTTCCTGTCCTGCACGTCCCGCAACCGCAGCCTGAATAAACACAGGCACTTCCACCGCATCGCTCTTCCAGCCGTCCGCCGTCAGCGACACACTGCGCTGCAGCATAAGCTCCGGTGCAAACTGCGGGAAATCATCCCCATTGAGCACCTGGATCGAATGGGACTTGCCGTCGTTATATAGCAGCGAGCGCAGTACATCGGCGATGTAGATGGGGAACTCCGCAGCACACCGGCGGGTGGTGGCATAGAGCTCCTCAAGCGTCATATCGGCGGTGAGCTTTTCGTAATCCGCCGCCGTCGGGCGCTTCATCAGTGCCGACATCTCTGCCTTGGGTACGCACGTACCGCCGTAGCGGACACTGCCGCCGACCGGCGCATTCAGCCACCCGGTCAGCTCCATCATCTGCACGTTGTTGCCAAAGCCCGTGCGCCACTCGGGGAACTTGTCGTGGAACACGCCCTGCACCTGCGACTTGTCATAGGCAGGCAGCGTCTTTCTCAGCTCATCATAGATGCTGACGCCGTCTTTTTGGACATCGGCGTACCACAGCTCGTGGTTAATACCGATATCAAACAGATGCACAGCCTTTTCCTCGCAGCCAAGCCACGAAGAGAGCACCTTACGGGTAAAGACGCTGGCGTTGCACAGGCCGATGAGGCGGCGCAGCCCAAAGGTTTTCGCCATCGCCCCCAGCGGCACATCCGGCGGATTGGTCACCACCAGCAGCCATGCATCCGGGCAGAGCTTCACCATACGCTCACCGATATCCATCAGGTGCGCGCCGTTATAAACACCCATGGATTTCCACTTTCCGCAGGGTGCGTAGCCGTAGGAGGCACAGTACAGGATCATTTCCGCGCCGTCCAGTGCCTCATCGAGGCTCATTTCCGCCATGCGGATATTATCTCCGGCATGCGCGCCGACGATGGCCCGGGTACGGGCCATCTTTTCGGCGTTTCTGCCGTTCATGGCAAAGAGAATCGGGGTTTCACGGTCGGACACGGCCAGTTCCAGCATCACGGCAGTGGTGATCTTGCCGCCCGCGCCGATCACGGCAATTTTACGCTCGGCCATCGTCTTTTTCCTCCCCTTTTTGGCTTACGCCATGGTTGCAAGCATCTCCATGGAGACTTCCCAGCGCACCGGAATGCCCTTCATATCGCGCACGCATTCCTCAACCATGTATGCGCCCATGCGGGCAACTTCGGAGGAGAAGGAACCTGCCAGATGGGGCGTGAGGAACACGTTGGGCATGGTATAGAAAGGACTGTCGGCCTCGGGAGGCTCGGGGAAGGTTACATCGAGCACGGCGGTACGGGCAGGCTCTTCCTGCAGGGCACGGATGAGATCGGCTTCGACGATCTGGGCACCGCGGCCGGTGTTGATAAAGGTCGCGTTCTTCTTCATCAGGGAGAAGAGCTTATAGTTGAGCATGCCGCGGGTCTGCTCGTTATTGGCAAGATGATTGGAGATGGTCTGGCACTGGGAGAAGATCTCCTCCAGCGTTGCACGCCTGGCGCCAATGGAGGCCAGCTTTTCATCCGAGGCGAAGGGATCAAATACCAGCACTTCCAGATCGTAATTCGAGGTCAGCATCTTCGACACCATGGAGCCGATCATACCGGCGCCAATAAGACCGACTTTGGTATGATAGTTAGCAGGGAAGTTCTTATAATACGCAATGGCACCGGATTTACCCTCGGCCTTGAAGATAGCGGGAGACTGGAAGAAGCCCTTATTGGCAAGAATGATCTCAGACACGGAAACCTCTGCCACAGGCACACCGTTGGCAGCCCAGGCGCTGAACACGCGCACGCCGCAGTTTAAGTAAGGTCTGGCAAAAGCCTGCACGGAACCGGCGCCGTAGAACACGGCTTTGGCCGCGGGCAGACAGGTTTTGATCTGCTCTTCCGTGAGCCTGAGCATACCCCAGGTGGAGAACATATACTGCACATCCTCAAAGCCGCCGGCGGTGATATCCGCAGAACCGTACACTTCATCGCCGATGTTAACCCAGCGGCGCAGCTCGGCACGGGCATCGGCATCGTAGGCGTTATCGATGGGAGGCACGCCGTTTTCGTTGACAAAGATCGCGCGGGGCAGCACCAGTTCCTTCATCGCTGCGATATCGTCACAGAAGTTATCGTCATCATCGTCCTTGCAGAACTCAAGCACGGTATGGATATCCTGCATATCCCAGACCAGATCCAAATACTGTTTCCAGACGTCCTTACCCTCGCGCACGAGATTGATGCAGCGCGTGCCGTTTTCATCCTTGGTCCAGTAGAACACGTGGATGCACACCAGCCACGGACGGATCACTTTCAGCTCCGCCAGCTGCTCCTCGAAGCTGATGTCGGGATTGGGCTGCCAGTAGCACTTCATGTTGGGACGATCGATGTCTTTGAGCAGAGCGATCGCCGAATCGATATCCTGGGTCAGGGTACCGCGATGATACTCAAAGGCAACCTTGATACCGTGGGGAGCCGCAGCGTCGCAGAGAGCGCGGGCATTGCGGATGATCTCCTCACGACCCTCGGGGGTGATGTTGGCAGGAGCGGCACGGCCTGCCCAGACACGGATGATGGGAGCTTCCAGAATCAGGGCGTTTTCCACCAGCAGCGGAATCTGCTCATCAGCATTCTCATCCTGGCAGCGGAAATAAGCGCCGTAGGACAGCACGGAAAGACCGGCCTCGTCGGTGAGCTTCTTTGCATATCTTGCACGCTCCTGATCGGTAACATGTACATCGCTGCCCCACTCAATGCCCTGCACACCTGCACGCACAGCGATGGCAACGTTTTCTTCAATACTCTTCTTGCGGAAGGTTACTGTCGTAAAACCGGTTTTCATCAATTGTTCCTCCTGTCAATCATTATGCGTTGTTGGTGCGGCCCAACAGCTCCAGGACTTCTTCCTGCGTGAACACGTAGTCACTCTCGCAGAAGTCACAGTGAACCTCCACGGGACGATCGGCAAGGCTGGTCAGTTCCTTGCGGCCAAGGCTTAACAGCACGCCTTCCACGCTTTCACGGCTGCAGCCGCAGTGATATCTCAGCTCACGCTTTTCATGAAACGTGGGATCAGGCAGAATGTAGCGCAGCATATCCTCCGGCGTCATGCCGTCGTTGAGCATACTGGTCACGGAGGCAATAGAACCCAGACGCTGTTCCAGCATCTCCAGCTCCTCGTCGGTGATGCCGGGCATAACCTGCACGATGAAGCCGCCGGCACAGCGCACGGTGTTGTCCTTATTCATCAGCACACCCAGGCCCACGCCGGAGGGCGTCTGCTCGGAGGTGGCAAAGTAATACGTCAGATCTTCGGCAATCTCGCCGGAAACAAGTTCACAGGTTCCGGTGAAGGGTTCGCCTCTGGCATCGCTGCGGGTCACCCGCAGCACGCCCTTGCCAACAGCGCCCGCCACGTCGAGCTTACCCTTGGCATTGGGAGGCAGCAGTACGCTGTGATCGCCCGCATAGCCCTTGACGCCGCCGGTATTGTCGGCGATGGCGATGATGTTATGGGCCGGACCGTCGCCCTCGAGCTTGAGGGTGAGCTTCTCGCCCTCACTCTTGAGCATGGTGCCCATCATCAGCGCCGCCGTCATCAGTCGGCCCAGCGCCGCAGTGATGATGGGGCTGGAATTATGACGCGCTCTGGCCTCTTCAGTCAGGTCACGGGTAGTCGCGGCAAAAGCACGGATACGGTCGTCGGCCGCCGTCGCGCGGACAAGATAATCGTTCATCTGGAAAATGCAGTCCTTTCAGGTCTTGAATTGTCTCTACAGATTATTGAACCATATTTTCCGCCGAAATGCAACGGCTATCCGTGAATGTTTCGAAAAATCCCGTCAGCCCCTGAATGCACAGGGCACGCCCGTGCAGCATTTGCCGCAGACTTCGCTGCCGGAATCGGCGGCTTCGCCGCCCGCGGTATCCGCGTAGGAATTGCCGAAACAGTTATAAATCGCCGCATTTTCCATGCAAATTTCAAAGCATTTGTGCCGGTCATAGCCAGTACAGGTCAGAGCTCCTGTGGGGCAGCGCTTCACGCAGACCGCGCAGGTGCCGTTTTTCTTGTAGAGACACCTTTCTTCCTCCGGCGCATGGCCGATTTCAAGCATTTCATGTGGAAGCGTTGTCACAACGCTGGACAGTCTCCCGCAGCAGCCCGATTCGGTAATCAGCAGATTGTGAAGCCCAAAGGTTCCAAGCCCCGCCTGATTGGCCAGATGCCGCTGGGACCAGCGGCTGATGAGCTTTTCCCGGTCAAAGGCTGAGGCCTCCGGCGGCACCACCGCCTCATAGCCCCAGGCTTCAACCTGACGGATGATGCGCTCGTTGATGATGGGAAAGAGCGCGTTTGTTTCCTCGTAGCTCTGTGCCCAGTATTCCGAGGAAAGCCTTCCGTCACGGTTGGAGGCTTCCACCTCCGGTGCAAAAGGCAGGAAATAGCTCAAAACCGCCGTCGCACCGGGCAATGCGTCGGTGGGCAGGATGTGTCCGGGGATCAGGGAGGGAAGGTTCCGGATGCCCGGCGCCTCTGCATCCGAAAAGCCGCACAGCGGCTCGCGGAAACGTACTTCAACGGAGGCACGGCGGCAGTATTCTGCCGCCGTGTCCCGGATAATGGATAAAATGGTCTGAGTAATCGTATTCATGGTCTTTTTCACCGTACAAATCAGGTTTTCACAGCTTTACGGCATACTTTTCCGGCTTCGCAGCCTCATAATACACCGTAATCCTTTGCCCCTCCTGTGGGCGGCTGTACACGTGGCTGACAAAACGCTTCCCTGTATACGCCGTCCCGTCAACGGTATAGGTAAAGGTGATGATATGCGGGTACCGTGCAGTGTTGCCGCCGCCGACACGTACCGCCTGTGTGTTTACCCGAAACCACCAGCAGGTATATACTTCCGTGACGACACCCTCAGTTCTAATTCCCTGTTTCGCAGTCTGGCGGCAGCCGATGCCGAATATTCCAAGGAAATTCATCCGGTCTGTCTCCTTCTTACTGCAGCTTCAGCAGTGCCCAGCCGCGTTCGGGGAGGGTCAGCTGCACCGCATCCAGACGCTGACCGATATAGAAGCGGTTGAGCTTTTCTTCGCCGCAGGTGCCGATGAGCTCGCAGCCCGCCACTTCCTCATGGAAGTGCACGGTCATGGTCTGCTCAGTCTCGGCATAGCTGATGAGCAGCGCACGGCGCACGCCGTCACGGCCCACGTACAGGGTCAGACCCGCACCGTCACAAGTAGCCGCAGGCCTGGACAGATCGCACAGCACGTCGCCCACAGCCTCTGCCAGCAGCTCGGAAATCGTACCCTCACAGTATTCGATGCGCTCCAGGAAGCTTTCGCGGCCGATTTCTGACACCGGCGCGTTGATGTAGGCACAGCGGCCCTTGCGGATGATCACAGGCTCACCGTCGGCAGTCATCACAACCTCGCCGTCGGTGGGAACTGCCAGGAATTCTGCCTCAAAGGGCGTGATATACTCCCGCTCACCCTTGTATTCGGCCTCGCAGACGCGCTTCATATGGTTTTCGGGACGAATGCCGAAGAGATCGGCAAGCCCGCCCACGTCGGACAGGGCAATGAGCGCCACGCCGGCCTCAGCCAGTGCGCGAAGCTTTGCTTCCGCCCAGTCGGGAGCGTTGGCGAGAGACGGCACCACGATGACGTCGGTTGCGTCAGCTTCCACGCAGGCCAGCGTCTCCCACTTCATGATGTAAGGCAGCGGCAGACCGCGCAGGCGGCTCTGCTCATAAAGATAGGCGCAGCCTTCCTCGCTGATGTTATGGATATTGGAAAGGCCGTAAATATCGACGTAATCCTGATCGTAGCGGTTATCGGAAGAGCAGAAGTCGGTGATGAACACCGTCCGGGACTGGGGCTGGGCAGGGAGATTCTGCAGGATCTTACCCCAATCGCGCACGTAGATTTCCATCTCTTCGGTGGTATTGTCACGCTTCATGAAGCCGTAGGTATCCCACCATTTATAGCCATCCGGCGTACGGTAGGGCGTATTGCAGGCGCATTCCCAGGACTGCATGACGGTGAAATAGTCCGGCATGATGCGCTTGCCCAGCGGGGGATGGGCATGCTTCACCGCGCCGTCGATGCATCCGCCGCCGCCGGAGCGGTACTGCTCAGGGTAGAGCTTGAGACCGCCGCAGTGGAGCATGATCGTCGCCGTGGCGAAGGTACCGCGGTAAGTACCGTAGCGGCAGGAATCGGGATAGTCCTCAAACTGTGCAAATCCGGAATACATATACTCAGACAGCGTATCGTCCATGATATGGCCGAATATGTTGCCCAGGTAGTAGGAGGCAAGTGCCACGACGTAGATGCTGTAGGGACCGTAGGCCGCGGATTTCCACTTTGGATTGACCGCGCGCAGCTCATCCTGCTCCGCACGGGCCAGGTTGCGGATCTGATTGTTTGCATAGGGGATGAAGCGGTCCTGATATTTCATCAGCAGTTCATCCACGTCTTTCTTGACAAAAGGCTCGCCCGGCTTCCACGAAAGCTCCACGTCGGGATAGGCCTTCATGAAGTTCTCTACTTCTCCCGTAAGTCCCGTCTTATATGCATTGGGATTCCAATAGTCGTTGCGCAGCGGGTAGAGACCGTAGGGACACTCATAGTACATATAATCGCAGTTTTCCACGATGTCCCGCCAGTCGTGCCAGTCGGGCTCGCGGGGCAGATCCTCACGCTTGCGGCAGTCACCGGGCATGGTACGATTGGACAGCCACACGTACCACTCACGGCCAAAGAGTTTGGTAATTTCCCACGTGCGGCGTTCCCGGGCATAGACCGGCGTGAAGCAGACGCAGGCATAGAAGTGCTCTGCGTTGCAGGAATGACGGGGATTCCAGGGATCAAAGGGATCGCGGTCGAGGCCTTTGATCTCATTGGGCGTGGAGAACAAAAACGGCAGACCGCTGACCAGCGGTGCGCAGGTCTTGCCGGTGGGATCGAATACCTCGAGGACATACTCGGGGCTTTCCAGCAGCTGCTCACCGTAATACACCTCGTAAACGATGCGGTAAAGACCCACGGGCATGGGCTCGATGGTGCAGCAGAGGTTTTCATCCAGCGCCACGTCGTGCAGTTTCCTGCCGTAAACGTCGCAGAAGCGTGCCTTGACGGTGATGTATTTCTTGTCGGTATGGACGATGAAGCGCAGCTTCATGGGTTCATCGGGGGCGAAGTAGTGGTTGTTTGCAAAATGATCAACCACGTCCTCATAGCGCACGGTTTCCTTCGGGATCATCTGCACCGCACGCTTGTCGACAGGGCTTTTGAGTTCAAACCAGTCCTTGCCCGCAGGCTGACCGGAATAAACGGGCTTTCCCTCACGGTCGAAGGCAAATTCCCACGGGCCGCCGGCCTGGGTATTGTAGCCGGAGACGGATGCATAGGAAAAGCCGAAAGCGATGTCCGCAAAGTTTTCATCTTCCAGCTGCCAGCTTCTCTCAAGAGGCAGATCAGCTGCGTTGAAGAAGGTCTTGAGGCATTCCCAGACGATCTGCTGGTTGATAATCGTGAGCTTTTCGCCCCTCAGATTCCACTTCTGGCCACCTGCACGGATATAAGCGCCGGTGAAGTTATCATGCTCGACGGAATACTGTCCGGGGA
This sequence comes from Oscillospiraceae bacterium, assembly GCA_015067675.1. Classification (GTDB taxonomy): domain Bacteria; phylum Bacillota; class Clostridia; order Oscillospirales; family QAMX01; genus SIG502. The sequence continues at coordinate 34,752 of SVMB01000016.1, forward strand.
AGTTATGGCGGCGATAGTAGGTGCCGCCGTCAAGGCGGATGTTCAGGTATGCCTGTCCGTCCACGCGGGTCACGCGCCAGTACAGCGTGTAGGGATCCTTACCGCCGAAGAGCAGCGGTATCTCGGCACTCTGCTCGGCAAGGATGGTCTCCTCGGCAAATTCTTCCTCCGTTTCAAAGGCCATTTCCCGGATGATCCACTCGCCGATGAACCTGCCGCGCTGCAGACCAACAAGGCCGCGCTCAAAGTCCGGAATCTGCATGGCAAAGCAGACGCCCGCCACGCTTCCCTGCAGCGTCGTTCCCTTAATCTTCAGCGTGATCGGATACCACTGACCCTCGGCAAGATCGGCGTGACCCACGTCAAGGGTACTGATGCGTTCTTCATGCACATCCGCAATGCGCAGCAGATGGGCAGCAATCGTGCCGTCGAGCTTCCACTCAAGCTCCAGTGCATATCCCGTGCGTTCACGCCGGTCATAGCCGAAGTGAATGCGCACGTCGGTATCGAAATTGGTCAGCATCGTATAGCGCACGGAGATGGCAAGGGCAAAATCGTGCACCTTCGGCGTGCGCAGCAGATACTTGTTGCCCGGGCAGTCCAGATAATAGCCGTCGGCTCCCGTATGGGCATGCAGGTGGGACAAATCGGAGCTTTTTTCGATGTCAAAGGCATAGGATTGCTTTCTGTCATCGTATTCCTCAAAGGTATCGTACAGACGAAACATGATAATCCCTCCTCGTAGACGAAATATTTAATCACTCGCAATCCTTCAGGGTCAGCAGAGCCCAACCCTTGAAGGGCAGCGTGAACTCAGCCCGCATTTCGCCGTCTTCTTCCAGAAGATTGAAGTCATTAACGCCGCAGGAAGCGGCAAGGCTGCAATCGGCAACGGACGTGCGGAAGCGCAGGGTAACGGGTTTATCCTCCAGCGCATAGCTGATGAGCAGGGCGCGCTTTACGCCGTCGCGTCCCTCATAGAGGGTAAGTCCCGCATTTTCTGCCTCGGCGTCGGGACGTGACAGCTCACACAGCAGGTCTCCCGCGGCAAGAGCCAGAAGCTCTGAGACCGTGCCCTCGCAGAAGGCAACGCGTTCCAGAAAACTCTCGCGGCCGATCTCGGAGACAGGGGCGTTGAAATACACGCAGCGGCCCTTGCGGATGATCACCGGCTCGCCGTCCGCGGTCATCACGACCTCGCCGTCGGTGGGAACTGCCAGGAATTCCGCCTCAAAGGGCGTGATATACTCCCGTTCGCCCTTGTATTCCACCTCGCAGACGCGCTTTTTATGGTTTTCGGCCCGGATGCCGAAGAGATCTGCAAGACCGCCCACATCGGACAGGGCAATGAGCGCAACACCGGCCCCGGCCAGCGCACGCAGCTTTTCCTCCGCCCAGTCGGGAGCGTTAACAAGGGACGGCACCACGATGATGTCGGCCTCATCGGCTTCCACGCCCGCCAGGGTCTCCCATGTCATGATGCAGGGCAGCGGCAGACCGCGCAGACGGCTCTGCTCGTACAGATAGGCGCAGCCCTCCTCGCTGATATGGTGGATATTGGGCCAGCTGTTGGCGTCGAGATAGTCGCCGTCGTAGCGGATATCCGAGGAGCAGAAGTCGGTGATGAGGTAAGTGCGGGTAATGGGACGTCCGGGCAGATGCCGGAGGATCTGTCCCCAGCCCTGCACATAATGCTCCAGCTCCGAGGTGGTGTTGTCACGCTTCATGAAGCCGTAGCTGTCCCACCAGCGGTAGCCCTCCGGCGTACGGCGCGGGGTGTTGCACACGCCCTCCCAGGACTGGGTAACAGTGTAGTAGTCGGGCATATAGTAGGAGCCCAGCGGCGGATGGGCATACTTCACCGCGCCGTCGGGACAGCCGCCCTTACCGGAACGATACTGCTCGGGATAAAGCTTCAGGCCGCCGCAGTGCTGGGCGATGGTTGCCATGTTCAGAGCACTGCGATAGGTGCCGTACTCGCAGGAGAAGGGATAGTCCTCAAACTGGGCAAAGCCGGTGTACATGTCTCTGGCCAGTCCATCGTCCATGAGTCTGCCGGAAAGATTGCCCAGATAATAGGTTCCCAGCGCGTTGACGTAGGTGGCGTAGGGACCGTAGGCAGCATATTTCCAGCGGGGATTGCGGGCACGGAAAAAGTCCAGCTTTTCTTTGATATTCTGCCGGATCTTCACCAGCGCATATGGGACAAACCGCGCCGGATACCGGGTCATCAGCTCGTCCAGATGGGGCTTTTCAAAACGCTCGCCGGGCTTCCACGACAGCTGCACATCAGGCTCATCGGCCATGAAATCGGCGACCACGTCGCTCAGGCCGTTCTGATAAGGCGCCAGCGTCCACAGATCGTTGCGGACCATACAGTGTTCAAAGGGGCCGGGATAGTCCATGTAATCGCAGTTGTCCACGATGTCGGTCCAGTCCTCCCAGCGGGGATAGCGGGTATTGCCGCATCGGGGCGCGCTGCCCGGCACGACCCGGTGATCGACCCACACGTACCATTCACGGCCAAACAGCTTTGTAATCTCCCAGGTACGCCGCTCACGGGCGTAGACCGGCGTGAAGCAGACACAGGCAAAGAAATGCTCGGCATTGCAGGAGGGGCGGGGATTCCACGGATCAAAGGCATCCCGGTCGAGGCCCTTCTGTTCATTGGGCGTGGAGAAGAGAAACGGCAGCCCGCTGACCAGCGGCGCACAGGTTTTGCCGGTGGGATCAAAGACTTCCAGCACATATTCGGGTGCTGCAAGTACCCGTCTGCCGTAGCATACTTCGTAGATCATGCGGTAAAGTCCCACAGGACGTGGGGCCAGGGTACAGCTCAGGTCATCGTCCAGTGGCACATCTTCAATCGGTGCGCCGTACACATCGCAGAGTTTTGCCCGGACGCGCAGCGGCTTCTTTTCCGAATGGATGACGAAGGAGAGCTTTATGGGCTCATCGGGCGCGAAGTAGTGGTTGTTTGCAAAGTGAGCGGCAACATCTTCATAGCGCACGGTTTCCTTTGGAATCATCTGCACTGCGCGCTTATCGGCAGGGGATTTGAGTTCAAACCAGTCCTCACCCGCAGGTGCGCCCGAGTAAACCGGCATACCTGCCCGGTCAAACGCAAACTCCCACGGGCCGCCTGTCTGGATGTGATAGCCGGCATAGTCGGCATGTTCAAAGCCGAAGGCGATATCGGTAAAGTTCTCATCGTCCAGCTGCCAGCTGCGTTCAATGGGAAGATCTGACGCATTCCAGATGGTCTTGAGGCATTTCCATACCATCTGCTGGTTGATAATCGTCAGCTCCTCGCCGCAGAGATTCCACTTCTGTGCGCCTGCGCGGATATACGCACCCCGGAAACGGTCAGACTCAACGCCGTGCTCCCCGGGGAAGTCGTACTCCTGCCGGTAGGTGCCGCCGTCGAGGGTAATGCCAAGATAGGCCTGACCGTCCACACGGGTAATCCGCCAGGACAGCGTATAGGGATTGCTGCCGCCAAAGAGCATGGGCAGCTCCACACTGCTCCCGGGATCGACCAATTCCTCTTCCATTTCCTCATCGGTCTCAAACAGGAGCTCTGACAGGATCCAGTCTCCGATGAAGTGTCCACGGCTGCGCACGTTGACGGGGCCCTCCTGCGTGAAGAAGGCACGCCAGAAGCCCACCAGTCCCTTTTCATATGCGGGCAGCGCCATCATAAAGTGCAGGCCGCTCACCTGTCCCCGTATATAGCCTTCCCGGAAGTCAAATTCCATCGGATAGCTCTCATCCTCCCGCAGCGGGGCGTTTCCGATGTCGAGCTTATAGAGTACGGTTGGATGTACGTCCTCCACGCGAAGCATTCTCAGCATCACGCCGCCGTCGAGCCGCCATTCAAGCTCCAGCGCATAGCCCGTACGCTCCCGGCGGTCGTAGCCGAAGACAATACGCATATTGGTGTCGAAGTTGGTCAGCTGGGTGTAGGAAACACTCAGCTTCAGGGTAAAGTCATGCACTTTCGGTGTTTTGAGCAGATACTTGTTGCCGGGACAGGTCACATGAAAGCCGTCTGCTCCCGTATAGGCATGCAGATGGGACAAATCCGAGTTTTTTTCAATGTCAAAGGCATAGGATTGCTTCCGCTCATCATATTCGCGGAATGTCTCAGTCAGCTTGAACATGCTTGTCTCCTCCGTTTTCAGAATGAGCTAATGACTGCACTTTCATTATACGGGTTTGTCGATACGGTTGCAAGAAAAACCCGCAATATCCGCGGTGTTTTTGTTGAGAAACACCCGTTTGTTCGAAACTTCCGTTTAAGCTTTCGGAATCAGGAAAAGTATTTTCCCTTCAGGGCTTGTTTTTCACCGGATTATTGTTTAAAATAGAAGTATCTATGATTATCTGCCGGACGCGTACTTTCTGCGCCTGCGGCTTAATGAAGAAAGGCTGACCGATATGCCCAATGAAAACAAAGACCGCATCGCCGGTTACTTATCCCGTGTTATCTCCCCCGAGCGCACCGCTCCCAAGAAAAACCGCGTGACCCTGCGCATCGCAGGTGAGAATTTCACCATCGTCGCTGCCGAGCCCGAGGATTATATCCGCCGCGTGGCCACCTACGTTGATTCCAAGATCAACGCCGTCACCGCCGCCAATCGTATGCCCCTGCAGGAGGCTGCGATTCTCGCTGCCTGCAATCTGGCCGACGAGCAGTTCAAGAGCGCCGAAAACGCAGAAAACATGCGTCTGCAGCTCAAGGGGTATCTCGACGACATTTCCCGTCTGCGTGTGGAAATCAACGACCTGCGCCGCGAAAACGCCAAGCTGCGCGACCGCGAAAAAGAAAAGGAAAAAGAAGAGGAATGAGTGTCGAAATCCTCGCCCCCGCAGGCTCCCCCGAGGCTGTTATCGCCGCCGTTCAGAACGGCGCCAACGCCGTCTATCTGGGAGGAGCCTCCTTTAACGCGCGTCGCCGCGCCAAAAACTTCTCGGACGAAGAGCTGCAGCAGGCGGTTGACTACTGCCATCTCTACGGCGTGAAGGTCTACGCCACCTTCAATATCCTCGTGGGCGACCGTGAAATGCGGGATGCCGACGAAGCCGTGCGCACCCTTGCCCGTCTGGGCGTGGATGCGCTGATTGTGCAGGATGTGGGCGTTGCCCGGCGCATCCGCGCGGTTGCCCCCGACATGGAGCTGCACGCCAGTACCCAGATGAGCGTCCATTCCGTGGAAGGCGCCGTCGCTGCCCGGGATATGGGCTTTTCCCGCGTGGTTGCCGCCCGTGAACTCAGCCGTGAGGATCTCGTCATCCTCTGCCGGGAGTCTCCCATCGAAATCGAGGTATTCACCCACGGTGCGCTGTGCGCTGCCTATTCCGGTCAGTGCTACATGAGCGCTCTCATCGGTCAGCGCAGCGGCAACCGCGGCTTCTGCGCCCAGCCCTGCCGGATGGAATACCGCTATGAGAACGGCAAACCCGCAGCGCTCATGAGTCTGCGGGAGCTTTGTATGGCCCCGCATCTGACCGAGCTTGCCGACATGGGCGTGGCCTCCCTCAAAATTGAAGGCCGCATGCGCAGACCCGAATACGTGGGACTGGCCGTATCGGTCTACAGCCGTGCGCTCAACGAGCGCCGTGCGCCGACCAAAGAGGAACTGAATAAGCTCTCCACCATGTTCTCCCGCGAGGGATTCACCGACGGCTACTACACCGGCCGTGCGGTGAGCAAAAATGTAAAAGATACCCGCGCCATGTTCGGTATGCGCACCGAAGCCGATGAAGGTGCGATGAAAAAGCTCTGCGACGAGGTGCGCCGCACCTATGAAGGCCGCAGCCTACGGCGTGTTCCCGTGGAAGCCTCTTTCACCGCCAGAGCAGGACTTCCCCTGTCCATGACGCTGACCGACCACGACGGTCACACAGTAACCGCCTCCGGCGAGATCCCTGAGCCTGCGCGCAGCCGTGCCAGCACCGCCGAAGGACTTGCCGAAAACGTGCGCAAATTCGGTTCCACCGCCTTTGAAGCAAAATCCGTGCAGATTGCCCTGGATGACGGTCTTGCCGTCCCGGCATCTGCCGTCAATGCCCTGCGCCGCGACTGCGCCGAAGCGCTCACCGCCGCCCGCATGGCGCATCATACACCCCGGCTTGGGGATTTCCCCCGCAGCCTTCCCTGCCGCGGAAGTGATGAGCCCCCCGCTTTCACCGTCAGCGTGGAAAACATCTCCCAGCTTTCCGATGAGCTGCTGGCGATGTCTCCCGCCATCGTCTATGTGCCGCTGTGGCGCACGGAACCGTCGGCGCTGGCCGATCTTATCAGCCGCAATGTCCCCGTCTGTGTGACGCTGCCCCGCGTGATCCTGCCCACCCAGGAAGCCGAGGTGCGCCGCTGGCTGCGCGCAGCTCGTGACGCCGGTGTTCGTGAAGCACTCTGCGGCAACATCGGACATATCCGCCTTGCCCGTGAAGAGGGGTTCGGGGTTCGCGGTGATTTCGGTCTCAACGCCTACAATCGCCAGACCATGGAATACCTGCGCGATGAGGGTTTACTCTCTGCCACCGCTTCCTTTGAACTCAAATACGCCAGCATCCGTGAGCTGAGCGGGATTATGCCCACCGAGGCCATCGTCTACGGTCATCTGCCGCTGATGCTGTTTGAAAACTGCCTCATCCGCGCCTCTTCCGGCCGCTGCGACTGCTCCCGCGTGCGCAGATTCACCGACCGTACCCGCCGCGAGTTCCTGCTCATGCCCGCCTTCGGCTGCCGTACGGCGCTGTTCAACGCCGTTCCCCTGTGGCTGGCCGACCGCCGGGACGATTATGAGTCCATCGGCCTGACCTATGCAAGGCTTTCCTTCACCTCCGAGTCTCCCGCCGAATGTGTGCGCATTTTCAAGGCCTACCGGCTGGGCGACGAGGCTTCCGGACAATTCACCCGCGGCCTTTATGTGCGCGGCGTGGAATAATGCAAACCGAATCAGAGGTTATCTATGTCACTCAATATCCAGATCAAGCGTCTGCGCGACGTTCCCCTGCCGGCTTACGCCACCCAGGGCTCTGCCGCCATGGATCTCTGCGCCGCCATTGACGCGCCTGTTACCCTCGAACCCCACAAGCCAGTCATGATCCCCACCGGCATCGCCATCGCTCTGCCGTCTGCCGACTGCGTGGCATTGGTCTATGCCCGCTCGGGACTCGCTGCCAAACAGGGAGTCGCGCCTGTCAACGCTGTCGGCGTCATCGACTCCGACTACCGCGGTGAAATCAGCGTCGCGCTGATCAATCACTCCGACACGCCTGCGACCATCGAACCCGGCATGCGCATCGCGCAGCTGCTCATTTCTCCCGTGCTAACTGCCCAATGGCAGGAAGTGGATGCGCTGCCCGAAACAGTCCGGGGAACCGGCGGCTTTGGTTCGACGGGAAAGTAATACCTTTACGTCTATAATAGGAGGGAACAAATCCCATGAAGTGGAAAAGCACCATCGTATTTGTGCTGGTCCTGCTCACCGGCGCCGTGGTCGGCGGGCTGATTGCCCAGCTCACCGCCGGGATTCCCGGACTTTCCTGGCTTGCCTACGGTGCAAGCTTCGGCATCTCCACCGGTTCTCCGCTGGTGGTGGATCTTGCCGTCATCAAGCTGGTCTTCGGCTGCATGGTCGAGATCAACATCGCCACCATTCTGGGCATCGTTGCCGCCCTTCTTCTCTATCGAAAGCTGGTATAACATCATGAAGCTGCTGCTTGCCTCCCGCTCTCCCCGCCGCCGTGAGCTCATCGCGGCGATGGGTTTACCCTTTACCGCCGTCGATGCCGACATCGACGAAACCCCGCCGGACGGCGCCTCTCCCGAGGAAGCTGCCGTCGATATCGCCCGCCGCAAGGCGCTGGCGGTTGACGCCGACAACGATACCGTGATCATCGCCGCCGACACCACCGTTGTTCTGAACGGTGAAGTCTTCGGCAAGCCCTGCGATGAAGCGGATGCTTACCGGATGCTGCGTGCCCTGTCCGGCACGAAAAACCAGGTGCTCACCGGCGTCTGTGTGCGCCGGGGGGACGATATCCGCACCGACTGCGTGTGCACCGACGTGTTCTTCCGCAAAATGACCGAAGCCGAAATCGCCGCCTATGTTGCCAGCGGTGATCCGATGGACAAGGCTGGCGCCTACGGCGTGCAGAGTCTGGCTGCCTGGTTTGTGGAGCGCATTGAGGGCGATTATTCAAACGTCGTCGGACTTCCCATGGAAGCTCTGGGACGGCTGCTGGCTGCCGTCGGCTACGATGTGTGGAAGCATCGTCAGGTATAAAAGGAGTTCAAGTTGAAGAAGTTCTTCAAATCCGGACTGTTTATCGGTTTTTCCGTGATTTTTGTACTGCTCATCGGTATCGGCGTCTGGGGAATGCTGTCGGATACCACGCCCACGCCGCTGACCTCCGCCGTCACAGCCGTTACCACGCCCGTGCAGCGGCTTTTCACCCGTATCGGTGACTGGGTGGAGGACAAAACCGTCTATTTCCGTCGTTATGATGCCCTTCTGGCCGAAAATGCCCGTCTCAAGGCCGAATTGCTCAACGCCCAGGCCGATATCCGCGAGGCGCGGGAGCTGCAGGCCGAAAATAAGCGTCTGCGCGAGTTGCTGAGCATCAGCAAGAGCTATGAAAGCTTTGATCTGCTCGATGCCGAGGTCATCGCATCCGACACCGGGAGCTGGGGCTTTACCTATACCCTTGACCGCGGCAGCGCCGACGGCGTGGCCGTGGATCAGTGCGTGCTGACACAGGAAGGCGTCGTGGGACGTGTGGTCGAAGTTGGCGTCAACTGGGCGCGTATCTCCTGCATCACCGCCACCGACAGCCGCATCGGCGCGCTGGTTTCTTCCACCCGTGAGGTGGGTGTTCTGGAAGGCAGCTTTGATCTGATGCGTCAGGGTGTAATCCGCTTTTCCTATCTGCCCGCAAATCCCGAACTGCGCATCGGTGACACCGTTGAAACCTCCGGCAGCGGCACGGTCTATCCCAAGGGGCTCATCGTCGGCACCGTCATCGATCTGCTCCCGGAATCCGACGGCAACGGCTACCATGCCATCGTCGAACCCGCCGCCGACCTCTCCTCCCTGACCAGCGTCTATATCCTGCTGGGAATCACGGAGGTACCATGAAGAAAGTTGTACGTGCAGTGCTGACGCTGCTCTTCTGCCTGCTGCTGTTCGGCTTTCAGTCTGCTTTTGGTTTGCGCCTGCGCTTTTTCGGTGCAGGCTTTGATCTGCTGCCGATGGCAGCCGTCACCGCAGGAGTGCTCAGCGGCGCCGCGGTCGGCGGCTGGACCGGATTTGCCCTGGGACTGATGGCGGACATGAACCGTCCCGGCGGCATCTGTCTGTATGCCGGTCTCTATTTCCTGCTGGGCGCACTGGCAGGACAGCTGACCAAACTCTATCTGCGCCGCAGTCTGCTGACTGCCTTTCTGGGAAGCCTTGCCGCGCTCGCGCTGCTGCATCTGGGCAGTTTTGCCCTGTCTGCGTTTGTGTACGGCGGTACCTTCGCCGGATACTGGCGTGAATTGTTGCTGACGCTGGTGTTTTCCGCGCTTCTCTATTTCCTTATCTATCCGCCGCTTACGCTGCTGGATCGTCTCGGTACGCACAGCCGCCGTGAAGCCGATATGCCGCCGCCCCGGCGCATCCGAACGCTGGGTCATCACCGGAGGACCCGCACATGAATAAATCCCGTTTCATCTTCCGTTTGAGCGTCGCGATGCTGGTATTTCTGGGCATCATGGGCTATTACGTTGTGCAGCTTCTGAGTCTGCAGATTGCCCAGGGACAGACCTGGCTGGAACAGGCAGAGGCTGACGCCATCTCCACCCGCACGGTGGTGCAGGAAGCCGTACGCGGTGAGCTGTATGACCGCTACGGCAGACCGCTCATCACAAATGAGCTGACCACCGTTCTGCGCTTCAACGCCTCCGACTGGGACCGCAGCATCCAGAACAGTGTCATCTGCCGGGTTACGGCAGCACTTGACGAGATCGGCCGCAGCTACGAGCATCACCTTCCCATCGCCGGTGCTCCGCTGCGCTTCACAGGCACTGCGGAGGATGCCGACCGTAAAGCACTTTCCGCATTTCTTTCCGAGCGTGAGTGGGAGTCCGGTCTCACCGCCGAAGAAGTGCTTGCCAGACTCTGCGCGCGCTACAAGATCAGCGACAGCTTCACCGTCGCCGAAGCGCTGCGCATCGCAGGCGTGCGCTATGATATGGAAAACGCCGAATTTTCCGTCTACGCTCCCTTTGTCATCGCTGAAAACGCGGATACCGACACCATTGCCGCTGTTCTCTCGCTGGGCTGTCCCGGCGTGGAAACCGCCAAGGTCTATACCCGCGTCTATAATACCGCCTACGCTGCCCATCTGCTCGGGCGCGTCGGTCCCATTCCCGCCGAGGAAGTGGACACCTACCTGGATGCAGGCTACGCGCTCAATGACCGCGTAGGACTCTCCGGCCTGGAAAAGGCATTGGAAGAAACCCTCAAAGGCAGTGACGGCGTGATCACCCAGGGTATCTCCGAGGATGGTCAGATCGTCTCCGAGGTTGTCCAGAAGCCGCTGGTACAGGGACATGACTACTACCTGACCATCGACCTGGCTCTGCAGGAGGCCGCCGAAAATGCGCTGGCCGCCCGCATTGAGCAGATCCGCACCACCACCTCTGCCACCGATGCCGCCGGCGGTGCCGCCGTCGTCATCGACATCGGTACCTCCGAGGTGCTGGCAAGCGCATCCTATCCCACCTACAACCTTGCCACCTTCAACGCCGATTACGCCACACTTTCCAAGGATCCGCTCAACCCCTATCTCAACCGTGCCGTGTCCGGTACCTATCCCCCCGGCTCCGTCTTCAAGATGGTCACCGCTACCGCAGCGCTGCAGGAAGGAATCGTCACCCCCGAAACCATCATCCGCGACGAGGGTGTATATAACTTCTACGCTCCCGACTACGTCTACCGCTGCTGGATTTACCGCGACCGCGGCATGACTCACGGCAATCTCAACGTGGCCGGCGCGCTACAGAACTCCTGCAACTACTTCTTCTATGAAGTCGGCCGACTCATGGGCATTGATACGCTGGACCGATATGCCCGGCTCTTCGGTCTGGGTGAAAAGACAGGGTTAGAGCTGCTGGGCGAATCTGCCGGTACTCTTGCCGGTCCCGAGGCACGCAAAAACGGCGAATGGTACGCCGGTGACACCCTGCAGGCCGCCATCGGTCAGTCCGATTCCCTCTTCACGCCTGTCCAGCTGGCAAACTACATCGCCACAATCGCCGGAGGCGGCGTGCGTTACAACGCCCATCTGGTCAAAACCGTCATGTCAGGCGACAGCCGCACCATCATCGAAGAGGTGGAGCCTGAGATTGCCTCCAAAGTGGACTTTACGCAGGAAAATCTCGACGCCGTACTGGAAGGCATGCTCCGCGTTACCGAGGATGGTACTGCGTCAAAGGTCTTTGCCGACTACCCCATCTCCGTCATCGGTAAGACCGGTTCGGCGCAGGTGGATACCGGCACCGCTCACGGTGTATTCGTGCTGGCGGCGCCCGCCGAGGATCCCCAGATCGCCATCGCCGTTGTCGTCGAGCACGGCGGCTCCGGCAACAACGTCGCCACCATCGCCCGCGACATCCTCACAGCCTGGCTGTCCCTGCAGGAGAGCGCCGAAGGGTCCGTGGAATCCGGCGTTCTGCTTCCCTGACAATGTCATTTTTTGCTCATTGATCGTATCTATCCCCTTATTCAGGAGGTTTTGTTATGATGCCGATCCTGATCGACAACCGAAGAGAGTTCTTCTGGGATGACTTTCTCATTGCCCAAACCAATGCCCGCATCGTCCAGCATTCACCGGTCTACCGCGGGGATGTATTCTCCTGTGACCGTCCCTGGGAGGGCAGCGGCTGTTCCTATTTTGTCGTAGTGGAGGATAACGGCCTCTTCCGTATGTACTACCGCGGCAGCCGCCTGACAAACGCCGATGGTACCGAGTTCTGCAACAATCTGCCCGGCTTCTGGTGCTATGCCGAAAGCCGTGACGGTATCCACTGGGATCGCCCGGTGCTGAACATGTGCGAGTTTGAGGGCAGCACAGACAATAACATCATCCTCAATGACCGTTTCTACGATAACTTCTATGTATTCATCGACAAACGCCCCGGCTGTCCTGCCGGGGAACGCTACAAGGGGCTTCGCGGCTCCGGAGGCGGCAATGAACCCTACGGTCTGCACAGCTACACAAGTGCCGACGGCATCCACTTCACCTACTGCGGTCTTGTTACAAATAAAGGCAAGTTTGACTCCATGAACACCGTTTTCTGGGATACCGAGGCCGGGGAATACCGCTGCTATCTGCGGGACTTTCATGACGTGCCCGGTGATGATCTCAATTCCGGTATCCGCGATATCCGCGTATCCACTTCAAAGGATTTTGTCACTTGGACAATCCCGGAACGCATTACCTTTGCTCCCGACAAGGAAGATATTCCCCTTTATACCAACCAGATTCAGCCCTATTACCGCGGGGAACACGTCCGCATTGGATTCCCCACCCGTTACATTCACCGTGAATGGTCACCGAGCTTTGATCATCTGCCCGCGCCCGAGCACCGCAAAAACCGCATGGCATTCAGTCCCCGCTTCGGTACCGCTTTGAGCGACTGCGTCATCATGACCAGCCGTGACGGCAAATACTTTGACCGCCGCGATGAGGCGTTCATGACCCCCGGTCCCGAGGACAACTGCAACTGGGCATATGGCAACTGCTTCCCTGCCTACGGCATGATCGAAGTGGATGCGCCCATTCCCGGTTCCGAAAAGGAAATCGCACTCTTTGCCATCCGCAATTCCTGGGTACGCCCGATCGTACTGGAGCGCTGGGGAATCCGCCGCGACGGCTTCTTCTCCCTTGCTTCCACCTACAAGCCCTGTTTTCTGCGCACCAAGCCCTTTATTTTCAAAGGCTGCCGCCTCACCGTCAACTTCTCCACCTCCGCCGCCGGCGGAATGGTCCTTACTTTGGTCACAGCCGACGGCAGACAGTATGAATCCTGTGAGCTCTTCGGCGACAGTACCTGCCGTGTCGTGGACTTTGCCGGACTCCCCGATCTGAGCACACTTGCGGGTCAGCCTGTCACGCTGGAGGCTGTCATGCGCGACAGCCATCTGTATTCGATGCAATTCAAATCCTGATGTTCCGAAAGGTAGATATCGTCCATGGAAATGTACGAAAAAGTGCTTCATATGTCTCCCACTGAGATGACCAATATCAGCTATGACTGTCCCTGCGGCCGTACCCACGCCATCAACATCGGTGAGCTGCTTATCGGCCGCGGCGTGCGCCGCGAGATCACCCGCGTTGCCCGTCCCTTCCGTGAGGGAAATGGTAAAGTGATGATCGTCGCCGACTGCCACACCTGGGAAGTGCTGGGTCGTGAAGTCGAGCAGATGCTGCGTGAGGATATGCCCGAGGCCCCCGTCGTCTCCTACGTTTTCCCCGATCATCACCTCATCCCCAACGAGAAAACCTTCGGTACCCTCCTCATCGAGGCCAGCGAAGAACCGCTGTCCCTCATGATCGCCGTGGGCTCCGGTACCATCAACGATACCACCCGCTTCATCAGCAACCGTCTGGGTCTGCCCTACGTCATCATGGGCACCGCGCCCTCCATGGACGGCTATGCAGGTGACAACGTGCCCACCGTCTGCCGCGGCTCCAAGGTCACCTTCTATGCCCACTACGCCCGCGCCGTCATCCTCGATACCGAGATTCTCGCCACCGCGCCCCAGATCATGGTCTGCGCCGGCTTCGGCGACATCATCGGCAAATACATCGCCCTGTCCGACTGGATGCTCGCCCACAAGGTACGCGGCGAGTATTACTGCCCCCACATCGCGGCGCTCATGGAGAATGCCGTGAAGAAATGCGTGGACAGCATCGATCTTGTGGCGGCGAAGGATCCCGATGCCATGCAGAGTCTGGCAGAAGCGCTGTGTCTGGCCGGTATGGCGATGGGCCTTTCCTCCGTTACCCGTCCTGCGTCGGGTTCTGAGCACCACATGACCCACTGGTTTGACATCCACAAGATCAAGAACGGTCAGGACTATCCCCTGCACGGCAACTCCGTGGGTGTGTGCACCGTGGTCATGGCCCGCTTTTACGAAATGGCCGTGGCTGACGGTCACGTGGACATCGTGCCGCCCAAGGCCGACGAAGTGCGCGCGCTGCTTGCCAAGCTCGGCTCTCCCATGCATCCCCGTGACCTGGACATCGACCGCGAGACCTTCCGTCAGTGCCTGATGGAGGCCAAGGATCTGCGTCCGCGCTATGCCATCCTCAAGTATTCCTACGAGCAGGGCTTCCTGAAAGAATACGTTGACCGCATCGTGGCCGAATTCTACGACAACTGATTTTTGAACGATAAAGAGAGAACGATATGAACGAATTCCGTTTCCTTGCTCCGTGCCTGTTCGGCATCGAGGGCGTCGCCGCCGATGAGTTTCGTCGTCTGGGGTTTGAAAACGTCCAGACCGCCGACGGTCGTGTTACCTTTACGGGTGATCTGAACACCCTTGTGCGCGCCAATCTCTGGTCGCGCTACGCCGAACGCATCCTGCTGGAGGTCTGCACGTTCCACGCCAACACCTTTGACGCACTCTTCGAGGGTGTCAAGGCCGCCGACTGGGCATCCCTTCTGCCCGCCGACGCCGCCTTTCCTGTGGACGGCTACAGCATCCGCTCAAAGCTTGCCAGCATCCCCGACTGTCAGCGCATCATCAAAAAGGCCATCGTCTCCTCCCTGCAGAAGTCCCGGGACATCTCCTGGTTCCCCGAATCCGGTGAAACCTACCGCGTGCGCTTCTCCATCCTCGGCGACGAGGTTTCCGTCTGCCTTGACAGCTCCGGCGAAGGTCTGCACAAGCGCGGTTACCGCGAAAAGTCCAACGCTGCGCCCCTGCGCGAGACGCTTGCCTGCGCTATGGTGGATCTTGCCCGCTATCGCGGCCGTGATCCCTTCATGGATCCCTTCTGCGGCTCCGGCACCATCCCGATTGAAGCGGCTCTCAAGGCTACCAACCGTGCACCCGGCCAGTACCGCCGCTTTGATGCCGAGAAATGGGCGTTCATGCCTGAAAACGCCTTTTCTCAGGCCCGAGCCGAGGCGCTTGACCTGATCCGCCGCGATCCCATCGACATCGAAGGCCGCGACATCGATCCCGCCTGTGTCGAGCTTGCCCGGGACAATGCCCGCAAGGCAGGTGTGGGTGGTCTCATCCGCTTTACCCAGGCCGATGCCTCCCGCACAAAGCTCTACGATTTCACCGGAACCCTTGTGACCAATCCGCCCTACGGCGAGCGTCTGGACGATCTGGAAACAGCCCGCCGCACCATCAAATTCTTCTCCCGCCAGATCAATTCCGCCGCAAAACTCTATGTCATCTCCTCTGACGAGCAGTTTGAACAGGCCTTTGGCCGCAAGGCATCCAAAAAACGTAAGTTATACAACGGCATGATCCGCTGCAATCTATACATGTACTTCTAAACAGACAAAACGCAAGGGGAAACGGGACTATGCGACATATCTTCATCGTCAATCCGGCTGCCGGCCACCGGGATTCCACCGCAGAACTGTGTGACGAAATCCGCCGCGCCGTCGGCGACCGCATTCATGAAATCCACCGCACCGAACATCCCGGGCATGCTCATACCCTTACCGACACGCTGGCAGCACAGTATGCCCCCGAAATCTGCCGCTTCTATTCCTGCGGCGGCGACGGTACTCTGTGCGAGGTGGTCAACGGCGCCATGGGTCATGCAAACGCCGAGGTTGCCTGCGTTCCCTGCGGTACCGGCAACGATTTCGTGAAGATCTTTGACAAGCGCGAGTGTCTGCGGGACTTTGCCGCGCAGATTGACGGACAGGCCCTGCCGCTGGATGTGCTGGCGGTCAACGATCGCTATTCCATCAACATCTGCAACTCCGGTTTTGACGCCCGTATCGCCCAGTGGACCCACGAAAACAAACGCAAACTCCCCGTTTCCGGTATGTTGGCCTATGTTATATCGGTCATCGTCAACTTTTTTAAAAAGATCAACACGCCTTATACCCTTGAAATCGACGGTGAACGTCAGGAAGGCGAATACGCCATCATCGTCGCCGCCAATGCCCGTTTCTACGGCGGCGGCTTCTATGCCGTTCCCGAGGCA